>NZ_JAELTT010000433.1 GCF_016428975.1 Dyella sp. ASV21
GTTCGGGAAACAGCACGCTCTGCGACCGATCCACCCCTTCGACGAATCGCTTCATGCGACACTCCGGCTGGTATGACGCTAGGATCGGTGCGTTCGCTTACGGGGTGTTTTCACACAGGCTGGACCCAGAACGGACATGCCGGATAGGCGGGGAACTGCTGGTAATGTTCGTGGCGACGCCGTAGAGGCGAGCTCTTTAAGGGGGATTGATGCGCGAGGCCATCGAGGACGTAGTCGGAGCGACCGCCA
>NZ_JAELTT010000434.1 GCF_016428975.1 Dyella sp. ASV21
TTTTTTTTTTTTTTTTTTTTTTTTTTTTTTTTTTTTTTTTTTTTTTTTTTTTTTTTTTTTTTTTTTTTTTTTTTTTTTTTTTTTTTTTTTTTTTTTTTTTTTTTTGTTTTTTTTTTTTTTTTTTTTTTTTTTTTTTTTTTTTTTTTTTTTTTTTTTTTTTTTTTTTTTTTTTTTTTTTTTTTTTTTTTTTTTTTTTTTTTTTTTTTTTTTTGTTTTTTTTTTTTTTTTTTTTT
>NZ_JAELTT010000435.1 GCF_016428975.1 Dyella sp. ASV21
TCGCCGACACCACGCCGTGCACATGGCGCACCGCCTGCGCGCCCTGCCAGAGGCAGAACAGAGCCGGTTGATCCAGCAGCACGCCGAAGTCCAGGTCCGGCTGCGGGCTGCTCAGTTCCAGGGCCAGTTGGAAGGGCTGCGAGAGGCCTTCGGTGAGGGTAAAGCGGACGACATCGAGGGCCGGTCCGTGGGCCGGGTGAAAGGTGAAACGCAGATCGGATGGGCGCGCCA
>NZ_JAELTT010000436.1 GCF_016428975.1 Dyella sp. ASV21
GCGGGCCGGATGCCACCGGTTTCCGACAGAATCCGACGTACCGACGAATGGTGTCGATCGAACGACCGGGCGATCTGATGAAGTGACTCGCCCCGTTGCCATCGATCCCACATCATCCCTATCTGGGCGTCGGTGTAATAAATCTTTGGTCGCTGGGACATCTTGCAACACTCCCGCTGCTCGCGCAGTCTTTAGTGTGTTGCAACGACCGGCTGAAACCGCAGTCG
>NZ_JAELTT010000437.1 GCF_016428975.1 Dyella sp. ASV21
CCGAGAGCACCAGGGTGCCCGCGCCGTTCTTCACCAGGCCGCCGGTGCCGCCGATATCGCCCTGCGCCGCCAGCGTTACGCCGGCCTGCGTGGTCAGCGAGCCGTTGCCGGCGCCGATGGTCATCGCACGCTGCGTGCTCATCGACTGCGTCGCCGTGAGGTCGCCGCCGTTGAAGGTCACCGCACCCGACGCATCACCCAGGTTGC
>NZ_JAELTT010000060.1 GCF_016428975.1 Dyella sp. ASV21
GGGTGAGCGTGCTGCCGCCCGGCGGCTCGGCCGACACCGCGTAGTTCACGTATACCGAGCCGTTCGGCGCAGGCTTGTAGAGCACGCCCAGCTTCCAGTTCCACAAGTTATCGCTGACGCGCGTATTCAGGCCCGGCACGATGCTGGCGCTGGGCAGGCTGCCGCAAACCGGGTTGCCCTTGGTGCCGCACTGCACGGCGCTGCTGTAGTCGGTGGTGTAGTGATCCATGCGCACGCCGGCATTGACCTGCCAGCGTTCGGCGAACTTGAGCGTGTCGAACACATAGGCCGACGCTGTGTCGGTTTTGCCATTGGTGTAGGCGCCGGTCTGTGCGTACGCGGGCACGCTGACGTTCCAGTTCGGGTCGTACAGATTGGCCGCCGGCCACAAGGCACCATTGACTGAGGCCTGGCCGATGGTGGTGGCCTTTTCTTGGGTCAATTCGATGCCGGTGCTGAGGTTATGCGTGATGGCGCCCGTGTCGAAGTTGGCGGTGAGGTTGGCCTGATCGGTGAGGATGCGGTTGGCCGAATGCTTGAACGTCGGGTTGCTGCGGGCAATCGTCCAGGTGGAGGGATCGCTGGGGTTGGGCGTAAGCAGGTTGGCCGCGCTACCCATGAACGAGGTGAGCAGATAATCCTCGGTGGTGCGACCCCAGCGCAGTGTGTTGTGCAAGGTCACGTGGTCGTTGAAGTCATGTTCCACGCGTGCGGTGAACATGTCCGCCCTGACGCGATCGTGGTCGGCGGCGGTGCCGTAGAAGTTGGACGAATCCACCTCCGGCGCGTTCGTGAGAAACGGGCGCTTGGGGTCGGGCGAGCTGTAGCCGGGCAGGCCGATGGTCGGCACGCCGCCATCGGGTGTGTTGTCCTGCTTCACGTGCAGATAGTTGAGATAGACGCGCGTGGCCGTGCCCAGGCCGAAGGCGAAGCTGGGCGCGACGCCCCAGCGATTGTTCTGCACCTGGTCACGCCCCGGTACGCCGCTGTCCTGGCCCATGACGTTGAGGCGGAACGCGGCACTGCTGCTCACCGCCTGGTTCCAGTCGGCGGTGGTGCGACGCTGGTCCGCGCTGCCGTAGGAGAAGGACGCGGACACGCCATTGGCCAGTTCCGGCTGCTTGCTCACCATGTTGATGGCGCCGGTGGGGGCGGTGCGTCCGTTGTCGGTGCTGGCCGGCCCCTTGATGACTTCGACCTGCTCGGTATTGAAGATGTCGCGCGAGATGGTGCCCAGGTCGCGTACGCCATCGACAAAGATGCTGCTGGAGGTATCGAAGCCGCGCATGTAAATGGCATCGCCGGTGGAGGTGCTGCCGTTCTCGCCAACGTAGAACGTGCCCACGCCCGGGCTGTTGCGCAACGCCTCGGTGAGCGTAGTGGCGCCTTGCTCCAGGAACAGATCCTTGCCGATCACGCTGATGGTCTGGGTGGTATCCAGCACCGGCTGGGTGTACTTGGGCGAGGCGAGGTTATCCACCTTGTAGTCGCTCACGGCGGTTGCCTGCACCTGCACGCTGGGCAGGTTCTTGGGCTGCGTGGTGGCGTCTGGCGGGGTGTCGGCGGCCAGCGCGGGCTGGGCCAGCGCCAGGCCAGTGAGGAGGGTGGTAGCGAGTGCGTTGCGCGTGGCGCTGTGCTTGCGGCTCTTGATGTAGGCCATGAAATGCTCGTCGGGGCAGTGGTGGGCCGGTCAGCGCAAGCGCTGGGCCGGGCGAAACGACGAACTGGCGGTGGCGGGCGTCGGTCGCGACATGGGTGTCAAAGCGGTGAAGTGGGACAAAACCGGTGGGATCGTTGGGCGGTCCCGGGGCGGCGTGGTTGGTAATGTTATTGTTAATGAGAATGAGTTGCAATTATTGTCGGGGTGGGCGCGCGGACGCAGGCACTTGGTCCGGCTGGGGGAACGGAGGCATGCGGTAGGCTTCGCGATCTGACTGACGAGAGGATCGAGCCATGCGGATACTGGTGATTGGCGCGGGCGCCACCGGGGGCTATTTCGGCGGGCGACTGCTGGAAAGCGGCCAGGATGTGAGCTTTCTGGTGCGCGAGCGTCGTGCCGCCCAACTGGCGCGCGATGGCCTGCTCATTCGCAGCAGCCATGGCGACGCCACACTCGCCGCACCCACCACCGTGCAGGCTGGGGCGATCGATGGCAGCTACGATCTGATCCTGCTCAGTTGCAAGGCGTATCACCTGCCGCAGGTGATCGAAGACATGGCTCCCGCCGTGGGGCCGCACACGGTGATCGTGCCGCTGCTCAATGGCATGCGCCATTTGGACCTGCTCGATGCGCGCTTTGGTGCGCAGCATGTGCTCGGCGGTCAATGCGTGATTGCCGCCACGCTGGATGCGCAAGGCGTGGTGCGTCATCTCAACGCGTCGCACGGGCTGACCTTTGGCGAGCGCGATGGTTCGCGCTCACCGCGCGTGGAGCGCGTGCTGGCGGTCATGTCGCAAGCCAAGTTCGAGCCGCGCCTGAGCACCACCATCCTGCAGGACATGTGGGACAAGTGGGTGTTTCTCGCCTCGCTCGCCGGCATGACGTGTCTGATGCGCGCACCGGTGGGCGACATCATGGCGGCGCCGGGCGGCGAGTGGGCGACCTTGCAGATGTTGGACAACTGCCGCCGCGTCGCCGAGCTTCAGCAGCATGCCCCCAGCGACGCCGTGCTGGCGCGTGCGCGCGGCGTGCTTACCGAAGGCGGTTCGGCGCTCAGTGCCTCGATGATGCGGGATCTGGAGCAGGGCGCTCCGATCGAGGCTGACCATGTGGTTGGCGATCTGCTGGCGCGCGCCGGCGCCGAGGGCGATTCATTGACGCTGCTGCGCACGGCATATGCGCATCTGAAGGCCTACGAGGCCCGGCGCGCGCGTCAAGGCTGAGTGCGTTCCAGCGGCTTGCCGTCGCCGATGTCCGGGTCGTCCATGGGGCATGAGGGTGGGCCTTTCACCGGCATGCTGCGTGCCATCAGGTTGCGCCGCAGGCCTTGCTCCGGCGTCACCCACAGGCGTCCTCTGGCCGCGCAATCGGCGGCATAGTCGAACAGCGCGCGCATGGTCTGCGGGTGGAAATCGATGAAAGTGCCCATCGGGTAGTCCATCGGGATCAAGGTCATCTCGAACTGCATGTCGAGCTGGCGCGCGAGGGCAATCGTTTCGGCTACCGCTTCGCGCGTCTTGTACACCAGCCCCGCGCCGAAACTGTTGGTGAGAATGTTGATCGTCTTCACCGGCGTGCTCTTGGGAAAGCGGTGCATCTGTCCGTTGACGATCATGTAGATGTGCGCGCCGCGCAGCGAGGACAGGGTTTCCGGATGCAGTTCGGCAATCAAGGGCGTGGTGAACACCGCCGCGGTGACGCTGCCATCCACATGCATTTCGTCGTAGTGGTGCACGCCGTCGGTTACGTGCATCAGCACCGGCGGAAACATGCCAGGCACACTGGCCGACGCCACCAGCACATCGCGGAAGGTTTCACGGGCGCGCTCGCCGCCGAGCGTGGCGATAGCGCCCATGTCCCACAGCATGGTTTCCTGCTTGTCGATATCGGTGGTGGCGACCAGCAAACGCCGTCCTTTGGCGTTTTCGCGTGCGACGGCTTGGATCATCGCCGGGGTCACAAAGCTGTCTACCAGTTGGAACAGCGGGCCGTGATGAAAACCCAGTGGCACCAGCAGACGCGCGAACAGCGTACGCTTGGGCGAATGCAGCAGCGCGGTCGTTTTGTCGCCGCCCAGGGCCTGTTGCATGGCATCGTCCCAGTCGCTGCCCAGGTAGGCGAAGGGGGCCATCAGAGCGCCCACGCTCACGCCAGTCACCAACGCGTACCGTGGGCGGGCGTGTGCGCGGCTCAGGCCGGTCAGCGCGCCCACGCCAAAGGCGCCGCCCGAGCCGCCGCCGGAAATGGCGAGTATGTCCAGCGAGCCGCCGGTGGCTGAGTTTCGAATGCCCTGGAAGAACTCCGGCGAGCGCTTTACGAACTGCTCCATGTCCGAGGCCAGCAGACGAACGGTGGTGTCGTAACCCTCCGGCATGGCGCCGGAGATCAGCCGTGGCGGCGCCGGTTGCCGGGGCGCGCCGGCGCAGCCGGTCAGCGCGGCCATGGCCAACAGCAGTAGTGCGGCAATGCGCATCGTGGCTCCCCAGGGATACGGGCGCGCGCATGGAACCATGTAAATGGTGCACGGCTCGTGTGCGCGCACGATGCACTTGCCATGGGATAGGGGCAAGCGGCGGCGCAACGAAAAAGGCGCCGTGCCTGCGCACGACGCCTTCCGGATCTTGCAGAAGCTAGGGCCGCCGCGCCGAAGCGCGGCGGCGGGGGCTTACCAGATCTTCACCTGCTTATCGCCCGAACGCACCATGGTGTCGCCCGGCTTGCACTGGAACGCCGTGGCAAACGCTTCCATGTTGGACGGCGCGCCGATGGCACGCAGCGAGGCCGGAGCATGCGGGTCGGTGTTGAGGCGCAGCAGCGCCTCCTTCTCACGCACGCTGCCGCGCCACACGCGGGCCCAGTTGAGGAAGAAACGCTGGTCCTGGGTGTAGCCCTCGATCTTCTCGCCGGCTTCCTGGGTGTTCTTCTTCAGCGCTTCCTGCAGGGCGTCGTACGCCACGTTCAGGCCGCCCAGGTCGGCGATGTTCTCGCCCAGGGTCAGCTTGCCGTTGACGTGCGCATCCGGCTTGTTCTTGATCGGCGTGTAGTCGTTGAACTGCTGGACCAGCTTGTCGGTGCGCGCGTCGAACTTCTCGCGGTCGGCCTTGGTCCACCAGTTGACGTTGTTGCCTTCGCCGTCGAACTGGCTGCCTTCATCGTCGAAGCCATGGCTGGCTTCGTGACCGATCACCGCGCCGATGCCGCCGTAGTTGATGGCGTCGTCACCGTTGGCGTAGAAGAACGGGGGCTGCAGGATCGCGGCCGGGAAGTTGATGGTGTTGTCGGTCGGGTTGTAATAGGCATTGACCGTCTGCGGGGTCATGCCCCACTCCAGGCGGTCGGTGGGCTTGCCGATCTTGGCCAGGTCGTACTGGTAGTTGAACTTGGCGGCGGCCTGCACGTTGCCGTAGTAGTCGCCCGGCTTCACTTCCAGGCCCGACCAGTCACGCCACTTGTCCGGGTAGCCGATCTTGGGCAGGAAGGTATCCCACTTGGCGATGGCCTTGGCCTTGGTCTCGTCGCTCATCCAATCGAGCGTCTGGATGCGTGCCTTGAGCGCATTGCGCACGTTGTCCACCAGCTCCTTGGCGCGGTCCTTGGCTTCCGGGGTGAACACCTTGGCCACGTACAGCTGGCCCAACGCTTCGCCCATGGACTCGTTCACGCCGCCCAGCACGCGCTTCCAGCGCGGCTTCTGCTCCGGCTGGCCGGCGAGGGTCTTGCCGTAGAAGTCGAACTTGTTGTCCTGGAAAGCCTTGCTCAGGAACGGCGAGGCATCGTCAATGGCGTGGAAACGCAGGTAGGCCTGCCACTGGTCCGCCGGCGCGCTGGCCAGCAGCTTGTCGAATTCGGCGAAGAACTTCGGCTGCGACAGCGAGAAGCCCTTGTCGACCGTTACGCCCTGGGCCTTGAAGAAATCGTCCCAGTTGAAGTGCGGGGTGATCTTGTCCGCTTCCTTCACGCTGACGAAGTGGTACTGGTTGGCCGGGTCGCGCAGTTCCACCGGAGCCAGCGAGGCCTTGGCCAGTTCGGTTTCGAACGCCAGTACCTGGCCGGCCTGCTTCTTGGCGTCGGCCTCGGCCACGCCGGTCAGTTCCAACGCCTTGGCGATGTGGTCGACGTAGGCGTCGCGGATGTCCTTGTACTTGTCATCCAGGTAGTAGTCGCGGGTGGGCAGGCCCAGGCCGCTCTGGAACGCCACGGCGATCTGCATCTTGGCGTTCTTGAAGTCGGCGCTGGCGCCGAACATGAACACCTGCATGTCACCCTGCGAGAAGCTCTTGGTGATGTAGTCGGCGACGTCCTTGCCGTTCTTGATCGCGGCGATTTCGTCCAGGCGCGGCTTGATCGGATCAAAGCCAGCCTTTTCGATGGCGGCGTCGTCCATGCCGGCGGCGTAGAGGTAGCCGATCTTCTGTTCGATCGAACCGGCCTTGGCGTTGGCGGCGTCCTTGGCGGCAGCGTCGACGATCTCGTGCTGCGTGTTGAGGCTGTCGTCGGCCAGCTTGTCGAACGCGCCCCAGCGGCTGCGGTCGTTCGGGATCGGGTTGGCGGCCACCCACTTGCTGTTCACGAAGCCGTTGAAGTCCTGGCAGGCCTGGATGTTGCTGTCCAGTTCGCTGACATCGAACACGCTCTTGGGCGCAGCGGCCGCGGTGGTGCCGGCGGCGGCAGGGGCGGCGGCAGGGGCGGTGCTGGCGGGGGCCGGGGCGGCCTGCTGGGCCTCCTCGTGCTTACCGCAGGCGGTAAGCGACAGCGCCAGGCTCACGGCGAGCGCGATGGGCTTCATATACGGCTTGGTCATGGATTTCCCTCTGGTGGGTCGGTGCCCGCATGGGCGGCAAGGATGACGAGCGAGCGCGGGGCACCAAACCTCCGTGTCGCCATCGTGACCTTTCAGGCTAGGCCGCAAGTCACGGTCCAAACAGTGTCAAAGGTCAGGGGCGGTTTGTGCAACCAGGGCCAGCCACGCGCGGGCGGCGGGGGTAGCGCGGCCCCGTGTGGCCAGGCCCACACCAGGCGCCAGCGCAAATCCACGCTAGCCAACGGATGCGCCGCCAAGCCGCTCAGGGTGCAGGCACGGCGAAGGCCTGCGACGTGGGGACGGAAGAGGGCAGTGTCGCCAGTCTGGCCATGGTGTCGGCGGGTCCGCTTGGTGCTGTGGTGTCGCTGTTGGCGGTCTTGTTGCGCTAACGCAAACAAGTGCGACAGTCGCATGAAAATTCGATGTCGTTTTGTTATCCGCCTGTCACCTTCACTCCCTAAGGTCCGCGCCAATCAGCGCTTGAGGGGAAGCGCACCACCGCGACCGAAAGAGGCCTTTCATGCGAACCAAACTCGCAGTCTGCATTGCCGCGTGCGTTCTCAGCGCTTCCGCCGTTTCTCTCGCCCAGCTCCCGGTGCATGCGGAGGCTGTCACCGATGCCCGTTGGCACCATGGGGACTTTCATACGTCCACGCCCATCAAGCACCTGGTGGTGATCTTCCAGGAGAACGTGTCGTTCGATCACTACTTCGGCACCTATCCCAATGCCGCCAATGCGCCTGGCGAGCCGACCTTCTATGCGCGTCCGTTCACGCCCAAGGTCAATGGGCTGAGCAATGCGCTGCTCACGCACAACCCCAACCAGGCCAATAGCGCCAACGGCAGCGGCGCGATCAACCCGTTCCGCCTCGCTCGCGCACAGGCCGCCACCGCCGATCAGGATCACGACTACGGTCCGGAGCAGCAGGCGTTCGATGGCGGCGCCATGGATCTGTTCCCCAAGTACACCGGCTCGGGCGAGACGCTGCCCGGGGCACCCGCCGATGAGAATGGGGCGGGCCAGGTGATGGGTTACTACGACGGCAACACGGTTACCGCGCTATGGAACTATGCGCAGTGGTTCGCCATGAGCGACAACAGCTACAACACCACGTTCGGTCCTTCGACGCCGGGTGCGATCAACCTGGTGTCCGGCCAAACCAATGGCGTGACGCAGACGCTCAACGGCACCGGGGCCGTGGTAGCCGACGGCCAGGGCGGCCAGACGCTGATCAGCGACGCCGATCCGATCGGTGACGTGTGCTCGTCGCCGTCGGGCAATCAGGTTCAGCTGGGTGGTCGCAATATTGGCGATATGCTCAACGATGCCGGTGCGAGCTGGGGTTTCTTCGAGGGTGGCTTCGATCTGACCCACGTGAATGCCAACGGCACCACCGGTTGCAAGCGCAGCACCACGTCCAGCGTGACCAAGGTGGCCAAGGCAGACTACATCCCGCATCACCAGCCTTTCCAGTACTACACCTCCACCGCCAACCCCACGCACGCGCGTCCCAGCTCGGTGATGGCGATCGGTCATCAGGGCGATGCGGCGAACCACCAGTACGACCTCAACGATTTCTACACGGCGGTCAGCGCCGGCAACTTCCCGGCGGTGAGCTTTCTCAAGGCCTCCGGGTACCAGGATGGTCACGCGGGCTATTCCGATCCGCTGGACGAACAGCAGTTCATCGTGCACGTGATCAACTTCCTGCAGCAGCAGCCGGAGTGGCGCGATACCGCGGTGGTGATCGCCTATGACGACTCCGACGGCTGGTACGACCACCAGGCGGCACCGCGCGTGAACGCCTCCAGCAGCAGCCAGGATGCACTCGATGGCGCTGGTCTGTGCAAGGCGCACGGCACGTTGCCCGGCGTGAATGGCAACGGCCAGCCGGTACAGGGTCGTTGCGGTTACGGTCCGCGCCTGCCGCTGCTGGTGATCTCGCCGTGGGCGCGCAGCAATCATGTGGACCACACGCTGACCGACCAGAGCTCGATCACGCGCTTTATCGAGGACAACTGGCTGCACGGTAAGCGCATCGGTGGCGGTTCCTTCGACGCCGAAGCGGGCACGCTGGAGCATCTGTTCGACTTCTCCCAGCCGTTCGCCGGCCATCGCAAGCTGGTGCTGGACGAACAGACCGGCCAGCCGGTGCAACAGCCGTCGCCGTGGCCGTGGGCCAGCCTGTCCCACACGCCGCGCGGTTGATCGTTTAAGGTGATAACGACGCCCCGGGCCTCGGCCCGGGGCGTTTCGCATTTAACTCGCCTGGAGTGCCTCGCGCTTGCATCCGTCGCGTCGTCGTTTCCTGCAGGGTATGGGCTGGCTGGCTGGGGCGGGCAGTCTTCGCGCATGGGGCATGCACATGCCGATGACCATGCATGGCAAGCAGGCCGGTGCGCTGTGCCAGCACGCCGTGGCCGATCAGGCCAACGTGCCGCGCTTGCTCGATCCCACGCGTCTTGCGCCGTTCGTGGATCCGTTGCCGGTGCCCTCGGTGCTGCGTGCTTCCGCGGGTCGTCCGCTGCGGGTGGCTATGCGCGAGACCGAGCAGCGCTTTCATCGTGACCTGGCGCCCGCGCGCGTATGGACGTATGGCGGCAGCCTGCCGGGTCCGACCATCGAGGCGCGCAGCGGCGAAGCCCTGGCGGTGGAGTGGCGTAACCAGCTTCCGACCAAGCACTTCCTGCCGATCGATCACCACATCTGCGGAGCGGAAGCGGACAAGCCGGAGGTGCGCGCGGTGGTACACGTGCATGGTGCCCGCGTGCCAGCGTCGGATGATGGTTATCCCACCGATTGGTTCGTGCCAGGTCAGGCGCGCCGGCAGACCTACCCCAACCGGCAGGATGCCGCCACGCTGTGGTACCACGACCACACCATGGGCATCGAGCGGCTGAATCTGTATGCGGGCCTGTTCGGCATGTACCTGTTACGCGACGAGCACGAACTCGCACTCGGCTTGCCGTCCGGCGATTTCGAGTTGCCGCTGGTGCTTAGCGATCGCCTGTTGACCGAGCAGGGTGAGCTTTATTATCCCGTATCGGGCGTGAGCGATGCGCCTTGGGTGCCGGAAGTGTTTGGCAACGCCATGCTTGTGAACGGCACGCTGCTACCCAGGCATGATGTGCGTGCGCGCCGTTACCGCCTTCGCGTGCTTAATGCGGCGAACGGGCGATTTTTCCGATTGAGCCTGCGTGGGCAGCGACCCTTCCTGCAGATTGGCAGCGACCAGGGCTTGCTTGCCGCGCCAGTGACGCAGACCAGTCTGTTTCTCGCGCCGGGCGAGCGCGCCGATCTCATCATCGACTTCGCCGGCTTGGGCGGCAGCAGCCTGGAGTTGATGAACGATACGCTACCGTTGATGCGCTTCGACGTGGCCGCAGGGCAGGAGCGCGACGATAGTCGCGTGCCGGCGATATTGCGCGAGGTGCCGCGCACGCCGGAATCTTCGGCCTCCACCACACGCGTGCTGACCATCGATGAGTACAGCGATTGCGTGGCCGAGCCGATGCTGATGTTGCTGGACGGCAAGCATTGGCATGAGCCGGTGAGCGAGAAGCCGCGCCTGAATAGCACGGAGATCTGGAGCCTGGTGAATCTCACCGAAGACACGCATCCGATCCATCTGCATCTGGTGCGCTTTCAGATCCTGGATCGCCGACCGTTCGATGTGGACGCATACCTTGATTCAAAGACGCTGCGCTACACCGGGCCAGCGCAGCCGCCACCGGCTCACGAGGCCGGCTGGAAGGATACGGCACAGGTGTATCCAGGCATGGTGACGCGTTACATCATTCGCTTCGAGGGTTATACGGGGCGTTATGTATGGCATTGCCACCTGCTGGAGCATGCATCCAACGAGATGATGCGGCCGTTTGAGGTAGTGGGTTAGGTTCTTGTTCTATCGCGGAATGTGGGCGCGCCCCATCGCGAGAGCGCCCCCTTTCTTTCACATCGCGTCGTGAATGCCAGGCCGCGGCACTTCGCCAAGGCTGCGTGACGCAGGCTCAGTCAGCCCTGATTTGCTGCAGCGCCCCGGCGTCCAACTTGAACACCGGATACGCCCCCACATCCTGCGCGCTGTACCACGGCGAGCGCTCGAAGAAGTACATCAGGCGTGCTTCCGGGCTGGCGGCGAACGCGGGGTCGTCGTGGAGCTTTTGATCGAACGCGGCTTTCAGCGCTGGATCGTTGGCTTCCATGTCGCGCGCCAGCTTTTCCAGCACGCGTGGCTCACCGTATTCCTTGATCTCGAAGATCGCGTTGAGGAAACCCCAGCGCAGCAGCGAGTCGGGGGCCTGCGGTTCCAGTAGATGGATCGCGACATTCGCGCCGCGCTGGTTCATGGGCACGATCACCGAGCCGGCGGGAAGCTCCACCTCGCGGTTGACTTCACTGAGTTGAAAGTCACGCAGCATCAGGTGGCCTTCGAATGGCTTGTTGGCCCACTGAGGGTGGTCCAGCTGATAAGTGCCGGCCTTGACCTTGACTGCCCGCGTCAGGCGTTGGTAGCCGATGCCGTGGGCATCGAGCTTGGCGATGATCTGATCCCATTGCGCCGGGATCGCGTACGCGGCGGGTGGCGTGATGCTGAGGTCGGGCAGCAGGCCGTTCCAATTTGGAATGGTGTAGTTCTGCTTGTGGCTGGGGTCGTACTGAATCCAGTCGCTATGGGAGATGTCGCTATGCGTGATCTGGAACGCGTAGCCCTTGAACGTGTATGGCGTGGACTGCGGGTCGAGCCTGAAGGTAACCGGCACCCGCGCACTCGGGTCGGCGGCGCGAGCGATGACATGGGCATCGGCCTTGCGGTTGACGGCCAGCAGGGCGGCAGCGTCGCGCGCGACTTGTTCCAGCGTCAGCTCGACGAGATCGCGCGTGGCGAGCACGCGGTTCTCGTACGACTTGAGCATATGCGTTTCCACCAGCAGGGCGGGGCGGTTCTGCAGCGCCACGTAGCCTGTGGAAAAGCGCGGTCCGGAGCCGAAGTTCTCGATGCCTTTGCGCGGGTCGCGACCGTCCTTGAGTTCCAGGTAGATTGACTGCAGGTGGCCGCGCTTTTCATAGGCGGGCATTACCTTGTTGGCAAAGGTGTCCTGTTGCCAGGCGCTTACCGCCGGGTCCAGCTTGTGGGCATCTTCCAGATACCAGGTGAGGTCGTACTGGTAGTCCGCGCCATCGGTGGTGTGGATATCCATGAACAGGTCCGGCTGCCAGTGTTGCCACAGCTTCAACCAGTCGCGCATCTCCGGCGCGTCGGCCTTGACGTAGTCACGATTGAGGTTGAGGTACTGCGCCTGGCCGCGAAAGCCCATGCTTTCCGGGCCGTTCTGGTTAATGCGGTGATACGGCGATGAATTGGCGTGACCGTCCACGCTGAATACCGGGATGTACACCAGCACCACGTTATCGAGCAGATGCGGCAGCTTGCCGGTAACGGCGAAGTCGCGCAGCAGCATCAGGCCGGCGTCTTTGCCTTCGATTTCGCCCGGGTGGATGCCGGCCTGCACCAGTACCACCGGTCGACCCTTGGCGTGCGCGGCCACCGGGTCGAACGTGCCATCGCCGCTGGCGATCACCACCGTCATGGGGCGACCTTGCGGCGACTCGCCAAACGTCTCCAGCTTGATCTTGCCAGGCGAAGCCTGGGCCAGCCGCCGCAGGTAGTCCTGCGTGCTGGCGAGGTCCGGCGTGGTGCGGAAGTGCGAGGCCTCGGCGGGCGTGGTCCAGTCGGCGCCGTGGGCGCTGAGGGCGGCCACGACCAGCACGGTGGCAGTGAACAGGCGGCGAGGCGTCATGCAGGGTCCTGATGGTCGCCGCGCAAGGCGGCGGGCGAGGCCGGCAAGGTATCAGGCGCCACCGCGCCACCGGAAATGATGAAAGCCATGGCTTGATCCATGGTCCAGTCGGTGGGGGTGAGTTCGTCCACGGCAACCACTTCCAGATAGCCGCCGGTGGGGTTGGGCGTGGTGGGGATATACACGGCGGCCATCTCGCGGCCGGTGCCTTCCTCGATCATCACGCGGGTGACAAAGCCCACCACCTTCATGCCTCGGCGCGGAAAGTCGATCAGCACCACGCGTTGCACGCCCGAGGGCTTCTGCTGCAATACCGCCATCAATTTCTTGGTGCCGCCATAGATGGTTTGCACCAGCGGAATGCGCGCCAGCAGGGCGTCGAAGCCATCGATCAGGCGCTGGCCGATCATGCGGTTGGCGAGCCAGCCGACGGCATAGAGCACCGCGAGCGTAAGCAGCAGGGCCAGCACGAACAGCAGCACGGCGCTGTCCAGGGCGGCAGCGGCCTTGGGCGAACTGGCGGCCAGCGAGGCGAGCAGGGCGGACACCAGGGGCGCGCCGATGCCTGCCAGCAGGCTGAGCACGAACTTGAACACCACCCAGGTCACCCACAGGGGAATGACGGTGAGCAGGCCGGTAAGCAGGTAGCGTTTTAGGCGCAGGCGAGGCATGGATGGGTACCCGGGGGACGGAGTCAGGCATTGTAGGCGAGAGCTCGCGCTGGGGTTGCCCGGGCGGCGCTGTGATTTTTTCTCCAGGCTGGCGAATCACTGAATCATCAGCACGCGGATAAAGCGGATGAACAAACGGGATCACCAGCGGTTCGAGGCTTTGTTGCACGAGCACCGGGGCATCGTCTTCAAGGTGGCGGGGGCTTATGCACGCGACATGGAGGATCGTCGCGACCTGGCGCAGGAGATCTGCACCCAGTTGTGGCGCGCCTTTCCCAGCTTCGATGAGGCGCGGGGGCGTTTCTCCACCTGGATGTATCGGATCGCCCTGAACGTAGCCATTTCCCAGCATCGCCGGGTGAGTGGCGAGCCGGCCTTTGTGGAATCGCTGGGTGCCGAGCATCTGGAGCAGATCGGTGTGGAGGCGGTGGTCGAGCCCGACGAGCGACTGACGGCCCTGTATCGCTTTATCGGTGAACTCGATCCGCTGCATCGCGCGCTGATCCTGCTGTACCTGGAAGACCGCAGTTACGCGGACATCGCCGACGTGCTCGGCATCAGCGTTACCAACGTAGCCACCAAGATCGGCCGGGTGAAGCAGCGCCTGCGGGCGCAGGCCAGCCAAGCCGCCCTGGTGGAAGGAGGCGACTAATGGAACTCGATGACTTCAAGACGGCCTGGCAGCAGCTCGATCGCCAGTTGCAGCGGCAATACGCGCTGGAGATGCATCGCTTTGAGGCGAGTGGGGTCGAGCGGGCTCAGCGGCGACTGCGCCCGCTGCGTTGGGGGCAAGTGCTGCAGATCCTTGTTGGCGTGGTGCTGATCGTGCTGTCGGCGGGGTTTTGGAGCGCGCATCGCAGCAACCTTCATCTGCTGCTGAGCGGCGTGGCATTGCACGTTTACGGTGTATTGATCGTGCTGGCATCGGCACGCAACCTGTACCTGATCGGTCGGGTCGATTACGGCCAGCCCGTCGTGGTGATCCAGAAGCGGCTGGCCCAACTACGCGCCTGGCGAGTCGGCGTGGAAGCACCGGTATTTGGCGCGCTTGGTTGCTTTATCTGGATACCGCTGGTGCTGGTGCTGTTCGACGCGTGGTGGAATGTGGACCTGTGGGCGCACGCGCCGGGCGTGGTGTGGGGCTTTGTTGCCAGCGGCGTGGGTTGCCTGCTGGTGTTGCTCGGCATCGTGGCATGGTCAAGGCGGCCAGGGCGCGAGCGCTTTGCCGCCGCCCTCGGCCGTGAGGCCGCTGGCGGAAGCATTGCACGGGCTCAGGCTGCGCTGGAGGACGTGCTTGCGTTCGAGCGCGCTTGATCCTCGCTGGTGCGCGCCTTGGGCTTCAACCGCACGTAGAGCTGTTTGCGTACCTTGGCGACCACCTCACCGCTACGGGTGGTGATGTCCACGTCGAACCAGCGCAGCACCTTTTCGCCGTCGGCCGCATCGCGTCGCAACTCGTTCACCACGGCCGGCTCCAGCTTGAAGTGGGCGTATACGTCTTCGCGGCCCGGCGCGACGAAATCGATGGTGCCGGCCTTGTCCCACACAAAGTAATCGTTACCTAGCTGATGCATGGCCAGCAACATCCAGAACGGATCGGTCATGGCGAACAGGTTGCCGCCGAACTGGGTCCTCACGTAGTTGCGGTTCCACGGGCGCAGGCGCAGCACCACCCGCAGCTCCGACCAATCCTCCGACACGTATTGCACGCGGATGCTGTTGAACAGGAAGGGCGGCCACAGGTTCATCAGGCGGCGAAAAGTGGAAGCGCGCATATCGGGGCTTTCGGGGGAGGGGCGGCTAGGATAGCGCAAGCATACGTATGCGTATGTTTGTGGTATCCCCTTCGCTTGTGCGCTGTCGGCGCATGCGTGCTGCCCTGGCCATATGCACCACCGCGCCACGGCACATGGGCGGTGCATGCCGGGTCGCCGGCAAGCGCAATAGGGTCGATGTGTTGATTGTTCCAATCAACCGTCCAGCCGCATTTCCGGGTGTCGGCCCAGCATGCGACATAAGTCGTACAACGCTTGCGGGAGGCCTGCGGGCGTACGTTCTCGGCGTGCTGGAACATGCGCTTGCCACGCTCGTCGGTTCGGTGGGCCAAGCACAAGCCGGTGCGGTACACTGGGCGCTTGAAGGCGCGGCTGTTCGACCAACCCTTCATCCCGGGTGAAATGTTCGCCTTCGTCGCCGATACATGGGGTTTCCCGTGCTGTTCGGATATCGCGCGGGCGGCACTTCCACCCGCTCGAGCGCGCGCTGCCTGGGTCCGCGAGACCCGCCGGTGCGGGCCGATTGAGCAGCGGTGAACGCAGGCGGCGGGCGCAGGTCGCAAGCCTTCTGCGGTCCGCCGAACGTCATCCCTAGGGTTTCCCACATCATGAATACCGCCTACCGCAAACCTCTACCTGGCACGTCGCTGGACTATTTCGACGCGCGCGCCGCCGTGGAGGCGATTGAGCCGGGTGCTTACGACACATTGCCGTACACCTCGCGCGTGCTTGCCGAAAACCTGGTGCGCCGTTGTGATCCGGCGATCCTCGCCGATTCGCTCAAGCAAATCATCGAGCGCAAGCGCGAGCGCGATTTTCCGTGGTTTCCGGCGCGTGTGGTATGTCACGACATCCTGGGCCAGACGGCGCTGGTCGACCTCGCGGGTTTGCGCGATGCGATCGCCGAGCGCGGTGGCGATCCGGCGAAGGTGAATCCGGTGGTGCCGGTGCAGCTGATCGTCGATCACTCGCTCGCCGTGGAATGCGGCGGCTTCGATCCGAACGCGTTCGCCAAGAACCGCGCCATCGAGGATCGCCGTAACGAAGACCGCTTCGACTTCATCAACTGGACGAAGAGGGCGTTCGAAAACGTCGACGTGATCCCGCCGGGCAACGGCATCATGCACCAGATCAATCTGGAGAAGATGTCGCCGGTGATCCAGGCACAGGGCGGTGTCGCCTATCCGGATACCTGTGTGGGCACCGACAGCCACACGCCGCACGTCGATGCGCTCGGCGTCATCGCGATCGGCGTGGGTGGCTTGGAAGCCGAGAATGTGATGCTCGGCCGGGCCTCGTGGATGCGCCTGCCGGACATCATCGGCGTCGAACTCACCGGCAAGCGCCAGCCCGGCATCACGGCGACCGACATCGTGCTCGCGCTCACTGAGTTCCTGCGCAAGGAGAAGGTGGTCGGCGCGTATCTGGAATTCCGTGGCGAAGGTGCGGCGAGCCTCACACTGGGCGACCGCGCCACGATCTCGAACATGGCGCCCGAGTACGGCGCGACGGCCGCAATGTTCTTCATTGATGGCCAGACCATCGATTACCTGCGCCTTACCGGCCGTAGCGATGAGCAGGTAAAGCTCGTGGAGACCTACGCCAAGACGGCCGGCTTGTGGGCCGACTCGCTTGGGCACGCACAGTACGAGCGCACGCTCACGTTCGATCTTTCGTCCGTGGTGCGCAACATGGCCGGTCCGTCAAATCCGCACAAGCGCTTGCCGACGTCCGATCTCGCCGAGCGAGGCATCGCCGGCACGTGGGAAGAAAAGCCGGGCCAGATGCCCGATGGCGCGGTCATCATTGCTGCGATCACCAGCTGTACCAATACCAGCAACCCGCGCAACGTGATTGCCGCCGCCTTGTTGGCACGCAACGCGAACGCGCGTGGTCTGTCGCGCAAGCCATGGGTAAAGAGTTCGCTCGCCCCCGGGTCCAAGGCGGTGGAGTTGTACCTGAAGGAGGCGAACCTTCTGCCTGATCTCGAAAGGCTCGGCTTTGGTATCGTCGCGTTCGCCTGCACTACGTGCAACGGCATGTCCGGCGCACTCGATCCGGCGATCCAGCAGGAGATCATCGACCGGGATCTGTACGCCACGGCCGTGTTGTCCGGCAACCGCAATTTCGATGGTCGCATCCATCCCTATGCGAAGCAGGCGTTTCTGGCCTCGCCGCCGCTGGTCGTTGCCTATGCGATTGCCGGCACCATCCGCTTCGACATCGAGAAGGACGTGCTCGGTGTCGATACCCACGGGCAGCCCGTTACGCTTAAGGACATCTGGCCGAGCGATGAGGAGATCGATGCGATTGTCGCCTCCAGCGTGAAGCCCGAGCAGTTCCGCAAGGTCTACGACCCCATGTTCGCGCGTTCGGCCAGCGCGGGCGTGCGCGCGGCGCCGCTTTACAACTGGCGGCCGCAAAGCACGTATATCCGCCGTCCGCCGTATTGGGAGGGTGCGCTGGCAGGCGAGCGCACGCTGAAGGGCATGCGACCGCTGGCGGTGCTCGGCGACAACATCACCACTGATCATCTTTCGCCGTCCAATGCGATTCTGCTGGACAGTGCGGCCGGCGAGTACCTCGCCATGATGGGCCTGCCGGAAGAAGACTTCAATTCCTACGCGACCCACCGCGGCGACCATCTGACGGCGCAGCGCGCGACGTTTGCGAATCCGACCCTGGTCAACGAAATGGCGGTGGTCGATGGCGCGGTGAAGAAGGGGTCGCTTGCGCGCGTGGAGCCGGAAGGCCGCGTGATGCGGATGTGGGAGGCGATCGAGACGTACATGGATCGCAAGCAGCCGCTGATCGTGATCGCGGGTGCCGACTACGGTCAGGGTTCGTCGCGTGACTGGGCTGCCAAGGGTGTACGCCTCGCGGGCGTGGAGGCGATCGTCGCCGAAGGCTTCGAGCGCATCCATCGCACCAACCTGATCGGCATGGGCGTGCTGCCGCTGGAGTTCAAGCCCGGCACAAGCCGTACGACGCTGGGCATCGACGGCACCGAAACGTTCGACGTGATCGGTGCACGCAAGCCGCGCGCGGATCTTACGCTGGTGATCCATCGCAAGAACGGCGAGCGCGTGGAGGTGTCCGTCATGTGCCGCCTCGATACGGCCGAAGAAGTGTCGATCTACGAAGCCGGCGGCGTGCTGCAGCGCTTTGCGCAGGACTTCCTCGAGGCTTCGCAGGCGGCGTAAAGGAAGCCTGCCGGCTGCGCCTTCGGCCGCCCGCCCGTCATTCCTGCGTTCGCAGGAATGACGGATTCATCGGGAGATGGCGGGTGGACGGCGCGGCCGCTGGCATCACCCGCATTCGTGACCCGGGCCGAGGCTTGGCCCAGTCAACACAGGACAACATCGATGGCATCGCTTCCCCAGATCCGCATTCCTGCCACTTACCTGCGTGGCGGCACCAGCAAAGGCGTGTTTTTCCGCCTGCTCGACCTGCCCGAGGTGGCACAGCAACCGGGTGCCGCGCGCGATGCCTTGCTGCTGCGTGTGATTGGCAGCCCCGATCCCTACGGTAAGCAGATCGACGGGATGGGTGGTGCGACCTCCAGCACCAGCAAGACCGTGATCGTGTCCAAGAGCAGCCGGCCGGATCACGATGTCGACTACTTGTTCGGCCAGGTCGCCATTGACAAGGCCTTCGTTGATTGGACCGGCAACTGCGGCAACCTGTCGGCGGCCGTCGGTCCGTTCGCCATCGCGGGTGGTCTGGTCGATGCGTCGCGCGTGCCGCACGACGGTATCGCCACCGTGCGAATCTGGCAGGCGAACATCGGCAAGACGATCATCGCTCACGTGCCCATATCCCAGGGCGAGGTACAGGAGACCGGCGATTTCGAACTCGACGGCGTGACATTCCCGGCAGCGGAAGTGCAGCTCGAATTCCTCGATCCCGCCGCTGAAGAAGAGGGCGCGGGTGGCGCGATGTTCCCCACCGGGAACCTGATCGATGATCTTGACGTGCCGGGCGTGGGTACGCTCAAGGCCACGATGATCAACGCGGGCATTCCGACCATCTTCGTCGAGGCGGCGGCGATCGGCTATACCGGCACCGAGCTGCAGGATGCGATCAATAGCGACCCCAAGGCGCTCGCGATGTTCGAAACGATCCGCGCGCACGGTGCATTGCGCATGGGCCTCATCCGCTCGTTGGAGGAAATTGCCACGCGCCAGCACACGCCCAAGATCGCCTTCGTCGCCAGGCCGGCCGATTACGTTTCGTCCAGCGGTAAGCACGTCGCTGCCGGCGATATCGATCTGCTGGTGCGTGCCATGTCGATGGGCAAGTTGCACCACGCGATGATGGGTACGGCCGCGGTCGCCATCGGCACCGCGGCAGCTATCCCGGGCACGCTTGTGAACCTGGCGGCGGGCGGCGGCGAGCGTCAGGCCGTGCGCTTTGGACATCCCTCAGGCACGTTGCGGGTAGGCGCGGAGGCGACGCGGGTCGATGGCGCATGGACCGTCACCAAGGCCATCATGAGTCGCAGCGCGCGCGTGCTGATGGAAGGCTGGGTGCGCGTGCCAGGCAGCCCTTTCTGACCCTGCGCGCCTTACCCTTGATGGCATAGGCTTACGATCTGCCGGGTCGAGGGATGACACCCGGCCGGCATGCCTGGCAGCGATGTCGACGGCCGGGGCCTTCTGGCGTACCGTGTCGCGCAGCGGCGTGTGGGACACGCAACATCAAGGGGGTAGAAATGAAGCGGACGCTTAAGCGCTGCCTGCACATGGCGGCCGGTTTTGGGTTGGCCTGGGCCTTACCCGCATGGGCTGGAACGGTGTCCTTCGAGGACCTGGCCAAGCACATGCAGTACAACGAGGTAAAGATTTCCGGCGACGGGCATTACCTGGCCGCCACCGTGGTGGTGAAAGACAAGCCGATGCTGGCGCTGATCGACCTGAGCACCGAGAAGGGCGTGATGGTGACGCCGCGCGAGGGCAACCAGGTCGTCAACTTCTGGTGGGCCAACAACAAGCGAGTGTTGTACACCGAAGGCACCAAGGTGTCGGGTTGGGATCGTCCGTTCGCCACGGGCGAGATCTTCGGCGTCAATGCGGATGGTACGGGTGCGGCCCTGCTGTTTGGCTACCGCGCAGGTGGTACCTCCAACAGTGCCACCATGATCAAGAAAGTGACGTCCGAGCGCGCCAGCGCCAGTCTGGTTTCTACCCTGCCCAACGATGACAACCATGTCCTGATCGGGGTCGACCCTTGGGACGAGGGCAGCGACGGTGCATTCACCACGGCCTACCTCATGGATGTTCGTGATGGATCCAAGCGTCCGGTAGGCAAGGCACCGCTGCGCAATGCGGAGCTGCTGGCGGACCATCATGGCGAGGTGCGTTTTGCGATGGGTCTGGCCAGTCAGGGCCATTCGCAGGTCTTCTACCGGGAGGGTGACGGCAAGCCGTGGAAGCAGATTTCGCTGGGCTCCCTGGAGCACGGCGCAGAATGGCCGCTGGCTTTCAATCGCGACGACAGCGTGGTCTACATGACATGCGGCGCGCCCGGCAAAGTCGCGGCCCTATGCCCCTGGGATGTCGCCACGCAGACGCTCAAAGCTCCGGTATGGAGCAGCGCGACCAGCGACATCGAGGGGCTCGTGCACAGCCTGGATCATTTGGACGTCGTGGGCGTGTACACAGCGCCCGGCATGCCGGCGGTCGAGCCCATCATGGCGGGGGCCGATACCACCAAGGTCATCGCAACGCTTTCGAAGGCGCTGCCTGGCGAAAGCGTGCGCGTCGTTTCCAGCACGCTTAGTGGTGACAAGGCGGTGGCGCTGGCATCCTCGGATATGGATCCGGGTGAGTTCTATCTGTGGGACAACGCGACCGGCAAGGCTACGTTCTTATTCAAGCGCGCTTCGTGGATCAAGCCTGATCTGATGGCATCCATGCAGCCGGTGGAGTTCAAGGCGCGCGATGGCCTGACCGTGCATGCGTATCTCAGCATGCCGCCGGGTCGCGAAGAGGCCAAGCACTTGCCGCTGGTGATGTTTATCCATGGCGGTCCGTTTGGCATTCGCGATTACTGGCAGTTCGATCCTTACGTGCAGATGATGGCCACCCGTGGCTATGCGGTACTGCAGGTGAACTATCGCGGTTCGGGCGGCTACGGCTATGGCTTCGAGCGTGCCGGCTACCGCCAGTGGGGCGGCAAGATGCAGGATGACGTGACCGATGCCACCCACTGGGCCATCGCCCAGGGCATCGCCGATCCCGGTCGCATCTGCATCTTTGGCGCCAGTTACGGCGGTTACGCCGCGCTGGAAGGCGCTGTCAAGGAACCGGACCTGTATCGCTGCGCGATCGGCTATGTCGGCGTTTACGACCTGAGCTTGATGTACAAGAACGGCGATGCGTCCAATGTGGTGTCCGCCAAGAACTACCTGCGCCTGCGGTTGGGCGACAACGAGCAGGAGCTGGCCGCCCATTCGCCGATCAATCAGTTGGATTCACTGAAGGCGAACGTGATGCTCGTGGTCGGTGGACAGGACACCCGTGTGCCGCCGGAGCATGGCCAGAAGTTGCATGCTGCCCTGCAGAGTCGCGGCATTGCGCACGAGTGGTTGTACAAGTCCGACGAAGCGCACGGTTTCTACAACGAGAAGAACACCGTGGAGCTGTTCGAGCGGATCAACCAGTTCCTTGATCGCAATATCGGCGGTGCGTCGAGCGCGGTGGGTTCGCACTGAGTATGCATCGGGCGGGGCGTTTACGCCCCGCCCGATGTGCTCAGAACACCAGCGATGCCATGCGGCGGCGGTAACGGCCGACCAGTTCGGCGTCGTCGAGGGTAGCGAAGGCGGCCAGCAAGCGCTTCTTGGCCTGGCCGTCGTTCCAGTCGCGGGCACGTTCCAAGATGGCAAGGAACTGCTCCAGACCGGCTGCGGCATCATCTTCCAGCAATAAGCGCACGCCCAACAGGTCGCGGGCTTCCCAGTCGGCGGCATTGGCCTGCACACGCTGCTGCAATTCGCCCAGCGAGGGCGCCCCCTGGAGTGCGCGTGCCAGATCGAGCTGGTTGCGCAGGCGTACGGCGCGACCATCGGTGGCCAGGTTGGCGGGCAGGACGGCGAGTTCGGCTTCGGCCGCGTCGGCCTGGCCGGCGCGCATCAGCGCCAGGGCGAGGTCGAGCTTCAGCTCGGCATTGTCCGGCTCGGCGGCAATGGCCTGCTGAATACGATGGATGGCGGCTTCTGGTGCTTCCGGGGCCTCGGCTTCGGCGGGGCCGGCATCGTCCGCCAGCGCCTGTATGTGACGGGTGAGGAACTCGCGCAATTGACCTTCCGGCAGCGCACCGGCAAAGCCGTCCACGATCTGGCCGTCTTTCACCAGCATGACAGTGGGGATGCTGCGGATGCCGAACATCGCCGCCAGCTGCTGGGACTTGTCCACGTCCACCTTGGCCAGGCGGAAGGCGCCGTTGAACTCGGCAGCGAGCTTTTCCAGCATCGGGCCCAGGGTTTTGCATGGGCCGCACCAGGTTGCCCAGAAATCGACCAGGATCGGCGTGGTCAGCGAGGCTTGCAGCACCTCGGCTTCGAAATTGTCCTCGCGCACGTCAAAGACATGCGTATCGGCGGTCGTGGCACTCACTGGGGACTCCCTTGGACGAATGGCCTTCAGATCAGGGCCGACGGGCAGCATATCAAGGTCGCCCGGGCTTCTCGCCGCCGTGTGTATGCGCATCGTGAACACGGTGCCGAACGGCCTATCGGCGTTTGCCATCGATATTTGCGAAAATCCCCCGATGACCACGCCCGTGCCAGGCAGCCAACCCGATATCGCGCCCCCACGGCTGTGGGTTTGCGAGCATTGCGATACGGTGTATCACCGGCGCGAGCTGGCATGCGGCGAGGTGGCCCGCTGTGTGCGCTGCGATGCCATCCTGGCGCGCTATCACAGCATGGGCGTGCGCGGCATGCTGGCCCTGGTGATCACCGCCATGATCGCCTTCACCCAGGCCAATATCTGGCCCATCGTTACCCTGGGCCTCAACGGCCAGCTCATCAGCACCACACTGTGGGGCTGCATCGTGATGATGTGGAAGGACCATTCGCAGGTGGTCTCGGTGATTGCCGCCTGCACGCTGTTTTTCTTTCCCATCGGCAAGATGTTGCTGTTGGGCTGGGTCTTGCTGTTCGCCCGTACGGGGCGGCGCGCGCCGGGCTTTCGCCTGGCGATGGTCACGCTTTATCACATCGGTCCGTGGACCATGAGCGAAGTATTCGTGCTGGGCGCGCTGGTGGCCATTGTGAAGGCGCATATGTACTTCGATGTGATCCCCAATGTGGGTGTGTTTGCCTACGGCGTGCTGATGATGATCATCACCGCCTTCGCCAGCATCGACGTGCGCCGGCTGTGGGACCTCACCGAGGAGCGGCCGGCATGAGTCGATTGCCGCGCGCCCGCGAGCTAGGCCTTATCGGATGCCATGTTTGCGGCCTGGTATGCCGTGATATCAGCGAGCCCGACGCCGCGTGCCCCCGTTGTGGCAGCGCGCTGCATCGCCGCAAGGCGGCCAGTTACACCCGTACCTGGGCATTGCTGATCGCTGCGTTCTTCTTCTACATCCCGGCCAATGTGCTGCCGATCATGCGGACGGTGAGCGTGGGCGATGTGGACGACAACACCATCCTCAGCGGTGTGATCGAACTGTGGGTGAAGGGGTCGCCGGACCTGGCGGTCATCGTGTTCACGGCCAGTATCGTGGTGCCAGTGCTTAAATTCTTCGCGTTGGGTCTGCTGCTGATCAGTTCGCAGCGGCGCAGCGGCTGGGCCCAGCGCCAGCGCGCCAAGCTGTACCGCCTGGTGGAGTTCATCGGCTACTGGTCGATGCTCGACGTATTTGTGGTAGCGCTGCTTACCGCGTTGGTGCAGTTCGGTTTTTTCAGCCAGGTCGAGCCTTTGCCTGGCGTGGTGTTCTTTGGACTCACCGTGGTCATTACCATGGTGGCCTCGATGACGTTCGATCCGCGACTGATCTGGGATAGCAGGGACTTCGATGACTGATAAGCCGATAACGGACGACCTGCCCGAACCCGTGGTGCAACGGCCGCGCATCAACGCCTCGCTGGTGTGGCTGGTGCCGGTCATCGCGGCACTGGTGGGCTTGTCATTGGTGATCCATGCGTGGATCGATGCGGGCCCCACCATCACCATCAGTTTCCAGAGCGCCGAAGGCCTGGACCCGGGTAAGACGCCGGTGAAGTTCAAGAACGTGGTGATCGGCCGGGTAACCGGTGTGCGCCTGAGCCAGGATCGTTCGCGGGTGGTGGCCAAGGTGGCGCTGGAGAAGAGCGCCGAGGGTTTCGCCACGGCC
>NZ_JAELTT010000061.1 GCF_016428975.1 Dyella sp. ASV21
GGCTATGTACTTATTGCACGCAAGCGTCGACGCATCGCCACGCCCATTCGCCTCAAGAGCAAACCCGTACCTGCGCCGGTGAGCGTGGGACTGGCGCCGGGCGCGCGGCGCAATACGGCGTCCTGATGAAACGTTGGAAACATTGACGAGTGACGATGAACGAAGTGGAAGCTTTTACCGATGGCGCGTGCCTGGGCAATCCCGGGCCGGGTGGATGGGCCGCCCTGTTGCGCGCCAAGGGCGCCGAGCGCCTGCTCGCGGGTGGCGAGCCCGATACCACCAATAACCGCATGGAATTGATGGCTGCTATCGCCGCCCTCGAAGCCCTGACACGTCCGTGCACGGTCGCCCTCACCACCGACTCGCGATACGTGATGCAGGGTATCGAGGAATGGGTGCCCAAATGGCGCAAGAATGGTTGGCTGACCGCGGACAAGAAGCCGGTAAAGAATCAGGATCTGTGGCAGCGCCTGTCCGCCGCGACGCAGTCGCATCAGGTGCGCTGGCATTGGGTTAAAGGTCACAACGGTCATGCAGAGAACGAGCGTGTCGATACCGCGGCGCGCGAGCAGGCCGAGCAGTACAGGAGCAAGGCATGAGGCAGATTGTGCTTGATACCGAGACCACCGGCCTCGAAGTGCGTCAGGGTCATCGGCTGATCGAAATCGCTTGCGTGGAGATGGTGGAGCGTCGCCCCACCGGTCGCCACTACCAGACGTATCTCAACCCGGATCGCGCCATCGACGAGGGTGCGCGACAGGTGACCGGCATCGAGGATGAATTCCTGCTCGACAAGCCGCGCTTTGCCGATGTAGTGGAGGATTTTCTCGCCTATATCGATGGCGCCGAGCTGATCATCCACAACGCCACCTTCGACGTGGGATTTCTCGATGCTGAGCTGGCGCGCTTGGGTGAGTCCTACGGACGCATCCGGGATCGCTGCAACGTGATCGATACGCTGGTAATGGCGCGCGAACGCTATCCCGGACAGCGCAACAGCCTGGATGCCCTGTGTAAGCGTCTAGGCGTGGATAACTCCGCGCGTGATCTCCACGGCGGCTTGATCGACGCCCAATTGCTGGCGGAGGTCTATCTCTCCATGACCTCGGGCCAGGTCGTACTCGACCTGGGTTTTGAAGGGGCGCAGGAGCAGGGGGCGGCCGTGGCGCTGACGCCCGTGGTACTCGATCGCCGTCCACGGGTACTGCGTGCGAATGCTGAAGAATGCGAAACGCATGAACGCCGTTTGGACGGGTTGGACAAGAGTGCCGGTGGCGCCAGTGTGTGGCGCCGAGCCACGACGTCGACGACGCTTAACTAAGCGGCGCGCACGAGCTTAATTGACGCGCGCCAGGATGGCTGTGACATTGTCCCTGCCGCCGCCGTCCAACGCGGCGAGCAGCAAATGCTCCACGCTCTCCTGGGCGGACAGGTCCTGACGCGACACGATGCTCGCGATGGCGGTGTCGCTGATCTCTTCGGTCAGGCCGTCGCTGCACAATAGAAAGCACATACCCGGTTGCAGGCGGCCGCGTGCCATGCCGATATGTAACTGCTCCGTAGCCGTGATGCCCAGCGCTTGAGTGATGACATTACGCTGCGGATGGTGCGCCGCCTGCGCCGGATCGAGCGTGCCCGCAGCGACCAGCTCCTGCACCAGCGAATGATCATGGCTCACCTGGCGCAGCTGTTTTTGCCAGAGATACACGCGGCTATCGCCAACCCAGACTACTTCGTAGCTATCCGCGTGCAGTCGCAGTGCGGCAATGGTGGTGCCCATCGGGCGGGCATCACGAAAACGTCGGCTGTGCTGGATAAGGCGTTCGTCAGCCGCGCGCACGGCTTCCACCAGGGTGTGTCCGCGTGTCACCAGGTCGGCGACCGCATCGCGCACCAGCGCAGCAGCCACTTCGCCATGCTGGTGTCCGCCCATACCATCGGCCACAAGGAACAAGCCGAGCGAGGCATCGGCGTAATAGGTGTCTTCGTTGCGCGTGCGGCGCAGGCCGACGTGGGTTCCGTGTCCGAACTCGATCATGGGGTGCCTGGTATGGCGTTTCGTTGCGAGCATGACGGAAGAGGCGCTAATGCGCAAAGACGTTGTAGGTGGAATGGTGTAATTAGGAGAGAGTTCTTCGAACGTTCCAGTCGGCCTGCACAGACGAGCCATGGGCTCGCCAAGCGCCGCCTCGGCATCATCGTGACTGGCGGTGGTGCTGATATTCGCCAGGGACGTGACGGCCTCAAAAACAAAACGCCCCACTAGGGGGCGCTTTGCTTGCAACTGGCGGAGAGGGTGGGATTTGAACCCACGGTACGCTCACACGTACGCCTGATGTGGAGTCAGGGCCACAATCCAACAGCAAAGCCGCGAACGGCCGGCTATCTTACGGCCAGGTCGCTCATAAGTCACTGTATGGGATCAACGGGCAGGGCAGTGTCCACGGGGGCGTCGGCGTGACTCATACGGAGGGCCGGCGAGAGCCGGCCCTCCGTATCAAGCTGTCAACACCAATGAAAGCCGTTCGGGCCGCCGCCGCCGCATACCGCCGGCTGCGAGATGTAAGCGCTCAGGACAAACTGCTGCCCCGTCGTCGTATTGAACGCGGTAGCCGTGATTGTTGCGTCGAGATCGTTACCCAGTGCGCTGAACTGCACCGTGCAATTGGCACCTGTGGTGCAGCCGACCTTTGCGCCGACGCGACCGGGCGGAATGGACCAGCTGTAGGTGTAGTTGCCGGCGGGCAAATTGAGGAAATTAAGCGTCGCGGTGTTCGGTGCCCACGGTTGTGAGCCCGTGCAGGTGTTCAGCGCTGGGCGCGGATAGGGGTATACCTGGCACACCAACTCCGGCGCTGCCGTGTCTTGCGGCATAGACCCCAGACGCTGTGCGCGCGACATACTTTGTGCGGAAGCGCTACCCACCACCGTCAAGCCCGCGAAAAGCACCATCGCAAGAAACGATTTCATGTAAGCATCCCCAACATAGCCTCGGATTGAGGCCTTGCGATTGGATCAGTGGCTGCCTTCCTGTGTTGTAGGCAATTGGCGCGTCATTAAGTAGGTTGAGGCCTACCTGGCGCTTTATGCCAACTTGTTCGCACTTTCCGATCCCCACGTCCGTTCAGCGCCGTCAGACAACGGGGGCGGCAGTGCCCGCATGGCGAGGCGGTGAACTTCAGCGTGATCGGCGGAAGTCGCAACCCGTAAGGAGGGTGGCCTGGCGAAGGCTTGCCGATGCCGCTCGATTTTTAGCGCGGATTGAAACTGGTGCAAAGAAAAAGGACCTGCATCGCTGCAAGCCCTTGTTCTTTTGGCGGAGAGGGTGGGATTCGAACCCACGGTACGCTTACACGTACGCCTGATTTCGAGTCAGGTACATTCGACCACTCTGCCACCTCTCCAAAGCGGTGCGTGTGGTCCACGCTAGCCGGCAATCTTACGCGGTGTGGAGGGCGCTGACAACTGGTTTTGGCGATTCCGGTGGCGGGGGTTAGCGAAGCGCCGCGCCCCAACGATCCTGGCGGGGCAGGTAGTGGTTGCCTGGGTCCAGGGACAGAGCCACGCGCGTGGCCCGGCCCGTAATTTCGCTGCGCGGAAAGTATCCGAAGTAGCGCGAGTCAGCGCTGTTGTCCCGATTGTCGCCCAGCAACAGATAGTGACCCGCGGGCACCGTCACCGGACCGAAGTCCCGGGTATGTCCCTGTTGGGCTTGCGACCATCGCACCGTGTGCCGATCAGCGCCGAGCTGTTCCACCGCATACAACGCGGGATCCTCACGGTCATCGCGGATGCCGGCCACGGCGACCGGTTCGTAGCGGGCGGGCTGACCGTTTACGTAAAGACGGTTATGCAGCAGCGCAATCTGGTCGCCGGGAATACCGATCACGCGCTTGACCAGGCGCTCGCCAGCGGCGCTGGAGTCGAGCACCACGATATCGCCGCGCTGCGGATCGGCACGGTGGAGTAGGGCCAGATGAGTGAGCGGCACGCGTACGTCGTAGGCGGCCTTGTCGACCAGGATGCGGTCGCCAATACGGATGGTGGGCTGCATGGAGCCGGTGGGCACCACGTTCCAGTCGGCAATGGCACTGCGGAAAACCACCATGCAAAGCAGGAAGGCGATGAGCCCGCGATTGTGGGAAATCAGCTTCGAGATGGCGCGCATGTCAGTCCCTCGGTGGCTTCCTTTACCCAGGACAGACTCGCGGGGGCGTTCAAAGTTTCATGGCGCGCGGAGGCCGGCAAAAAAGAAGGGGCGGTGTCGCCACCGCCCCTGAAGACTGCCGTCGGAATCGCTAACCGGCCTTGCGCTTGGCCAGGCGCAACCAGGTATCCACCACGGTGTCGGGGTTGAGTGACACCGACTCGATACCCTGGTCCATCAGCCAATCCGCAAGGTCTGGATGGTCGGACGGACCCTGGCCGCAAATGCCCACGTACTTGCCCTTCTCGCGGGCGGTCTTGATGGCCATGGCTAGTAGTTTCTTCACGGCCGGGTCGCGCTCGTCGAACAGGTTGGCGACGATGCTCGAGTCACGGTCCAAGCCCAGCGTGAGCTGGGTGAGGTCGTTGGAGCCGATCGAGAAGCCATCGAAGATATCCAGGAACTCGTCGGCGAGCAGCGCGTTGGAGGGAACCTCGCACATCATGATGACCTTGAGGCCCTGCTCGCCCTGTTTGAGGCCGTTCTTGGCCAGCACGCCGATGACCTTGCGGCCTTCGTCCAGGGTGCGCACGAACGGGATCATCACCCATACGTTGTCCAGGCCCATCACTTCGCGCACGCGCTTGACCGCCTTGCACTCCAGTGCGAACGACTCGGCGAAACCCGCATCGACGTAACGGCTGGCGCCGCGGTAGCCGATCATCGGGTTCTCTTCGTGCGGTTCATAGCGCGAACCGCCGATGAGGCCGGCGTACTCGTTCGACTTGAAGTCGGACAGGCGCACGATCACCGGCTTGGGGTATACCGAGGCGGCGATGGTGGCGATGCCTTCGGCAAGGCGATCCACATAGAAGGACACGGGGTCGGCATAGCCGGCCATGCGCTCGTCGATCTTGCGCTTGGTGTCGGCGTCCTGCTTGGCGTATTCCAGCAACGCCTTGGGGTGCACGCCGATGTGGCTGGCGATGATCATTTCCAGGCGAGCCAGGCCGATGCCGGCGTTCGGCAGCATGGCGAAGTCAAAGGCACGCTCGGGGTTGGCCACGTTCATCATGATCTTGAGCGGGGCCTCGGGCATGTCGCCCAGGTCGGCGGTAACGCGTTCGAACTTGAGCGCTCCCTGGTAGATCACGCCGGTATCGCCCTCGGCGCAGGACACCGTGACTTCGGCACCATCGGGGATGGTTTCCAGGCCGTTGCCCGTGCCCACCACGGCCGGTACGCCCAGCTCACGGGCGATGATGGCGGCGTGGCAGGTGCGGCCGCCGCGGTTGGTGACAATGGCGGCAGCGCGCTTCATCACCGGCTCCCAGTCGGGGTCGGTCATGTCGGCGACCAGCACGTCGCCGGGCTGCACCTTGCTCATGTCGGCCAGCGAGCGGATAACGCGTGCCTTGCCGCTGCCGATCTTCTGGCCAATGGCGCGGCCTTCGGTGAGCACCGGGCCTTTCTCGCTGAGATGGAAGCGCTCAAGCTGGGTGGCCTGGGCGCGGGACTTCACGGTTTCCGGGCGGGCCTGCACGATGTACAGCTTGCCGGTGTTGCCGTCTTTGGCCCACTCCACGTCCATCGGGCGGCCGTAGTGCTGCTCGATGATGAGCGCTTGCCTGGACAGTTCCTCGACATCCGCATCGGAGATGCAGAAGCGGTTGCGGAGTTCGGCCGGCGTTTCTTCGATCTTCACGCGCTCGCCGGGCTGGCTGGAATACACCATGCGCTGCTGCTTGGCGCCCAGTGCCCGGCGCAGCACCGCCGGCTTGCCCTGCCTCAGCGTGGGCTTGAACACGTAGAACTCGTCGGGGTTCACCGCGCCCTGAACCACCATTTCACCCAGGCCATAGGAGCCGGTGACGAACACCACGTCACGGAAGCCGGACTCGGTGTCGAGGGTGAACAGCACGCCGGAGGCGCCCACATCCGAGCGCACCATCAGCTGCACGCCGGCGGAGAGGAACACGTCTTCGTGCTTGAAGCCTTGGTGCACGCGGTAGGCAATGGCGCGGTCGTTGTACAGCGAGGCGAAGACCTCCTTCACCTTGTGCAGCACATCTTCGATGCCCACCACGTTGAGGAAGGTTTCCTGTTGGCCGGCGAACGAGGCGTCCGGCAGATCCTCGGCGGTGGCGGAGGAGCGCACCGCCACGGCAATGTTCTCTGCGCCGGCGTCCTTGCAGAGCTTGGCATAGGCATCGCGGATAGCTTGATCAAGGTCGGCCGGCAGCGGGGTCTCGGTGACCCATTCGCGAATCTCCTTGCCCGCGGTGGTGAGTGCATCGACGTCGTCCACGTCGAGCGAAACCAGGCGCGCCTGAATGCGCTTGGCGACACCGCTCTTGTCGAGATACTGCTGGAACGCATCGGCGGTGGTGGCAAAGCCACCAGGCACGGACACGCCGAGTTTGGCGAGATTGCCGATCATCTCGCCGAGCGACGCATTCTTGCCGCCAACCTTGCCCAGGTCGGTCATGCGCAGCGTGTCGAGCCAAAGCACCAGGTCGTTCAAGGGAGTCTCCTCAAGAGCTCGTAGGTTTTTTTGAAGCGGGCGAAGCTCGGCCTAATCGGAAAACCGGGCTACAAAGAACTGGTATTGTCTGCTGCGGATGGTGCGAAGCACAAGAAGACCATTCGGGGCAAAACCCACGCCAGCTGCATACCAGTCAGCCGTGAGTCAAGCAAAGACAGGCTTTTCACCTTGCGCTAAGGTGGGTGGCAAGAACCCCCTGGGACTTTGGATTACCCATGCAGCGAACCGTTTTCTACATCTCCGATTCCACTGGTATTACCGCAGAGACGATCGGGAACAGCATTTTGGCGCAGTTTGAGGGGGTGCAGTTCGAAAAGCACCGATTGCCCTTTATCGATGATGCACATAAAGCCGAGGCTGCGGCGTTGCGCATCAAGACGCGTTACGCCCAGACCGGGCAGCGCCCGATCGTGGTGAACACCATGGCTTCGCGAGACCTGTGCGAGATCGTGGCGGAGAGTGGGGCGCTGATGTTGGACGTGTTCGCTCCCTTCATCGGTCCACTGGAGGATGAGCTGGGTGCCAAGCGTTCCGGCGCGGTCAATCGCTCGCATGGCCTGGTGGACTTCGATAAATACGAGGCGCGCATCAATGCCACCAACTATGCGTTGTCGCATGATGATGGCATCGATGTGGACTATGCCCAGGCGGATTTGATCCTGGTAGGCGTCTCCCGTTCCGGCAAAACGCCCACCTGTCTATACATGGCCTTGCATTACGGCGTGAGCGCCGCCAATTACCCGCTGACCGACGACGACCTGGACAAGCTGGAGCTGCCGGCGCGACTGCGCCCCTACCGGGATCGCCTGTTTGGGCTCACCATCGACGCGCAGCGGCTGGCGCAGATTCGCGAACAGCGACGCGCCGGTAGCCGTTATGCCACGTTGGAACAGTGTCGCTGGGAGCTTTCGCAGGCGGACAAGCTGATGCGTCGCGAGGGCATTCCCAGCCTCAACACCACGCACGTCTCCATCGAGGAGATTGCGAGCAAGATCTTCGATCGCTTCGGTATCGAGCGAACCATGTTCTAAGGAGTCATCACCGCCCATGAGTGCCGTACTGGACAGTCGCAACGCCTTGCTACCGGGACGCTTTGGTTTCCTGATGGGCCTGTATGCGGAGAACTACCATCGGCTGGCCAAGCTCTTTGCGCCGCAGGAGTTGCCGCCGGGGTTCTATGGTTCCAGCGTCGATGATGGGCTGGATGTGCGGCTGCAGGTCCAGGAGCGGCACCCCTACACGCTGGAGCTAGAGCTCACCTATAACTTCGTGGATGCGCACACGGGGCAGCCATCCCCGTCGGCGCAGTTGCGTATGTATACCGATGCGCATGTGGCCGAGGCGCTGCATTGTCATCCGGGGCGTCATCTGTGGCAGGTGCTGGGGCCGTTCCCACCGGCGCATACGGTGCTCCAGCACCGCTTGCGCATGAACGGATTCCTCTCCCGCTGGCTGGAATTCCTGGCGGAGCAGGGGCACTCAAAAGGCACCCTGGAGCGACTGGACGATCATCGCTCGCCGGACGCGGTCGGGGCGTAGCCGAGGCTACCGCGGCGGAGAGGTGGCGTTTCTCCGGGCAACAAAAAACCCGCCAATGGCGGGCTCTTGTGTTCGTTAAGTGGCGGAGCGGACGGGACTCGAACCCGCGACCTCCGGCGTGACAGGCCAGCATTCTAACCGACTGAACTACCGCTCCACACTTAAACTTCTTCCAGATCCACTACTCTTGACCCCATTCCTTCGATGTCGCCAGAAACCTGGCTGGTCGTTAGAATGGCGTCCCCACGGGGATTCGAACCCCGGTCGCCACCGTGAAAGGGTGATGTCCTAGGCCTCTAGACGATGGGGACGTTGTCTAAATTTGGTGGAGCCAGGCGGGATCGAACCGCCGACCTCCTGCATGCCATGCAGGCGCTCTCCCAGCTGAGCTATGGCCCCGTGTGCCTCTGGAAGCCCGAAAGAATAGATAGGGATCGCCATTTCGTCAAGCGTTCTCATCGAAAAAACTTCAAAAAAATTTCACGTTCCAATGACGACAGGGAGTTACGTCATTTCGTCAGCGACTGTTTTTCGCTTGAGGTGTCGTTTTTTTCGTCATGTCGTGCCGCCAACGTTCTTTGAGTGCGTCTTCGGCAACGTAAAAAGCTGTGCATGACGTGATCGATTGTTAGTCTTGGGCGACGTCTTCTCGGATTTCATCGATGCACGATCTGCAGTTCATCCAGGACCTCGCAACCGTGATGTTGATTGCGGGCCTCACGACGGTGGTTTTTCAGCGGCTTCGTCAGCCGGTGGTGTTGGGATACATCATCGCCGGCGTACTGGTGGGTCCTTATACGTTCCCCGTGGTGTTCATCCACGATGAGCAGACCATTCGCACCTTGTCCGAACTGGGCATGATCTTGCTGCTGTTCGCGCTGGGTCTGGAGTTCAGCCTGAAAAAGCTGCGCGAGGTGGGTGGCGCGGCGCTGGTTGCCGCGTTGTGCGAGATCGTCCTGATGTTGTGGCTGGGCTACGAGATCGGCCGCTTCTTCGGCTGGAGCTCGATGGATGCGTTGTTCCTGGGGGCGATGCTGTCGATGTCGTCCACCACCATCATCATGAAGGCGCTCGATGATCTGAATCTCAAGCGCGAACGCTTTGCACAGTTGATGTTCGGCATCCTCATCATCGAGGACGTGCTTGCGATCGTATTGATGGCGCTGCTCACCGGCATCGCCAGCACCGGCGGACTGGAGGCGGGCGAGGCGATGGGGGCCATCGGGCGACTCACCTTGTTCATGGCGGTGTCACTGGTGGTGGGCTTGTTGTTGGTGCCGCCGGTGGTGGACTACATCGCGCGCGTCAGTCGCGACGACGTGCTGTTGGTGGCGGTGTTGGGCCTGTGTTTCGGTTTCTGCCTGCTGGTGACCCAGATGGGTTACAGCATCGCGCTGGGCGCCTTCATGATCGGCGCGATCGTGGGTGAGTCGCAAAGCGTGGAGCGCATCGAGCACATCATTGGGCCCGTGCGTGACATGTTCAGCGCGATCTTCTTCGTGGCGATCGGCATGCTGATCGACCCGGCCATGCTGCGGCAGTATTGGCTGCCCATTCTGCTGGTCACCGTCGTAGTGGTGCTGGGCAAGGTGATCACTTGCAGCTTCGGCACCTTCGTGGCGGGCAATGGCGGTCGCACCTCATTGCGAGTAGGCATGGGGCTGGCGCAGATTGGCGAGTTCTCCTTCGTCATCGCCTCGCTTGGGCTGACACTCAAAGTCACCAGCAGCTTCCTCTATCCGGTGGCGGTGGCGGTATCGGCGATCACCACCTTTCTCACTCCCTATCTGATCCGCGCCTCCGATCCGCTGGCCAATCAACTGGGACGCCGACTGCCGCAGGGGCTGACCACTGTGCTGCGTGCCTACACGGACTGGATGGGCCAGGTAAGCCTGAGCGGGCAGGGTGTGATGGTGGCCAAGATGATCCGGCGCCTGGTGTGGCACGTGATCATCAACATGATGCTGGTCGTGGCGGCGTTCCTGATCATGTCCTATCTGTATCGGCGTGGCCTGTTCCACTGGGATTTGCTGGCCGACCGGCCCCTGGTCAAGCGCACGCTGGCCTGGTCTATTGCGGCGGTCGTGTCCTTGCCGATGATCGTGGCGGCGTATCGCAAGGCCTCGGCGTTGGGCATGTTGCTGGCGGAATTGAGCATTCCCGAACGTATCGGCGGCATCTACAACATGCGGATTCGGGCGGTGCTGGCGCGCTTTATTCCGCTGGCAGTCATGTGGGTGCTCGGTTTGCTGGTGGCGGCGCTGGCCTCCACCATCCTGCCTCCGCGCGAGGTGGTGGTGGTGCTGATCCTGGTGCTTTTGCTGCTTGCGTGGCTGCTCTGGCGCGGGCTGGTACAGGTGCATGCAAGGCTGCAAGCGACCTTGCGCGACACGCTGGAAAAGTCCGGACGCTCCGGAGACGGGCATGCTTGAGGGGCGCGGCCTGCAAAAATGTGCCGTCTCGCCAACGAAGTAGACGTGCAGAAATCGTAAAAAAGCACGTCAAAGCGCCATTTCGTGAACTTTTAATCACGAGTGACGGTCGTATGCCGCGCATCGTTGCCAAGACTCGACAAGCGCCGCACAATGCGGGGCCTGCCTCCATCGGGGGGGCTAAGTCCGGTAGCGCCGGCACATCCAAATACGAGGGAGTTCCACATGAAGCATTTTCTGCGTCCCACGCTGACGGCGGCCGCGCTGGCTGTTGCACTGGGCATGACCGCTGGCGTGCACGCACAGGCAGCGAAGTCCGCTGCCCCGGCTGCTGCCGCTCCGGCCGCGGTCGACAAGACCAAGGCCAGCTACGTGGTCGGCTGGGACCTGGCCAGCTCGCTGCCGCCGCTCGTCCGTGAGGAAGTGGACCCGGCGACCGTGGCGCGCGCCCTGCAGTCGGCGCTGTCGGGCCAGAAGCCGACCATGACCGAAGCAGAAGCCAAGCAGGTGCGTGACGCCTTCGTGGCCAACCTGCAGGCCAAGGCCAAGGCTGAGTACACCCAGGTCGCCAGCAAGAACAAGGCAGAAGGCGATGCCTTCCTGGCCAAGAACAAGACCGCCGCGGGCGTGAAGTCCACCGCCTCGGGCCTGCAGTACCAGGTGATCAGCCAGGGTACCGGTGCTCGCCCGGGTCCGAACGACACGGTGCAGGTCAACTACGTGGGCACCTTCGTCAATGGCGAAGTGTTCGACGATTCGTCCAAGCATGAAGGCGGCGGTGCTGCTTCGATCCCGCTGGCTGGCGTGATCCCGGGCTTCCGCGAAGGCATGCAGATGATGCAGGTTGGCGGCCACTACAAGTTCTTCATCCCGTCCAACATCGCCTACGGTGCGCAGCCGCAGAACGGCTTCCCGCCGAACGCGACGATCATCTTCGACGTCACCTTGGTCAAGACCGGCCCGACCGCGGCTGGCGATCAGGGCGCCGGCAAGTAATCGTCTGACGATTCATCGGTAGTGCCTGACGGGGCGCGACTTTAGTCGCGCCCCGTTGCTTTTGGGTGTGGCGCAGGGGCTGTCAGGCTTCCGTCATCGTAGGGCCTGCTAGAATCCCCGCTCTTGCATCCAGGACTTCTTGCGACAATGAAGGTCACCATTTTCGGCACTGGCTACGTAGGCCTGGTCACCGGAGCCTGCCTGGCAGAGATGGGCAACCATGTGATGTGCGTGGACATCGACGCGGCGAAGGTGGAGCGCCTGCGGCAGGGTGACATCCCCATCTACGAGCCCGGCCTGGAACCGATCGTCAAACGCAACTTCGCCAGCGGCCAGCTGGATTTCACCGTGGACCCGGAGCCCGCCATTGCGCATGGGCAAGTGGTTTTCATTGCGGTGGGTACGCCGCCGGACGAAGACGGCAGCGCCGACCTCAAGTACGTCCTGGGCGTGGCGCGCACCATCGGCCAGCACCTGGATCGCTACACGGTGGTGGTGAACAAGTCGACGGTGCCGGTGGGCACGGCGGATCGCGTGCGCCAGACCATTGCCGAAGAATTGGCCAAGCGCGGTGCTTCGGTCGAATTCGATGTGGTGTCGAATCCCGAGTTTCTGAAGGAAGGCGATGCGGTGGAGGACTGCCTGCGTCCGGATCGTATCGTCATCGGCAGCTCCAGCGAGCGGGCGGTGAACGTGTTGCGCAAGCTCTATGCGCCGTTCAATCGAAACCACGATCGCACCGTTGTGATGGACGAGCGCTCGGCGGAACTGACCAAGTACGCGGCCAATGCCATGCTGGCCACCAAGATCAGTTTCATGAACGAGATCGCCAATATCGCCGAGCGCGTAGGCGCGGACGTTGAGCTGGTGCGTCAGGGCATCGGTTCGGATCCGCGCATCGGATATCACTTTATTTATCCGGGGGCCGGGTACGGCGGCTCGTGCTTCCCCAAGGATGTGCAGGCGCTGGAGCGCACTGCGCGCAGCGTGGGTTACGACGCGCGCCTGCTCGGCGCGGTGGAAGCGGTCAACCACGATCAGAAGACCAAGCTATTCGACCTGATCTCGCGTCACTTTGACGGCCAGTTGGCCGGCAAGACCATTGCGCTGTGGGGTTTGGCCTTCAAGCCCAACACCGACGACATGCGCGAGGCCTCCAGCCGCCACCTGATGGAAGCACTGTGGAAGGCCGGGGCCAACGTGCGTGCCTTCGATCCGGAGGCCCTCGAGGAAACCCGTCGCATTTACGGTGAGCGCCCCGAGCTGGTGCTGTGCACCCAGGCCTATCAGGCACTGGAAGGTGCGGATGTGTTGGCCATCGTGACGGAGTGGAAAGCGTTCCGTAGCCCGGATTTCATGCGTATTCGAGGCATGCTCGCCACGCCCGCGATTTTCGACGGCCGCAATCTCTATGATCCGGCGGCGGTGGAAGAAGCCGGGCTTGCGTATTACGGCATCGGCCGTGGCCGTAGCCTGAGGCGTTGAGCATGAGTGATGATTCGCTAGAACAGCGTCTGACCGAGCTGGAAGTGCGGCTTACCTTCATTGACGATACGGTCAATGCCCTGGCTGCCGCAGATGCTGAGCAATCGGTGCGCATTGCTGCGCTGGAGCGCATTATTCGCGATCTGCGCAATGAATTGTCGTCAATGCGGCTGGCGTCCGGGCATGATCCGCACAGTGAGCCGCCGCCGCCGCATTATTGATTGATCAAACCCCGATACCTTAGTCCACGCACCACGTAAGCGAGTTTTGAACATGGCCGAATCCCTGCGCGATCAGCTGCTCAAGAGCGGCATCGTCAAACAGGTCCGTGAAGAGAAGCGCCCGGCGCCGCCGCAGGGTGGCAAGTCGCATCGGCACGCTGGCAAGCCCCCGCAGCACAAGCAGGGCGGCAAACCACAGGGCGCACCCAGGCCGCCGCGCGATCAGAGCGAGATTGATCTGGCCAAGGCCTACGCCATTCGTGCGCAGACCGAGGCGCAGGAGCGCAAACGCGCGGAGCAGGCCGCCGCCGAGGAGGCGCGCTTGCGCCGTGAGCGCAAGGCCAAGATCCAGCAGTTGCTGGAAGGCAAGTCGCTGAACAAGGCGGAGGTCGATCACCTGCGTCACTTTGAGTACGGCGGAAAGATTCGACGCGTGCATGTGGATGCCGATCAACTGGCCGCCATTAACGCGGGCGAGCTGGGCGTGGTGCAGCAGCAGGGGCGTTACCTGCTGGTGACGCGCGAGATAGCGGAACAGGTGCGTGCCATCGATGCGCATCAGGTGGCCCTGTTGGTAGAGCCTGGTAGCGAAGGCGGTGTCGGTGAAGACGGCGTGCCTGACGATCTGATGTGGTGAACCGCGTGCCGACTTCGCGTGGCGCACCCCAAAAAAAGCCCGGTATGTACCGGGCTTTTTTTATGGGCGAGGCGCCGAAACCATCACGCTGTTGCGTCTTCGGCTTGCTCGGTGACCTCGGGCAGGCTAAAGCCGGTGTCCTTCAGTGCGGGTAGATTCCAATCCCCCTTGGGCGCGAAGCGCTCGCCATAGCGCTGGGCCAGGCGTTCGAGCTTGCCTTTGACCACCGCTGCGCCTTCGCTGCGCAGATATTGGATCGGACCGCCGCGGAACGGTGCAAAGCCGGTGCCAAAGATCACGCCGGCATCCAGCAGGTCGGCATCGTCCACGACCAGATCGGTGAGGCAGGCAACGGCTTCGTTGACCATGGGCAGGATCATCCGGTCTTGCAGGTCGGCCGGTACCACATAGTCCGGGTCCACTTCCGGCTTCTGCGGCTTGCCGTCCTGCCATACATAAATGCCCTGGCCGTCCTTCTTGCCACGCTTGCCGTCGGCGAGCTTGTCTTCCAGTCCGGGGGGCAGTTCAAGGCCAAGGAACGGTGCCAGCTCTTTGCCGACCGAGGCGCATACGTCCAGGCCCACGGTGTCGGCCAGTTCGATCGGCCCCATCGGCATGCCGAATTTCTTGGCTTCCTTGTCGAGTAACGGCCCGGGCACGCCCTCGCTGTACAGGCGCATGGCTTCGAGCAGGTAAGGCATAAGGATGCGGTTGACCAGGAAACCCGGGGTGCCCTTCACGGCGACAGGCAGCTTGCCAATGGCCTTGCAGAACGCCAGTGCGCGCTTTTCGGCGTCCGGATCGAGCCGGTCATGACGCACTACTTCCACCAGCGGCATTTGCGCCACCGGATTGAAGAAATGCAGGCCCAGGAAACGTTGCGGGGCCTTCAGGCCCACGCGCAGTTCGTCCAGCGGAATGCTGGAGGTATTGGTGGCCAGCAACTCATCGGCCTGGAACTGCGGCTCAATGGCCGCGTATAGCGACTTCTTGGCTTCGGCGTTCTCGTAGATCGCTTCGATGGCCAGGTCGGCTTGGGCGACACCCTTGCCCTCGACGTCGGCACGCAGGCGACGCACGGCGGTTTCCACCTTGTCGGCGGTCTTGAGCTTCTTCTCGTAGAGCTGGCGGGCACGGTCCAGCGCGGGCTGGATGTACTTCATCTCGCGATCCTGCAGGGTGACCTCGAAACCCTTGAGGGCCGCCCACGCTGCAATATCGCCACCCATGACGCCCGCACCGACAACGTGCACGTGCTTGATGCCGTGTTCGACGCCGCTGCCCTGGCCCTTGAGGCGTTGCTGCAGGAAGAAGATGCGGATGAGGTTTTGCGCCGTGCTGGTTTCGCCCAGCTTGGCGACCGCACGCGCCTCCAGCTTCAGGCGCTGCTGAATATGGGGGCCGCCACGCTTCCATACATCGATCAAGGCAAACGGAGCGGGGTAGTGTTCCTTGCGTACCTTGGCTGCCGTCTGCTTCAGGACCATGGGCGCGATGATCTGGCGAGCAAGCCAGGTGTTGGTCGCCCAGGCTTTGGCGCGCTGGGCCAGCGGACGGGCGGAGGGGCGGCGCAGCAGGGCGCGCGCTTCCGCCAGCAGCTCGCCCGGGGGCGCCACGCGGTCGATCAGTCCTACCGCGAGCGCGCGCTTGGCCGACAAGGCCTTGCCGGTCAGCATGATGGGAAGTGCCTCGGGCGCGCCGATGAGACGTGGCAAGCGCGCGCTACCGCCCCAGCCGGGGAAGATGCCCAGCATGACTTCGGGCAGGCCGATGCGCGTTTTATCGTCATCTGCCGCAATGCGCTGACGACAGGCAAGGATCAGTTCGGTGCCCCCGCCCATGCAGGCGCCGTGCACGGCCGCCACGGTGGGGCACGGCAGTCGAGCCAGGGATTCGAACACGCGTTGTCCGTGCTCGATGTTCTCCAGGATCGTGCCCTGCTGGGCGTAGGTGACGAATTCCCGGATATTGGCGCCGACGGCGAAGCCGAACGGCTTGGCCGAATGAATCAGCACGCCGGCGGGCTTTTCGATAGCCAATCGCTCGATGATCTGGCTGAGTTCATCGAGCACCACGCGCGAAAACGTATTGACGTTGCTGCCGGCGCAGTCCAGCGACAGCGTCACGATGCCGCTGTCGTCCAGGTTCGTCTTCCAGTGATTGAAGCGCAGTCCTTCGAACATGGGGATTTTAAGGGGTGACCGGGAAAGTTCGAACCATACCCTCCCGTAGCGAGGATTGCGAGACGGGCCCTCGGGCGCCGTCCCGGGGTGGGCAGAAACGGCGACCTGTGCGCTGCCGCATGGATTGGCGCACAGAATCGGGCGACGCTTGAGGGCCTGCCTAGGCGAACGCCATCAGACCTCGTAACGTACAGCCGAATGAGTGCATCGATCTCCCCCGCCCTGAGCTCACCCTGCGCCGAAATCCTGGAGCGCATCCTGTCTGCGCGTGGCAATTTGATTGCCCTGGAGGGGGCAGACGCGGTTGATCTGGTGGGGCAGCTGCGCCCATTGGTGCGGCGTAGCGGGCAGGCGGTGTACCTGTGGAATCCCGAAGGCGGGCTGGGCAACTTGCGCGAGGAGCATGCCGGGTTGCCAGGCTCTCAGCGCCTGAGCATCGCGCTGCGCTCGGTACAGCAGAGTCACCACTTTGGTGTCTACCTGCTGCAGCGGGTGCCGTTGCCCCTGAGCATGGGCGATGCGACCTTGCTGCGTCAGCTGGCACGGGCAACTGCGGGCCACGTGCGCAAGGTCGTCTTGCTCGATCCGGCGCCGGCACTGCTAGCCAGTTTCAACGATGTATTGGTGCGGCTGAGTTGCCAGTCCAAGCCGGCTCAGCGTCCGCGCCTGCGCGATGGCCGTTGGTTGCTCTGACATGGCGACGCCCGCAGGCATCCTGGTGGTGGCCGCGCAGCGTGAGCTGCGCCGGGCTCTGTTCGATACCTTCGATCGCGACGGGCATTTTGTGGTGCATTCGGCGCGCGACGCCACCCATGCGGGCATCTTGCTGGAAGGGCGGGCTGCACTGGCGCTAATCGTGATGGTGTTCGATGGCGACGGGCGCGAGGCCATGGCTGGCATCGATGTGTTGCGCAGCCTGCCGGCGTGCGCCAACGCGCCCCTGATCGCGGTGCTGGACGACAGCGCCATGCTCAAACCGGTGGTGTTGCCGGCAGGTGTGGTGGACTGGCTCTACGCCTCGCAGATCGAACACGAATTACTGGCTCGCTGGCAGCGTGTGCGGCAGGCTTCGACGCATGTGAAGACCGATGACCATGGCGCAGGCGGCGACTATCGCTTTGCTTTCGACGAGCTGGACAACGAGTGGCTGGTGGTCGACCCCGTGCGCGGACGCATTGTGGAATACAGTCCCGCGTTGGCACGCCACAGCGGGCTGGCCGATCACGAGTTGCGTGGTCGCGCGCTGCAAGAAGTGTTGGCATTTGCCGATGTAAGCGCCGAGCAGGTCATCGCCGAGGGCGCGCGTCGCTGGTACCCGTGTCGGCGGCGCTCCGTGCGCGGTGTGGATAGCGGTGAAGCGAGTGCGCGGCCGGTGCGCCATGCCGGTCGCGACGCCGTGGCGCTCGTGTTCCGCAGTGCCCGAGCGGGTGCGCGCGCGGAAATGGCGCTTGCGTTGCTCGCACGCATGTTCGGTGCCGGCAGCGGCGATGAGGGCATCGCGGAAGCTGCGCGCTTGCTCTATGAGGAAATGGGGCTCGATTACGTGGCCGTGTGGTCGGCCCGGCAGGACGATGGCGGCGCTCCGGTGCAGCTGATTCAATACTGGCGTGGCGACGAGCAGCCATGGCCCGGTCCGCATCTGCAAAGCTCTCTGCGTCTGGTGCTGGCGGGGCAGGCGATGCTTCATCAATCGGATGCCGCCCGGCTCGCCCAAGTCGATCCCTTGCTGGGTCAGTTGGGCTTGGCGGGTTTTGCCGGCTGGCCGTTGCAGGACGAACGCCGTACGGTGCTTGGCGCCTTGTTGGTGGGCTCCCGTCAACCACTGCCGGCGCTGGCCATCATGCAGCCGGTGCTGCGCTGCGCGGCGTCGCGTTTTGCCCATGCGCTGGAGTTGCGTCATACCCGTGAGCAGGGGCGGGCGGAAGGTCTGCTCGACGCGCTGACCGGATTGCCCAATCGCTTGTTGTTCAACGATCGCCTGGATACGGTCATTCGCGAGGCCAATCGCACCGGCGAGTCGTTCGCGCTGCTGTTCGTCGACCTGGACCGCTTCAAGACCATCAACGATACGTTGGGTCATGCCGTCGGTGACCAGGTGTTGCTCACCACCACCCAGCGCTTGCGCGGTTCGGTGCGCGCATCGGATACCGTGGCGCGTTATGCCGGCGATGAGTTCGTGGTGATCCTGCGTCACATCGTCAAGAACGAGGACGTGCTGCGCATCGCCGAAAAAGTGGTGCAGGTGATGAGTGGGCCGCTACGCATCGACGACGGCACCGAATTGCAGGTCACCGCATCCATCGGCGTGAGCTTTTTCCCGGATGATGCGCCCGACGCCGAAACCCTGCTCAAACATGCCGATGAGGCCATGTACGCGGCCAAGAGCCTGGGCCGCAACAACTATCAGATCTTCGAAGGCCGCGCGGAGCAATCGCAGCAGCAGAACCTGGCGCTGAAATCCGGTTTGAGGCACGCCGAGCACAAGGGCGAACTGCGCGTGTTCTACCAGCCCCAGGTCGATGCCGTTACCGAGGACATCGTCGGCATGGAGGCGCTGGTGCGCTGGGAGCATCCGGAGCTGGGTTTCATCGGTCCGGGCTTTTTCATTCCCTTGGCCGAGGAAACGGGCCTGATCGTATCCATTGGCGAATGGGTGCTGCGCGCAGCCTGCCGTCATGCGCAGGAGTGGGAGCGCCGTTACGGGCTGGGCTTGCGCCTGGGTGTGAACCTCTCCGCCGTACAGCTGATGCAGCCCAACTTGCTCGAGATAGTGGCCTCCGCGCTGGATGAAAGTGGGCTGGAGCCGGGCTTGCTGGAGATGGAGGTGACCGAGAGCATCAGCATCAAGGCCGCCCCCAATCTGGTGCAGAACCTGCAAGGGCTGCATCGCCTGGGCTGCCGTATCGCCATCGACGACTTCGGCACGGGCGCGGCCTCGCTGGATTACCTGCGCAAGCTGCCTGCCGATCGCATCAAGATCGACCAGAGCTTCGTGCGCAATATCGGCGTGGACCCGGACGACGAGGCCATCGTGCGGGCCACCATCGAAATGGCCCACCGCCTCAAGCGCGGGGTCGTGGCCGAGGGTGTGGAGCTGGAGCAGCATATGGAGTTTCTGCGCGCCAATCATTGCGATGAGCTGCAGGGGTTCCTGTTCTGCCGGCCCTTGCCGCAGCCCGCCTTCGATAAGCTGCTACAGGAACGCCAGCGCCTGCTGGCTGGCGTAGGCGGCTCCGTCGCCTGACTTGCGCCCGCTCCCCGGGGCCCCATATCCCTAAGGCTGGCGCATGAAGCGCCAGCGGCCGCGGGGGCTGGCTTGCACCCCCATCGGTCCGCCCAGGACGCGCCCGTGCGTTTCCATTGGGTGGCGTCTGTGGGCGTCGGTCCCTGCCGGGGTTGGTAAACGTGCGAGGGCATGCTGAACTAGGGCGCGTTGTTCTTGTCTGAGCAACTCGCATCCATCCCGCGGCACCCTCAAGGCGCGTGGCAGTTTCGACGAAGGAGAAAGCCCGGATGGGCGAAAACGAACTGGACAGCGCACTGGTCGAGCGCATCCAACATGGGGACAAGAAGGCCTTCGATGTCCTCGTGCGAAAGTACCAGCACAAGGTGATCGGGCTGGTTTCGCGTTATGTGAAGAGCTATGCCGAGAGCGAAGATGTCGCTCAGGAAGCGTTTATCCGCGCCTGGCGAGCCATTGGCTCGTTCCGTGGCGAAAGTGCTTTCTATACTTGGCTGTACAAAATTGCCGTAAACACGGCCAAGAACCACCTGGTGGCCCAGGGGCGGCGCCCGCCGGCCGACGATATCGCCATCGAGGACGCGGTTTTTGCCTCTGGCGCGGACCGCATGTACGAGAGCGCGACCCCTGAACGCGAACTCATGCGACAGGAAATTGAACAAACGGTGTTTTCCACTGTCCAATCGCTGCCTGAGGAATTGCGGACCGCGATTACCCTGCGTGAAGTCGACGGTTTGAGCTACGAGGAAATCGCCGAAGCAATGGGTTGCCCGATTGGAACGGTGCGATCCCGTATTTTCCGGGCGCGTGAAGCCATCGATGAAAAACTGCGGCCATTATTGTCCGACCGCGAGGACAAATCCCCATGACTGATAACCAACGCGAAAATCTGTCTGCTGGTATGGACGGCGAACTGTCGAAGGAGGAGCTGCGCTTCTTGCTGCGGCGGCTCGAACACGACGACTCGCTGCAGCAGGCGTGGTCGCGCTATCACGTCGCAAGGGATGGTCTGCGCCGGCAATTGCCGACCCTGGCCTCGGCCGACTTTGCCACGCGGGTCATGCAGGCGATTGAGCAGGACGTGGTCGTCATGCAGGGCAAGCGTCGCCACTGGCTGCATTGGTCCGCCGGTGGCGCCATCGCCGCCAGCGTGGCCGTGGCCGCCTTGATGATCGCCCAGCCCGCTGGTAGCGGTGCCGACCGTGCGATGCCGCAAGTGGCCTCCGCGCCGTCCGCCGTCAGCGGTTCGGGCAATGGCATGCAGGTGGCTCGCTCCGAGGCGCCGGCCGTGGCGCCGCCCTGGGTCAATGCCTATGCCGATTCGCCTTATAAGTTGAGCCAGCAGGCCTCGGCCACGCTGGATGGCGATAACGGCAGCTTGCTGTATTCGCGCGACAGCCTCTCGGCGTATCGCCTGGGGCGCCCGGCCGTCAGCAATGGCGATGGCAGCTATCTCTTGTTGATCCATCCGGATCAGGCGCAGCAGCCTCTTGAGCAGGCGCCTGACAACGCCCAGTGAGGCGCGGCCGTGCCTTTGCTGACGCGGCCTGATGGTTTCCCCGAATACCTTTCCAGCTCAGCCCGTGTATCGGGCTGTGGTTGGACTGTGCGTGAAACCCCATGGAGGAATAGATGAACCGACTTGCTCTGCGCACCCTTTCATGCAGCGTACTGATGAGCCTGGCCTTGGTCGGCGGCGTGCAGGCGCAAACCGGCGCGCCCCCCGCGGCGACCTTGCCGGACTTCACTGGCATCGTGCAGAAGAATGCACCTGCGGTGGTGCATGTGGAGGCCAAGTACAGCGGCAAGAAGACCACCAAGAGCGGTAGTTCTTCGCGTGGCATGCCCGATATGCCGCCTGGTGAGGACGACCCCTCGATGGAGATGTTTCGGCGCTTCTTCGGCATGCCGATGATGCCCTCGCCGGAAGACCAGCAGCGCACCTCGCTGGGTTCGGGCTTCATCATTTCGGCCGATGGCTACATTCTCACCAATAGTCATGTGGTGGATGGCGCCGATTCGGTCACCGTGCGTCTGCAGGATCACCGCACGCTGACCGCCAAGGTGGTGGGCAGCGATCCCCAGTACGACATCGCTCTGCTGAGGGTGGATGCCAAGGGCGCACTGCCGGCGGTGAGCATCGGCGACTCGCGCGCGCTCAAGCCCGGCCAATGGGTGTTGGCGATCGGTTCGCCGTTTGGCTTCGATTACACCGTAACCCAGGGCATTGTCAGCGCGGTGGGCCGCAACCTGGGCAGCCAGGATCAGCCCTACACCTCTTTTATCCAGACCGACGTGCCGATCAATCGTGGCAATTCCGGCGGCCCGCTGTTCGATCTGCAGGGGCGGGTGGTTGGCGTCAATTCGCAGATCTATTCCAACACCGGCGGCTATCAGGGCGTGGCCTTCTCCATTCCGATCGACGTGGCCATGAACGTGGTCAAGCAGATCAAGGAAAAGGGCTATGTCTCGCGTGGCATGCTGGGCGTGATGGTGCAGCAGGTTAGTGACGACATCGCCAAGGGGCTCAAGCTCGACAGCGGCAGCGGTGCGGTGGTGTCCCAGGTAAGCAAGGGCAGCCCTGCCGAGAAGGCAGGCCTGCAGGTGGGTGATGTCATCCTGTCCTTCAATGGCCAGAGCATTAATTCCAGTGTGGATCTGCCGCCGCTCGTGGGCCAGGCTCAGCCCGGCAGCAAGGCCACCGTGCAGATCCTGCGCGAGGGCAAAAAGCAGGATGTGCCGGTAACCGTGGGGGAAATGCCGCGCGACAAGAATGCCGCGCTGGCTTCCGCCGATTCGGCCAGCCCCGCGACGGCGGCGCCTGCGGCCACGCGTGCGCTGGGCCTGGCGGTGGAAGATCTCGACAGTGATACGCGCCAGCAACTGGGGTTGAGGGCAGGCGAGGGTGTAGCCATCAGCAATGTAACGGGTCCGGTTGCCGCCCGTGCGGGCCTGCAGCCCGGCGATGTGATCCTGATGGTGAACCAGAAAAAGGTAGGCAGTGCCGCGGCATTCCATGAAGCCACCAAGGGCGCCAAGGCTGGCGATACCGTACTGCTGCTGGTTCGCCACGGCGATCAGAGCGGTTTCGTGGGCCTTACCGTGCCAGGTGGCAAGGACGAGTAAACGCCCCTGGGTCGCGGCCAATGGCAGTGCCGCGGCCTGTAGCGCCGGGTTTGATGGGTGCTTGGGCCACCATCATCCCGGCGCGGGGCGGCCCATGGCCTTGGTTGGTTTGCCCCAGGGTGGAGCGGGCAAGGACTGCCCCTGTCCGGCCGATGCCGGTTCCATGCGATAATGCCGGGTTCGTGTCACCATCCCGGTGATGCGCTGCCCGCGCGCCGCGCAAGGCAGTGAACGCAGCTAGCGTGCTCCATGGAACTGATCCGAAATTTCTCCATCATCGCCCACATCGATCACGGCAAGTCGACACTCGCCGACCGCATCATCCAGATCTGCGGTGGTCTGACTGAACGCGAGATGGAGGCGCAGGTGCTCGACAATAATCCGATCGAGCGCGAGCGCGGCATTACCATCAAGGCGCAGTCCGTGTCGCTGCCGTACAAGGCGCGCGACGGCAAAACCTATCAGCTCAACTTCATCGACACCCCCGGGCACGTGGACTTCTCCTACGAAGTCAGTCGCTCGCTGGCCGCGTGCGAAGGCGCGCTGCTGGTGGTCGATGCCGCGCAGGGCGTGGAAGCCCAGTCGGTGGCCAACTGCTACACGGCCGTGGAAATGGGCCTGGAAGTGGTGCCGGTCCTGAACAAGATCGACCTGCCCACGGCCGACCCGGAGAAGGTGAAGGGCGAAATCGAGGCCGTCATCGGCATCGACGCCGATGACGCCGTGGCGGTAAGCGCCAAGACCGGTCAGAACGTGGTTGAGGTGCTGGAAGCCATCGTGGCGCGTATTCCGCCGCCGAAGGTCGGTGACACCGATCGGTTGCAGGCGCTGATCATCGACTCCTGGTTCGACAATTACCTGGGCGTGGTTTCGCTGGTGCGCGTGGTGCAGGGCGAGATCAAGCCGGGCGACAAGCTGCTGGTGATGTCCACCGGCCGCGCTCATGAAGTGAGCGAAGTGGGTGTGTTCACGCCCAAGCGCAAGAAGCTGGACAAGCTTTCCCCGGGCGAGGTGGGTTGGATCACCGCGTCGATCAAGGACGTGCATGGCGCGCCGGTCGGCGACACGCTCACCCTTGCCTCCAAGCCGGCCGACAAGCCGCTGGCCGGCTTCCAGACCATGCAGCCGCGTGTGTTTGCCGGCTTGTTCCCGGTTTCGGCCGATGACTATCCGGCTCTGCGCGAGGCGCTGGACAAGCTCCGCCTCAATGACGCGGCGCTGTTCTTCGAGCCGGAAAGTTCGGAGGCCATGGG
>NZ_JAELTT010000062.1 GCF_016428975.1 Dyella sp. ASV21
AACCATCATCCGGCGATGAAAGTGGTGGCGCCGGTGCGCAAGGAAATGGGCGTGCGCACGCTGTTCAACATTTTGGGTCCACTGACCAACCCGGCCGATGCGCCCAATATCCTGATGGGCGTGTTCCATCCCGATCTGGTCGGCATCCAGGTGCGCGTGTTGCAGGCGCTCGGCGCCAAGCACGCGCTGGTGGTGTGGGGCCGTGATGGCATGGACGAAATCTCGCTGGGCGCGGCCACCCTGGTGGGCGAGTTGCGCGATGGCGAAGTGCGCGAGTACGAGGTGGAGCCGGAAGATTTCGGCCTGTCCATGGCGTCCAGTCGCAATCTGCGCGTGGAGAATGCCGAGGAATCGCGCACCATGTTGCTCGAAGCGCTGGAGGGCCGTCGCGGCGTGCCGCACGATATCGTTTGCCTCAATGCAGGCGCGGCCCTCTACGCCGCCAATGTGGTGGACTCCATCGGAGCGGGTATCGAGCTGGCGCGACAGACCATCGCCAGTGGCGCGGCCCGTGCAAAAATGGATGACTTCGTAGCGACTACACGGCGTCTGGCGCAAGCCGCCTGACGCTCACGCTCCCTTCATGCCCCGACATCGCAAGCTGCCGTTATGACCGATATTCTTCAGCGCATTCTTACCCGCAAGACCGAAGAGGTCGCCGAGCGCAGCGCCAAACTGCCGCTCGTGGAATTGTCCGCGCGGGTGGGCGATCTGCCCGATACGCGCGGCTTTGCCGCCGCCATCGAAGCCAAGATCGAGAACGGCTTGCCGGCGGTGATCGCTGAGGTGAAGCGCGCCAGCCCGAGCAAGGGGGTGATTCGCCCCGATTTCGATCCGGCCGCCATCGCGCGCAGCTACGAGCAGGGCGGCGCCGCCTGCCTATCGGTGCTGACCGACAAGGATTTCTTCCAGGGCAGCGAGGATTTCCTGCAGCAGGCGCGCGCCGCGTGTTCGCTGCCGGTCCTGCGCAAGGATTTCGTGATCGACCCTTATCAGGTGTACGAAGCGCGCGTGATCGGCGCCGACTGCATCTTGCTCATCGTGGCGGCGCTCAGCGATGCCGCGCTGCTGGATCTGTCGCTGCTGGCGGCGGAGCTGGACCTGGACGTGCTGTGCGAAGTGCACGATGCCGAGGAGCTGGAACGGGCGCTGGCGTTGCCGGTGCCGCTGATCGGCGTGAACAACCGTAACCTGCGCACGTTCCATACCTCGCTGGAGACGTCGCTGGAGTTGCAGCAATTGATGGAGTACGACCGCATCCTGGTCAGCGAGTCCGGCATTCACACGCCCGACGATGTTGCCTTGCTGCGTGATGCCGGCATCAATGCGTTCCTGGTTGGCGAGGCATTTATGCGCGCCAGCGATCCAGGGGCGGAGCTCAAGCGTCTGTTCGCCGATCAGTAAGCACATGTCGACCGGGGAAATTCAATCGGAGCCGACCACGGCGGAACCGGCTGTGGTTGCGCCGCGCGTGGTGCTGTTCGATTTCGATGGCGTACTGATTCACGGCGACGCCTTTCATCTGTTCATGCGCGATCGCTACCAGCGCTCCGTGCTGCGCAAGCTCGGTGCGGCGCTGATGTTGCCGTGGATCACCGTGGTGGCGCCGTTCTCGCGCAAGCTGGCCTTGCGCCCGCTGGTGCACGTGGCGCTGCTGGGCCTGGATGAGCGTCGCTACAGGGCCGTCGCCCAGGCCTTTGGCTCCAGCCTGGTGCGCAAGCCGCGCCAGTTCTGCCGGGATGGTTTGCGCGTGTTGCGCCAGCACCAGGCGGCTGGCGACCGGGTGATCGTGGTCACTGGTTGCGAGCACGAACTGGTCAGCCACATCCTGGCGGAGTTGGGCATCGAGGGTGTCGAGGTATTCGCTTCGCAGTTGCGCGCCGGGCCCTTGGGTATGCGGGTGAAGCTGCATAACGTGGGGCGACGCAAGCCCGCGCGCCTTACGGCGGCCGGCATTGGCGAGTGGCATGTGGCCTATAGCGATTCAGTGGTCGATGCACCCATGCTCAAGCCCGCGGCAGAGGCGGTGCTGGTCAACGGGACGCCCAAGCTGTGCAAGAAGCTGGAAAGGGCGTTGGGGCGCACCATTACCCGCGTGGACTGGTTCTAACCTGGCGTTCGCCGCCGGGCGCCTTCCGTTCTTGGATGATTCGATGAAGAAGCGATGCCGGTGCGCGACTTGCGTACCGGCGCGCTTCTTCGTATGCCGTGCGCCGGGCACTTGCCCATGGGTGCGGCTTGTATTTACGTTAGTGCTTACATAATTGTTCTGGGGCCCGTTATGTACCTTCCGTCGCTTGCTCAGTTAGCCCTCGGTAGTCGGCTCAAATCACTCAGCGATCATTTCTATGCAGCCGTGGACGAGGTCTATCGCTCCTGCGGGGCAGGGGTGGAATCACGCTGGTTCCCGGTATTGCGCTTTCTGTGGGAGCACGGCGAAACCACGGTGAGCGATGTCGCGTTGGCGATCGGCCAGACCCACTCGGCGGTAAGCCAGTTGGCCGACAAGCTGGTGGACGCGGGGCTGGTGCAGCGAAAGAAGGATGCCCAGGACGGTCGCCGCAGCCTGCTGGTGCTCACCGAGAAGGGTCAGTCGGCGCTGTCGGCGCTGGGTCCGATCTGGGTGGCGGTGCGCCGGGGCATCATGCGCTCGCTGGGGGAAGAGGGCCTGACAACGCTGCTGGCGGCCCTGGCCGCTACCGAGCAAGCGCTGGAAGAACGTCCCGTGGTGGACGCCATGCTGGCTGAGCATGCGGCGCTGACCTCGGCCGAGCTGGAGATCATTCCTTACGCGCCGGCGCTGAAAGACCATTTCTACCGGCTCAACGCGCAGTGGCTGGAGCGCCACTTCCGTATCGAGGATATCGATCGCGAGCTGTTGGGCGACCCGGAGCGCTATGTGCTGGCGCCGGGTGGCGCGATCTTCTTTGCGCGCCTGGCGGGCGAGGTGATCGGCACCTGCGCGCTGCTGCAGGAATCACCCGGGGTGTACGAGCTGTCCAAGATGGGCGTGGACGAAACCTTCCGCGGGATGGGGGCGGGGCGCAGTCTGCTGGCGGCGGCCATCGCTGAATTTCATCGCCGCGAGGGCCGCGAGCTGTTCCTGGAATCCAACAGCCGGCTGAAGACGGCGTTGCGCATGTACGAGCAGGTGGGCTTTGTGCTTCAGCCCAGCGTACGAGCCGGTTCGCACTACGAGCGAGCCGATGTCTACATGGTGTACCAGCCCGGCAAGAGACGCCCGGCACGCGCCGCTCGGGGCTGAGGCCCAAACGACAACGTCCCGGCAAGGCCGGGACGTTGGGTGTGGCGGTGTTGCGTAGGCTCCGCTCAGCGGGTGCCGCGCACCACGATGGTCTTGCCCGCCACGTCGATCATGCGCTGCTCTTCCAGCTGCTTGAGCACCCGACCGACCATCTCGCGAGAGCAGCCCACGATGCGGCTCACTTCCTGGCGCGAAATGCGGATCTGGGTGCCTTCCGGGTGAGTCATCGCATCCGGTTCCTGGCACAGGTCCAGCAGGGTCTTGGAGATGCGGTTGGTCACATCCATGAAGGCCATGCGGCTGACCTGGCGCGAGGTACGCAGCAGGCGGTGGGTCAGCTGGGAGCCGATGGCGAACAGAATCTTGGGGCACTCTTCGCGCAGCGGGCCTTCCATCAGCTGGAACAGGCGTTCGTAGCTGATCTCGGCCATTTCGCAGGCGGTACGGGTGCGCACCATGGATTCACGCTGGGCCTGTTCCACGAACAGCCCCATTTCGCCGATGAACTGGCCTCGGCTCAGGTAAGCCAGGATCAATTCGCGACCCTGTTCGTCCTCCGTGCACACGGCCAGCGAGCCGTCCACGATGTAATACTAAGGTGTTGGCCGGGTCCCCAGGACGGATGATGGCCGTCTTGCCCGGATAGCGGCGCCGGTGGCAAAGCGCCAGAAAGCGCTCCATCGAGGCCGGGTCCGGGGCAAAGCTGGCCGGTGCCTGGGAACGTTCAAATGCTTGCTGTAGCTGATATTTAAGTTGCGCCACGATGTGTCCCGTAGATTCAATCCGACGGCGCTGAGGCGCCTGCGGTAGGTCCAATCTTCCCCCCTCCGGGCATTATGGCAAACTAACCTGACCTGCCGAAGGTTCAGTTTTCCCTTTTTTTGCCGCATACTTCACGGTCTTTCGGACGCGATACTGTCTCGCTCCGGTCACAAGGGTCGTGGAAGCTTCCTGCCTTCACGTCGAATTATCCAGCGGGGACCCTTGTAGCTAACCCGCCTCTACTGCTGGCCGTACAGTACCGGTCATGGAGAGTCGCTGTGGTGAAACCCCTTCCGCGCCTGCGTCTGCAGGGCTTCAACAATCTGACCAAAGCCCTGAGCTTTAACATCTACGACATCTGCTATGCGGTGTCCGAAGAGCAGCGCCAACGCTATATCGAATACATCGATGAGCAGTATGACGCCGATCGCCTGACCCAGATTCTGACGGATGTGGCCGAAATCATCGGTGCCAACATCCTCAACATCGCACGCCAGGACTACGACCCGCAAGGCGCCTCCGTCACCATCCTCATTTCCGAGGAGCCGGTGGTCGAGAAGCTGGGCCGCGACACCATCTCCGATGCAGTGGTAGCGCACCTGGACAAGAGCCACATCACCGTCCACACCTACCCGGAAACGCATCCGCACAATGGCATTGCGACCTTCCGCGCGGACATTGATGTAGCGACCTGTGGCGTGATTTCGCCGCTGAAGGCCCTGAACTACCTGATCGACAGCTTTGAGTCGGATATCGTCATTGCTGACTACCGTGTGCGCGGTTTCACCCGCGACGTGAAGGGTAAGAAGCACTTCATCGATCACAAGATCAACTCGGTGCAGGACTATCTGGCCAAGCACATTCGCCAGAAGTACGAAATGTTCGACGTGAATGTGTATCAGGAAAACATGTTCCACACGAAGATGCATATCAAGGACTTCGATCTTGATACCTACCTCTTCGAGGCGCATGCCGACGATCTCTCCTTCAAGGAGCGCCAGCGGATCGAGTCGCTGCTGCGCCGCGAGATCGAGGAACTGTTCCACGGACGCAACCTGATGTAAGAAAAAACCCGCCGAAAGGCGGGTTTTTCTTATCCACTGCCGCTCTTTGAGGGCGAGCAGTGGCATGCCTCGGTGCCGCCCTTGTCAAATCCGATATGCCACCGTCTTCATCACCATCGAACTCAGGTGCATCAATCCCGGGATGGGGAAGGGCAGATCGACGCCGCCGCGCTCGCGTGCATTGTGTGCGTGGCGGATCTCGTCGGCCTGCATCTGCTCAAGCACCGCGCGCGAGCGTTCGTCCTGCGCCGGCAGCTTGTCCAGGTGCTCCTCCAGATGCGCCTCCACCTGGCGCTCGGTCTCCACCACGAAGCCCAGGCTGACCGGGTCGCCTGCCAGTGCGGCCAGCGCGCCAATGGCGTAGCTGCCGACATACCACAGCGGGTTGAGCAGGCTGGGGCGGCTGTCGAGCTCCTTCAGGCGCTCGTTGCACCAGGCCAGATGGTCGGTTTCCTCGGCGGCGGCATGCAGCAGATGCTCACGGTTGTCTTCGTTGCGCGCCAGCGCGGCCTGGCCGTCGTACAGCGCCTGAGCGCAAACCTCGCCGGTATGGTTGATGCGCATCAGGCCGGCGGCATGGCGACGCTCGGCGTCGTCCATATCGGCTTCGTCGAACGCATGGGCGGGCGAGGGGCGGGCCGCTTCCGGCGAGCCGGCCACGGTCTCCAGCGCGCGCTCAACACCGGCCAACAGGCGGTCGAGCGGGGAAAGCGTACGTACGTTCATGGCGTTATCTCCAATTGCTGCGCCAGCAGGGTCAGCGGGTGCTGATGCGGCCAGTGCCGGCCGTGTTCGTCCATGCCCGCCGCCAGGTGCAGGCGACAACCGATATTGGACGACAACACCTGTTGCGGCGCCAAGATGGCGATCTGTCCCAGCACCCCTTCACGCAGGCGTGCGGCCCGCTCGGGGAACTCCAGCATGTGCGTGCCCGCGGCTCCGCAGCAGTGCGGCGGTCGCGGCACCGTCGCCACATCCAGTGCCGGCACCTTGCGCAGCAGCGAAATAAGCGCGCTTTCGCTGCGCGCCACATTGAGCTGAGTGCACGGCAGGTGCAGGGCCACGCGGCGCGCAAGGGGGCGAAACGACAGCCGGTCCGCACGCTCGGCAAGCAAGGTGAGTGGGTCCATCACCGCCGTATCGGGCAGGGCGCGCCGTAGCGTGCCCAGGCAACCGGGCGTAACGCTGAGCATCGGCGGCGCGCCACAAGCCAGCCAGCTCTCGCGCACGCGTTCGGCAAGGCGCTCGGCGGTCACCATGTCGCCCCCATGCAAATCCATCGCGCCGCAGCAGAAGGCGGGCAGGCGCGTTACCCGATATCCGGCGGCGCGCAGCAGGGTGAGGGCTGCCGCTTCCGCAGCGGCATCCTCCACGCTGGCCACGCAGCCGGGGAACAAGGCCAGGTGCGGCGCATCGGCGGCCTGTGGTTCCGGCGCCGAGGGCACGTGCTCTATGGGGCTGGGTTCCGGCAAGGATTGCAGCGCCGCGCGCCAGGTCGAGTCAGCGGGGAGGCGCGCCGCGAGTCGCTGCTTCCAGCGCGCCAGGCCGGCGGCGCCACCCAAGCTGGCAGCCATGCGCAACAGCGTGGGCTGCCGCAACAGGCTCAGCAGCTGGCGTGGCCGTGTGGGCGATGGGCCGATCAGCGCCCGCGTTTCCACCAGTAGTTCGTCATACTTGACGTTGGCGGGGCACACCCGCTGGCAGTTGAGGCAACCCAGGCAGTGATCGAGGTGCGTGCGCAGCGCTGTCGTGGGCTCGGCGTCGCCGCGCGCCAACGCCGCCGCAATGGCGATGCGCCCGCGCGGGGACTCCGCTTCATTGCCGTCCAGCGCATAAGTGGGGCATACCGGCAGGCAAAGGCCGCACTGCACGCACTGGTCGGCGAGTGCAGCGATGTTCTGTTTTAGAGTGTGGGGGGGCTTTTCAAGCGCCATAGTTATCATGTTATCATTGCCAGCTCGCAGCCCGCCGGTCGGTGGGCTTGCGCGATTGATGAAAACTCCGTTATCATCTCGCGCCTTTGTTCCACCGATTACGTGTACCGCCCTTGAGGCGGCAGACCAGGTATTCTGAAATGAAAACGTTCAGCGCCAAGCCGGAAAGCGTCAAGCGCGATTGGTTCGTGATTGACGCCACGGATAAGACGCTCGGTCGACTTTCGACCGAGATCGCCCGCCGTCTGCGTGGCAAGCACAAGCCGGAATTCACCCCGCACGTTGATACCGGCGACTACATCGTCGTGGTCAACGCGCAGAAGGTGGCCGTCACGGGCGCCAAGCTGGACGACAAGATGTACCACCGCTTCACCGGCTACGTCGGCAACCTGAAGACCACCAGTCTGAAGGATCTGTTGGCCACGCACCCGGAGCGCGTCATCGAAATTGCCGTCAAGGGCATGCTGCCGAAGAATCCGCTCGGCCGCGCGATGTACCGTAAGCTCAAGGTGTACGGCGGCGCCGAACATCCGCATACCGCTCAGCAGCCGCAGGCGCTGGAAATCTAAGGAATCATCATGGCGATCCAGCAGAATTACGGCACCGGCCGCCGCAAGACCTCCGCCGCCCGCGTGTTCCTGCGCAAGGGCAAGGGCGAGATCACTGTCAACGGCAAGAGCCTTGAGCAGTTCTTCGGTCGTGAAACTTCGCGAATGATCGTGCGCCAGCCGCTCGAACTGATCGAAGCCACCGACAAGTTCGACGTCAAGGTGACGGTCGCCGGTGGCGGCATCACCGGCCAGGCTGGTGCGATCCGTCTCGGTATCGCCCGCGCCCTGATCGAATACGACGAAAGCCTGAAGTCGCCGCTGCGTAAGGCCGGCTTCGTGACCCGCGACGCCCGCGAGGTCGAGCGCAAGAAGGTCGGTCTGCATAAGGCCCGCCGCGCTACCCAGTTCTCGAAGCGCTAATCGCGCTTCGACTGGCCGGTGCACCAAGTCAGAGCGCACCGCTCAGCAGGGTTTTGGGAGATCGTCTAACGGTAGGACAACGGACTCTGACTCCGTTTATCTAGGTTCGAATCCTAGTCTCCCAGCCAAAACAAAAAGCCCGCCTTTATGGCGGGCTTTTTGTTTTGGTTTGGGGTACAGGAGACGAACCATGTTCGACAAATTCGTCTGGAACGAATTTGGACAGCGCAACGCGCTGGCCCCGGAGCGCGCAGCGCGTAGGGGGAGCCCCATGGAGGGGGCGAACAATCCCAGACTTCCAAACTAAAGGCGCCCACATCATCGCGGCCTTTTGTTTTGGTTTGGGGTACAGGAGACGAACCATGTTCGACAAATTCGTCTGGAGCGAATTTGGACAGCGCAACGCGCTGGCCCCGGAGCGCGCAGCGCGTAGGGGGAGCCCCATGGAGGGGGCGAACAATCCCAGGCGTCCAACCTCAAGGCGCCCGCATCATGGCGGACTTTTTGTTTTTGATCTGACGTACCAGGGGCGAACCAGGCCACTCGGAACATCCCGTGCCTTGTCCTTTGGGGCATCGGTGTTGCTGGGATGGGGGCGATATCCCGCCCGCAGGCAGTACGTCAATCTGGGCCGACGCACAGCGGGTCCTGGCTACGGCACCTTCGAATCCTTCCTTCGCATGAGCATTCGATGATCGACGTCATTGCACTGGATTCCTTCCAGCGGGCCATGCTCCCCATGGGGCCGTGTGCTTCAGTGGTGCGTGACATCGGTGATGCGCGCGGTTCGCGTTTGGACGTCCATATGCGGATGGCGTGAGCGCTTTGGCGCGCATGAAATTGCTCATATTCCGCAAATTCATGCTGCCGCCCCTACACAAAAATGTGATTCCCGAGCCGTTTTGCGGGCTTTTTTTGCATGAGCATCGTTTACGAAAGGTCGACGTAAGCAATTTGGCGGTATCGCTGAATGTGCCGTCCGGCCTTGTCTCGGTCGGGTCATATAGGGGAGCGGCAAGCAAGTTCTTACGTAGGCACATCGGGTCACGCTCCTTGCTCGGGGGAGTGCGGCGGCGTGCAACCTGATGTCCTTTCCGAAACATCCATGCGGGAGGAATCAACGTGAGATTCACTAAGGCTAGCGGTCGGATGACCGCAAAATCGCTGGCGACGCTGCTCGTCGCTGGCATGGGCGCGACCTTCGCTGTCCAGGCGAGTGCGTCCACCCTGGGCGTGCTGTCTGCGCCGCAAGTTACGCGTGGCGTGAACGATAACGATCGCGTGGCGCTGCCGGGCAATGTGTCGCCCTATGCCACGTCCGAGAACGATCGCGGCGCCGTTTCCGATAGTCAGTCGCTGGAGCACCTGCAGTTGCTGCTCAAGCGCCCGGCTGATCGCGAGGCAGCGCTGGCCAAGTTCATGGAGGAGCAGCAGACACCAGGCTCGCCGAACTATCGCAAGTGGATCACCGCCGAGCAGTTTGGTCAGCAATACGGTCCATCGCAGTTGGATGTCGATGCGATCACCGGCTGGCTGAAATCACATGGTTTCACCGTGAATCGCGTCTACCCCAGCGGCATGATGATCGACTTTTCGGGTACCGCCGGCCAGGTGCGCAGCGCCTTCAATACTGCGATTCATCACCTGAGCGTCGGCAACGCCTCGCACATCGCCAACATGAGCGAACCGCAGATTCCGGCAGCGTTTGCTTCGGTGGTGCAGGGTGTGGTGTCGCTGCATGACTTCCGTCCGCATACCAACGCCAAGCCGCATGGCGACTACACGTTTACCAGTAGTGGCAGCACCTACCAGGCAGTAGTGCCGGCCGATCTGGCGAAAATCTACAACTTCTCGCCGCTGTACACCGCCGGCATTACCGGCACGGGTCAGACCATCGTGCTGATCGAAGACACCAATGTGTATTCGACGGCCGACATCACCACCTTCCGCTCCACCTTCGGCCTGCCGGCCGCCACCTTCACCCAGGTGCATCCGGGCAGTTGTACCAACCCGGGCGTGGTGACGGGTAACGACGGCGAGGCGGAACTGGATGTGGAGTGGGCGGGTGCGGCCGCGCCGGGCGCCGCGCTGGAGTTGGCTTCGTGTGCGGATACGTCGACCACGTTTGGTGGCCTCATCGCCATCCAGAACCTGATCAACGCTAGCGGCACGCCGCCGTCCATCATGAGTGTGAGCTACGGCGAGTGCGAGGCGGAGAACGGTGCGACCGCGAATGCGGCGTATATCTCCACCTATCAGCAGGCGGCGGCGGAAGGCGTGTCGGTATACGTGTCCTCCGGTGACGAAGGCGCGGCTAGTTGTGACGCCAACCAGACCAAGGCAACGCATGGCATCGCAGTGAGCGGTTTTGCTTCCACGCCATACAACGTGGCGGTGGGCGGCACCGACTTCGGCGATACGTATGCCGGCACCAATAGCACTTACTGGAGCTCGACCAATGGGTCCACGTATGGCTCTGCGTTGTCGTACATCCCGGAGATTCCGTGGAACGACTCGTGCGCCAGTGTGCTCATCTCCACCAAGAGCGGCTACAGCACGCCGTACGGCACCAGTGGCTTCTGCAATAGCGCTACCGGTAAGGCCTACTACCTGACCACCGCGTCGGGCAGTGGTGGCCCCAGCGGCTGCGCCAGCGGCAAGGCCAGCACGACGGGTGTGGTGAGCGGCACCTGCAAGGGCACGGCCAAGCCGTCGTGGCAGTCGGGGTTCCTCGGCAATCCTGCCGATGGCGTGCGTGACATCCCGGATGTGTCGTTGTTCGCAGCCAATGGCGTGTGGGGGCACTACTACGTCTATTGCTACAGCAACACCGCTGGCGGCGGCGTGGCCTGCACGGGTGCGCCGAGTGCATGGGCCGGCGCAGGTGGTACGTCGTTCGCGGCGCCCATCATGGCGGGCATCCAGGCCCTGGTGAACCAGAAGATCGGTGCCAGCGTGGGTAATCCGAACCCGACCCTGTACTCGCTGGCCAAGACTGAGTACGGCAGCAGCGGCAGCACCTCATGCAATTCCAGCAATGGCAATGGCGTGGGTGGCAGCTGCATCTTCTATGACGTGACGCAGGGCGACATCGATGTGAACTGCACCGGCACGCACAGTTGCTATCGCCCGTCCGGCACCAATGGCGTGTTGTCCACTTCCACCAGCAGCTATGCCAAGGCCTATGGCACAGGTACCGGCTGGGACTTCGCCACGGGCATCGGCACGGTCAACGCGGCCAACCTGGTCAACGCCTGGCCATAAACCGCGATTGATATCGTGCAAGCAAAAACGCCTCCCGGGCATCCGGGAGGCGTTTTCTTTGGTGCGAGTTGCTGAAGTGGTGAGCGCGTTACAGCAGCTTGTCGCCCACCAGCACCACGTCTGCCGGTCGGCGTGCAAACAGGCCCACGCTGACGATGCCCGGGATCTGGTTGAGATCGGTCTCCAGCGCTACGGGGTCGGCGATCTGCCAACCGTGCACATCGATGATCCAGTTGCCGTTGTCGGTGACCACGCCATCGCGCCATACCGGGTTGCCGCCGCGCTTGACGATCTCGCGACCGATCAGGCTGCGCGCCATGGGGATCACCTCGATCGGCAGCGGGAACTTGCCCAGCAGGTTCACCTGCTTGCTCGAATCGATGATGCATACGAACTTCTGGCTGGCTTGCGCCACGATCTTTTCGCGGGTGAGTGCCGCGCCGCCACCCTTGATGAGGCGCTTGTGCGGGTCGCATTCGTCCGCGCCGTCCACGTAGAGCGAAAGCGGGCCGGTCGCGTTGAGATCGAGCACCGGAATGCCCAGGCGCTTGAGGTGCGCGGTGGACTGCTCTGAGCTGGACACCGCACCCTGGATGCGATCCTTCAAGTCTGCCAGCGCATCGATGAAGAAGGCCACGGTGGAGCCGGTACCGACGCCAACGATGGCGCCGTCCTCCACGTAGCGGATGGCGGCTTCGCCGGCCAGGCGTTTTTCGTTGGCGTTGCTCATGAGTGCGTTCCGATAAGGGATAAAAGGGTTATTCCATCGTCAGGATGTGGCGCCATTCCGCGGCGCCCACCGGCATTACCGACAGGCGGTTGCCTTTGCGCACCAGCGGCATGTCGGCGAGCGCGGGCTCGGCCTGCAGCGCCTTGAGCGTGATGGTGTGCTTGAGCTTCTTGACGAACTTCACCTCCACCAGCATCCAGCGCGGATTGTCGCGCGAGCTGGCGGCGTCGAAGTAATTGCTCTTGGGGTCGAACTGGCTGGGGTCCGGATAGGCGTCGGTGGCCACTTCGGCGATGCCCACGATGCCCGGTTCGGCGCAATTGGAGTGATAGAAGAAAACCTTGTCGCCCACGCGCATGCCATCGCGCATGAAGTTGCGCGCCTGGTAGTTGCGTACGCCGTCCCAGGGCTCCTGGCCCTTGCGCTTCAAGTCATCGATGGAAAACGCGTCTGGCTCCGATTTCATCAGCCAGTACTGGGGTGATCTGGTCATGCGTGGGCTGCTCCATCTTCGCCGGTGGCGTGGCAGTCGATCAGTTCGCGATCGGTGGCGATGAAATCCAGCGGCACATCCCAGGGTTCTTCATCGACCTGGGGGAGCTCCTGGAAGTCGTAGGCAATGCCTACCAACAGTGGCTCGGTCGGGCGCACCTGTTCATTGAGAAAGGCAAATGCGCGGTCGTAATAGCCGCCTCCGGTGCCCAGGCGGTTGCCACGGCGGTCGAAAGCCAGCAGCGGCACCAGTACCAGGTCGACCTGGAACGGTTCCAGCAACTCCTTGGGCTCGGCTGGCTCAGGGATGCCGTAGCGATTGGGTTGCACCGCTTCGCCGGACTGCCAGGGGGCGAACTGCAGGCGATGCTGCGGGCCGATCACCGGCAGCAGGAACTGCTGACCGCGACCAGCCAGCGGGGGAATAATCAGGTTCAGCGGCAACTCGCCGTCGCAGGCCCAGTAGCCGGCCACGCGGGCGTCGGTAAGGTACTCGGGCAACTGTTCCAGGCTGCGGCGCAGGCCTTGGGCGGCGGTGATGCGTTGGGCGGGCGTCAGCGCGCGTCGTTGCGCGGCCAGTTCCCGGCGTAATTCGCGTCGCTGGGCGATAGCGTCCACGTTCGCGTCTCCTGCTGAGGGGTGCCCGCCACAACGTCCTGCGAGAGGCCCTTGAACATACGGCGCCTTGAGGCGCCGTATGAGGGAATAGGTGGCGTTAACCGCGATGCCGCTGCCCACCAAACGACCTTGATCCACGATGGATCAGGTGGGAGGGCGACATGGTTTCAAGGCTTTCCGCACGTGGCGGACATGCACAACAACCAATGAAAAGCCGACCCGGGGCCGTATTTAGGAACAAGGCAAATGTAAGAGTGTGCTGGCGCACACCGCAGATAACGCCGTGGCTATTTTATGTGGGCGTCCAGTGCCGCTTCAAGCTTGCGTCGCAATGTTGCCAATCCGTCGCTCACGCCCTGGTCACCACCAGTGTGCTGCTTGCGCAGCGCCAAGAACTCATGCGTCACGCTGATGGCGGCCAGTACCGCCAGGCGATCGAAGCCCGGAGCCTTGGCGTTGGCGCGCAGTTCGCGCATCTTGCGGTCAAGGTACGCCGCCGATTCCAGCAGGCCTTCGCGCTCGTCCGGCGCGCAGGCGATCAAAAACTCGCGGTCCACCAGACGCAGGGCGACCGGTTCATTGGCAGGGGGAGTCACGCTGCTCTCAGCCATTGTTCTCGAGCGCCTTCAGTCGCTGGATCATTGCCTCGACGCGGCTACGCGCCTGCTCATTGCGCGCCATCAGGCCGGCGCGTTCGTTCGCCAGCTGCTCCTGACTATGGCGCAGGCTGCGATTTTCCTCGCTGAGACGGCGCACCATGTCGAGCAGTCGGTCCACCTGCTCGCCGAGGGCGGCAAGCTCCTGCTTTACGGGGTCTGGCTTGACGGAATCGGAGGCGCTCATGACCCAGAACTATAACAGGAGGTCCGGCGAAAACATCAGGCTGGTCGGCGTTTCCGGGGGCGCTGCATTAAACTGCCGTCTTGACTTGAACGGAGCTGCACCATGACCACCAATGAGCCGATTGGCTACGACGAACTGGACGACGCCGTCGCCCGTCTGCAACTGGGGGTCGAGTCCAGCGAGCTTCATGGTTCGCTGTGCGGCTTCCTGTCCGGCAGCGGCCGCATCGCCAAGGGCGCGCTGCTGGAAACCCTGCATGTGGACGCCGAGGCGGCTACGCCGAGCGCACAGGACCTTGCCTTCCTCGATACGCTGGTTCAGCAGACCGAGGCCGAGCTGGCCGACCCGGAGCTGGGTTTCGAGCCGCTGATGCCGGCGGATGATCGCCCGCTGCCCGAGCGTGCCGATGCCTTGGTGGAGTGGTGCCGCGGGTTCCTCGGCGGTTTTGGCCTGGCCGGCGCCGAGGCGCACGGTAAGCTCACCGATGAGGCGCAGGAGATCCTGCGCGACCTGGGCACCATTGCCTCGTCGTCGTTCGATTTTGGCGACGAAGGCGAAGACGAGGACGCCTTGATCGAAGTGCATGAATTCGTGCGCATGGGCGCCATGCTGTTGTTTGCCGAGTGTGGTCGTCGCCCCGCCTCCAACAGCGATACCGTGCATTGACTATTTCGGCCGAGGAATTCGCGCGTCGCCGTCGCCAGCTCATGCGCATGGCTGGCGATGACGCGGTGCTGCTGATCGCCGCAGCACCCGAACGGGTGCGCAATGCCGACGCCAACTGGCCATACCGGCAGGATTCGGATTTGCACTATCTCTCGGGCTTTCCCGAATCCGAAGCCGTGCTGGCATTGCTGCCGGGCCGCAAGCATGGCGAGGCCGTGCTGTTCTGCCGCGAGCGCGACGAGGAGTACGAGCGCTGGCATGGCGAATCCATCGGCACCGATCGCGCGGTGAGCGTGCACGGCATGGACGATGCATTCCCCATCGACGATATCGACGACATTCTGCCCGGCATGATCGAGGGGCGCGCACGCGTCTACTGCCATTTTGGCCGCGAGCCGGAATTCGACGCGCAGTTGCTTGGCTGGATGCGCCGGCTGCGCCAGCTGCGCGGTGGCGGCGTGGTACCCAAGGAATTCGTGGCGCTCGGTCATTTGCTGCATGACCTGCGGCTGTACAAGTCGCGCGGCGAACTTAAGCTGATGTCCGCCTCCGCCCGTATTGCGGCCGAAGCGCACTTGGCCGCCATGCGCGCTGCGTTGGCGGGACGCCATGAATACGAAGTGGAGGCGGAGATTCTCGGCCTGATGCGCCGCCGTGGCGCGGTGCCGGCGTTCCCTCCCATCGTGGCCAGTGGCGCCAATGCCTGCGTGATGCATTACACCGCCAATCGCGCCGTGCTCCGCGACGGCGATCTGTTGTTGGTGGATGCCGGCGCGGAAGTGGATTGCTACGCGTCCGATATCACGCGCACTTTTCCCATCAATGGCCGCTATAGCCGCGAGCAGCGCGCCTTGTACGAAGTGGTGCTCGCCGCGCAGTTGGCCGCCATCGATGACGTGGGTCCCGGGCGCTCCTTCAGTGCCGCGCATGAGTCGGCGGTTCGCGTGATCGCGGAAGGTCTGTGCGCGCTCGGCATTCTCAAGAGCGATGCGGATACGGCCATCGCGGAAGGCAGCTACAAGCGCTTCTTCCCCGCCAAGACGGGGCATTGGCTGGGCCTGGATGTGCACGATGCGGGCGACTACCGCGTGGATGGCGAGCCGCGCGTGCTCGAGCCGGGCATGGTGGTGACGGTGGAGCCGGGTATTTATGTGTCGCCGGGCGATATGAGCGTGGCCGAACGCTGGCGCGGCATCGGTATTCGCATCGAGGATGATGTGGCGGTGACGCGCGATGGCAACGAGGTGTTGACCGCCGGCGTACCGAAGGATGCCGATGAGATCGAGGCGCTGTTGGCAGCGCGCTGAGGCGCGCTCCTGTCCGAGCTGTTGGCGCTTTCGGCAGGTGGTTCGTCGGTTGCTTCTATTCGCACTCCGCGCCTTGGCCTGAGCTATGGCGTGCTCGCTGCAAGCGGTCTCTTGTCCGTGGCAGGCTGGTGGCGCTGGACCGGCGTGAAACCCGCATGGTCTGCCTCGCCCACCCCGCACGCCTGCTCAAAATCGTCCCCCGACCACTCGACAACACCCACAAAAAAGCCCCGGGATGGCGCCCATCACGCGCCATTCCCGGGGCTCATGGCCAAGCCTGTGGGGCTAGGTGATCAATGCCCTGCCGGCGGCCGCGGCTCCTTGCGGCGATGTGCCTCGTCGGTGGCGTGTACCTCGTACCACATCGCATTGAGGATGCCGAACGCGCATGCCAGGCCGAGGCCAAGAATCCAGGAGAAATACCACATGGTGTCGTTCCTCTCTCAGTAGGTATGGCCGGACTGGCGAACGTGCTCCAGTGTCACGCGACCGCGCAGCACCCGGAACACCCAGCTGGTGTAGATGATGATGATGGGCAGGAACACCACCGTGGCGCCCAACATCAGCGCGAGCGTGCCGCGGCTGGAGGAGGCGTCCCACACGGTGAGGCTGGAGCGCGGGTCGATGCTGGAGGGCAGCAGGAACGGGAACAGCGCAAAGCCTGCCGAGAGAATCGTGCCGGCCACCATCAGGCTGCTGAATATAAAGCTGCCCAGCCCCTTTCTGGCGATGCTCAGCTGTACGCCGATGGCGCCAAGGAAGGCCAGCACCGGCGCGGCCCAGAAGTACGGGTACTGCATGTAGCTGGCGAACCAGCTGCTGCCGTGGGCCACTTCCTTGTACAGCGGGTTGGATACGCCGCCCGTCACCACCGGCCCGATGATGGCGTAGCCCTTCACGCCGTAGGCCAGCCAGATGCCGGCGAGCACGTAGCACACCACATAGGCCAGCGTGCTCCAGCGGGCCACTCGCACGGCACGATCGGCGATCACGTGGTCCGCCTTGTAGGCAGCCCAGCTGGCGCCATGCGCGAGCAGCATGGTCAGTGAGACGAGGCCGGCGACCAGGGCGAATGGGTGCAGCAGTTCGAAGAAGCTGCCATGCCAGCTCATGCGCAGGTTGCCGTCGAACTGGAACGGCACACCCAGGAAGAGGTTGCCGAAAGCCACGCCCGAAATCAGCATCACCACCACGCCGGAGAGGGTGAGCACCCAGTCCCACAGGCTGCGCCAGCGCGCGTCGTGGATCTTGCCGCGGAAGTTGAAGCCCACCGGTCGCATGATAAAGGCGAGCAGCACCAGGAAGATCGCCAGGTACATGCCCGAGAAAGACACCGCGTACAGCGCCGGCCATGCGGCAAAGGCCGCGCCGCCACCCAGGATGAACCACACCTGGTTACCTTCCCAGGTGGGTTCGATGGTTTCCAGCAGCACGAGTCGCTCGTCGTCCGTGCGGCCAAGCACGCGCAGCAGCGCGGCGATGCCGAAGTCGAAGCCGTCCATGATGGCGAAGCCGATCAGCAGCGCGCCAAGCAGGGCCCACCAGATCACCCGCAGGGTTTCGTAATCGAACATGGTGTTCTCCTCAGGCCCGGACCGGTGCGGCAGCGACGGAAGGCGCAGGCTCGGCCGGCGGCCACAGCCCGAGGCCATCCGGCCCCTTGCGTGCGTACTTCACCATCAACACGGCGTCGATGATGGCCAGCACGCTGTAGAACAGCACGAAGCCGCCCAACGAGGTCCATACCTGACCCGCCGTGACGCTGGACACACCCAGCGCCGTGGGCAACACACCTTCGATCGCCCACGGCTGGCGGCCGTACTCGGCCACGATCCAGCCCAGTTCCGCGGCGACCCAGGGCAGCGGCAGGCTCCATAGCGCGAGCTTGAGATACCAGCGGCGCTTCTCCAGCTGGCGCTTGCTGGCCTGCCAGAACGAGAAGGCGAACAGTGCAATAAAGTAGAAGCCGCAGGCGACCATCAGGCGGAACGACCAGAACAGCACGGGCACGTTGGGAATGGTGCTGTCGGCGGCCTTCTGGATATCCGCCGGCGTGGCCTGGCGTGGGTCGTCCATGAAGCGCTTGAGCAGCAGGGCGTAACCCAGGTCCTTGTCGTGCGCGGCCAGAATGGCCTTGGCCTGCGCATTGTTGCGGTCCTCGCGCAGCACCAGCATGGCGTCGTAGGCGCGAATGCCGTTGTCGATGCGGTCCTTGGTGTCTTCCACCAGGTTGGCGATGCCGGGGATCGGCTTGTCGATCGAGCGTGTGCCGATCAGGCCCATGACCCAGGGAACGCGCACCGCATAGTGCGTGGTCTTGTTCTCCACGTCGGGGATGCCGAACACGGTGAACGAGGCCGGCGCGGGCTCGGTTTCCCACATGGCCTCGATGGCGGCCATCTTCATCTTCTGGTTTTCCGAGACCGCATAACCGGATTCATCGCCCAGTACCACCACCGACAGCGCGGCAGCGAGGCCAAAGCTCGCCGCGACGGTCATGGAGCGCTTGGCAAAATCCACGTTACGGCCGCGCAGCAGATACCAGGCGCTGATCGACAGCACGAACATCGAGCCCAGCACGTAGCCGGCGCTCACCGTGTGCACGAACTTGGCCTGTGCCACCGGGTTGAAGAACACCTCCGAGAACGAGGTCACTTCCATGCGCATGGTTTCGGCATTGAAGGCCGAACCCACCGGGTTCTGCATCCAGCCGTTGGCAACCAGGATCCACAGCGCGGAAAGGCTGGTGGCCAGCGCCAGGAACCAGGTCACCAGCAAATGCGCCACGCGCGAAATGCGGTTCCAGCCCATGAAGAACAAGCCAACCAGGGTGCCTTCGAGGAAGAAGGCCATCAGTCCTTCAATGGCCAGCGGCGTGCCGAATACATCGCCGACGTAATGCGCGTAATAGGCCCAGTTCATGCCGAACTGGAACTCCATGGTGACGCCGGTGGCGACACCCATGGCGAAGTTGATGCCAAACAGCACGCCCCAGAACTGCACCATGCGCTTCCATACTTCGCGCCCGGTCATCACGTAGACACTCTCCATGATGGCGAGTATCCACACGAGGCCCAAGGTGAGCGGCACGAACAGGAAGTGATAGAGCGCAGTCAGCGCGAACTGCAGACGTGAGAGCGTGACGACATCGGAGTCGATGATCATGGACTGTCCGTATGCGAGGAGGAAGAGGCGGAGGCCGGCGCCAGCAACTGCTGCATGGCGGCGGGGCGGGTGTCAGGGCGTGCGTAGGGTGCCATGGCCACCCACCAGATCAGGGTGAGCAGGACGATCTTGGCGATCACCAGCAGGATGAGTTCGCGCGCGAGACGACGCAGCGTTCGACGCGGCGGATCGGCGCTGGTCGCGCCGGAAGACACCGGTTCGGCAGATGGTATGGGCATGCGGTGGGCCCCCCTGAACGTAACGTCGAGGAGCATACGCAACACATGTGAAGTTGTCGTGCGGAGTGTTGCCGCAGCGACAGCGGGCCGCAGTGGCAGGTGGGAAGGAATGTGCTATCGATCGCCGCCCGGCAAGCCGCGCCTAAGCGACTTGCCGGGCACGCGAACGTTTAGCGCTGGGCGAAGGCGTCGCGGGTGAGGTTCTCGGGGGTCTCGTGGGTGCATACCACGTCGTCCTCGATGCGGATGCCGCCGTAGGGGCGCAGCGCTTCCACCTTCTTCCAGTCGATGTCGTTGGCTTCCGGCTTGGCGCGCAGCTCGTCCAGCAGCATGTCGATGAAGTACAGGCCCGGCTCGATGGTGACCACCATGCCCGGTTCCAGCGTGCGGGTCATGCGCAGGTAGGGATGCCCCGCCGGGCGCGCGATGCTGCCGCCCATCTCGTTCTGCTGGAAGCCTGCCACGTCATGCACCTGCAGGCCGATGGGGTGGCCCAGGCCATGCGGAAAGAACACCGAGGTGACGCCGGTAGCCACCGCGCGCTCGGCATCCATGCGGATGACGCCATGTTCGCGCAGTACCGTGGCGAGCACGTGGTGCGCGTGGATATGCAACTCCGGGTAGCTCTGGCCCGGCCGCACACGCGCGGCGAAATCACGCTGGGCAGCATCCACGCTGTCGATCAGCGCCTGGAACTCGTCGTGGCCGGCGGCGGCATAAGTACGCGTGATGTCGCTGGCGTAACCGGCAGCGCTGGCGCCCGCATCGATCAGGAACGAGCGGCTCTGCGCCGGGGCGGTGCGGTCGAAGTGGGTGTAATGCAGCACGGCGCCGTGTTCGTTGAGCGCCACGATGCTGGCGTAGGGTAGCTCGGCGTCGATCTGACGCGCCGCGGCAAGGTACGCCATATGGATGGCGAACTCGCTCTCACCGGCCCGGAATGCGTGTTCCGCGGCGCGGTGCGCGCGTGCGCCGATGCGGCTGGCTTCGCGCATCAGTTCCAGCTCATACGCGGTCTTGTACGAGCGATGCCAATGCAGGTAATCGAGCACAGTCTGCGGATTGTTCGCTTCGGCGCCCGGCATGCTCGGGCATTCGGGGCCGATAATGGCGCGGCGCGTGGTGGCGGCCGGCAGTTCGGCCACGGCGTCCGTCGCGTTGCGCACGATCACGATGTCGAAGTGCTCCACCCAGTAGCCGCTCGGCGCGGCAGGCACCACATGCCAGTAATCCTTGGGCTGCAGGAACACCAGTTTGGGCTTCTTGCCCGGGGTGTAGACGATCCAGCTGCCCGGCGCATCGGTCAGCGGCAGCCAATGGCGGAAATGCGGGTTGGCGACAAAGGGGTAATCCTGGTCGTCGAGGAACTTGCGCAGCGGGGTGCCGGCTGCGATGACCAGGTGGTCGAACCCGCCCAGGGCGAGCGCCTTGTCCGCATGGCCACGCAGTGTGGCCAGGTGCTGGGAATAAAGCGGGGCGAGACGGTCGTGCATGGCAACTCCTGGAGGCGCCTGCGGCGCAGGCGACCGGCAGGCAAGTGGGGACGAGCCCTGCATGATGGCCCGCCCGTGCGCTGCCTGCCAGTCTTGGGGGCCGGCCTGGATGACCCGCGATTAGGCCGGCTGGTCGAGCCAGGCATCCAGCAGGGCGGCGTCGGCCTCGTCGATGGCCACGATGCGGTAGCCCGACCACACCTGTCCCGGGCTGGCGGCTTCCTCGTGCCACTGCTCCTGGATGCCCACCTCGATGATCTGTGGCAGACGACCCGGCGAAGGCAGCGAAAGGCTGATCTGGTAGATCGCCGCGCTGCGAGGCGCGTGCGAGCTGATCAAGAGCATGCCGGTGGCCGACAGGTTACCCAGGTGGCCCATGGGCTGGCCGCTGATTACATCGGTGACGACGGCGCTGAAGTTGGCGTGCTTGCGCAAGGCCCGGCGCTGGTCCATGGAGGCGATGTTCTCGCTCATGCCGGTCAGGCTCCGTGTTGCGTCGAGGCCGCGGGCGACCGGGTCACGCCGCGCAGATGACTGGTGAGGGCATGCCACGCACGGTCGAGCAGGTTGTCGCGCATGGGCGGCATTTCACGCACACGACCGCAGGCCATTTCATGAGCAAGTTGCTGCAAGGTCATTTCTTCGCTGCGCAGGCCGCGACGGGTTACAAACAGGCTGTTGCCGGAGACGGGCGAATACCATGCCAGCTTGCGTTGCGTGATGTGTCCGTTGGCCGGGTCGATGAACTCGAACCAGCTGCCGAACGGCAGTTGGCGCAAGCGTTGATGGATGCGCTGTTCCTGCGATTCGGCCGGGGGCGCTGGCGCTGCCAGTGCCGCCGGCACGGGCGCGGGCGTCTCGGGCGCTACATGCTCGCCCAGCCGCTGGTGCTGCTTGAGCTTGAGCGCGATCTCGGTGGTGGTTGCGGTGTCGCTGGCGGCTGGCGCGCGTGCCGGCGTGCCTAACAGGCGCTGCGCCACCTGCACCGCTTCTTCCGCGTGCATGCCGATCTGCTGCAGGCCTGACTCCACTTCGGCCTGCAAGAGATGACGATCATGCATCGGTTGCTGGCCGAGCAGTTGATCGGTAATGCGCAAGCGGTGGCTGAAGGCTTCGCTGTCCTCGCCATGGCGGAGCAGGGTGAGGGCCAGCACGTCGGACCAGGCGCGTTCCAACAGGGTGCGCAGCATGCCGCGTGGGTTGCAGCGCTCGAAACGCTCGGCCATGAGCTCGGCGGCGCGGTGACGCGCCTGTTCCAACCGCTCGCGCCCTTGCATGGCTTCCACCTGGCGGCGCTCGGCGATTTGCGCCTTGCGATTGAGCAGGCCCAGGTGGTGTTCGATATCGGCCAAAAGGCTGGTGTACAAGCCCGTGCTGGGCGGTTCCCGGCGAGCGCGTTCCACCAGTTGGTTGAGCTTGGCGGCGAGGCTGCGGTCGCCGTCGCCATCGGGGCCATCCAGCCAGTCGTTGGCCGCTTCGGCGACCATGCCGAGCAGCTTGCGCGCGGGGTGCTCGCGCTGGTTGAAAAAGCCCTGGTCGGCCACGGCCATGCGCAGCAAGGGCAGTTGCAGATCGCCCAGCAGCGAATGCGCGCTGCCGTTGCGCGGGAGCTGTCCGCCCAGTTGTTCGAACAGCATGGCGACCAGCTCGACGGTGTCGCCCTGCTCGTCGGTGAGGTGGGTGCGTCCGGCTCCGGCGGCCTTGCCGGTGTTGAGCTGGTCGAGCAACTCGTCGCGCAGGGCCTGTGCGCTGAGCAGCTCGCGGCGTGCCTGGTCGGCAACGTCGCTGACATGGAGCTGCAGGGCATCCAGCGCCAATTGCAGTTCTTCCGGCGATGCGGCGCGTCCGCTCGCCTGGTAGTTCAGTGCGCCTTGGCCGGCGCGATGCTGGGCGAGCATTTCGCGGAGATTGTCGAGCACGGCGATATTGTCGCTGCGCGCCGGGTGGGCGGCGCCGAGCGTGCCGAGCGATGCAGCGGGTGCGGCAGTGTGCGCGCTGGCTGCGCCGCGCGACGGGCCTGCGGCGGCCGCTTCCCCGCCACCACGGGCCGTGCGCTCGACCTGCGTGCGCGGCGGCGTTGGAAAGGCGCGTAGCTGCGGCAGGATGCCGTCGCTGCGCAGATGCTCGTTGACCGTTTCATAGAGCGACGCCAGCGTGTGTACCACGGCGGTGTCGAAGCTCTGCAGCATCAACAAGTGATGTTCAACCGGCAGCTCCAGGTCGCTGCCGGCGTCGCGAAAGGCGCTGGCGAGTGCCTGCGGCCCGAGCGGCAGTGCGTGGCCTTCCAGCGGCGGCAGGGCGACCAGCACCGCAAGGCGATAACCCAATTCGAACAGCGCCGTGCCATGGCGGGCTTCGCCACGTGCCACCAGTTTGTCGAGGGCCACCGTCTGCTCGTGCTCGGTCTGGTCGAGCAGTTCCAGCGGACGGCGCGGGGCGTCGGCTTCTTCCGTAACCACCATGGGTGCGCCCAGCTTGCTGAATTGCTGGCGCAAACCTTCCAGAAAGCGGCGCTCCACCGCAGGGCGCTGCTGTTGCAGCAGTTGGCGGCTGAACAGGCATTGCTGTTGTTCGAGGTGATTGCGCGAGCGCTCGGCCTGGCTGTAAAGGCGTTGCTCGACGTCGCCCAGGCAAAGTCGCAACGGTGTTTCCAGCCAGCTGACGCACAGCGCGTGGGTTTCTTCGATCAGGCGTCGCGTACGCGGCGGCCAGCCGGCATGCTCGGGGCGAGCGTCCCGATCGGATGCAAACGGCTGACGTCGACCCTGCTGTTCGACATCCATGGCAGACCTAGTGAGTTCCCCCCGGAATTGACCGCAGTCTAAGACGCTCTCGAGCCGA
>NZ_JAELTT010000063.1 GCF_016428975.1 Dyella sp. ASV21
CAAGCTGAGCACGAGATCGCCGGCCACGCTACCGAAAATACCCGCCAGCGTTTCCACCGTGCGCACGCACAGCGGATCGCTACCGGTTTCCGCGCGCGCGGTGATGTCCTCGGGCGTGTATTCCTCCGCGGGTTGGCCCGCGATGTCGGCAAGGGCCAGATAGAGATTCACCAGGCCGTTGCCGCAGATCATCCGTTCGTTGGAAACGCGGCCGAAGCGCTCGTTGAGGCGATGCAGGATCTCCACGTCCTCCGCGGTGTGCGCGGCGAAACCGGCGTGGCCACCTTCGGTTTCCAGCACCGTCCAGTGACCCTGGCGGCGCAGCAGCCCCGCCACGCCCAGGCCGGTGCCCGGGCCCATCACCACGAAGCTCTGCGTTTCGCGCTGACCCAGCGTCGGTAGCGGCTGCGGGCCAACGGCCGACAGCTGCTCATGGGCCAGTAGCGGCACAGCCATGGCCTGCGCCGCGAAATCGTTGACCAGATGCACCGACTCCATGCCCAGCTCGGCTTGCAACGTGTGCGCCGCGACCAGCCAGGGATTGTTGGTGACCTTGACCGTCTCGCCCTCGCTCACGCGGCCAGCGGCAGCGATCACCGCACGCGGCGCTTCGTGACCGGTATCGCTGAAGTACTGGCGAATGGCCTCGGCAAGCGAGCCATAGTCCTTGACGCGGTAGCGCCGCACACTGTCATCCATCAGCGGCAATGCACGGCCGGTATCGGCCAGAGCAAAGCGCACATTGGTGCCGCCGAGGTCAGCAAGCAAGGTCGGGGCGGCACGATCGGGCGTTCTCATGGACGGTCCTGGGTGAGGGAGACAGTAAGGGTGACGCCCTCGGGCTTTTTCGTCCAGTGGTGCGGTGCATTGCAGGCGCAAGCCAGCTCCATTCGTGGGCGCATGGAGTGGCTTTGGCCGTCCAAGCGGCGACTCCCGCACGGCGCGCTTCCGCCGTCAGGGCTGCTGCGCGCGCGGATCGTAACCGGTCATCAGCGGCTGGCCGGCCGGCGGCAGATGGCGCAGCGCGCGTATCTGGTCGGCCCGCACCGCACCGCTGCGATTGCCCCAACTGGAGCGCACGAAGGTCAGCAGCTGGGCCACTTGTTGGTCGCTCAGCCGGTCGCGGAAGGCGGGCATGCTGAACTGGGTGGGCGCGTCGCGACCGGCGGGCACGGTGCCTCCGTGCAATACCAGTCGGATGACCGAGGCCGGGTCGGCGCCGTTGAGTACCGGGTTGCCGGCCAGCGCGGGATAGACCTGGCCGTAGCCGTGCCCGTCGGTGCGGTGGCAGGTAGCGCAATTGTCCACGTAGAGCTGGGCGCCCGCCTTGCCGACGTTGCCGCTGGCGAGTGCGGCGTGCGTGGCCTGGTCGTCGTTGAGCGCGGCCTCCTCGCGTGCCGGCGCCAGCGACTTGAGGAAATGCGCGATGGCGGCGAGGTCTTCATCGGACACGTATTGCGTGCTGTGCGTCACCACATCGCTCATGCCGCCGAACACGGCGCTGCGTTCGCTGCGACCGGATTTCAGCAGCGCCACCAGCTCTTCTTCGCTCATGCTGCCCAGGCCGCTGGCCAGCTCACCGCGCAGACTGGGTGCGATCCAATGATCGCTCTCGCCGCCGCTCAGATAAGTGGTGCCATCGGCCGGGTCCAGCGCCTTCTCCTGCAGGGTGATGGCGCGTGGTGTGTGGCACGCGCCACAGTGGCCAAGGCCTTCCACCAGGTACTGGCCACGGGCGAGGGCTGCGTCGCCGGTGGCGGCCGTTTGCATGGGCGACACCTTGGGTGCGAACAGCCAACGCCAATAGGTGAGCGGCCAGCGCATCGACAGCGGCCATGCGATGTCTTCGGCGCGATTGGCCTGGGTTACCGGCGTCACGCGGTGCATGAAGTAGGCGTACAGCGCCTCGATATCCTGATCGCTGACCTTGGCGTACGAGGGGTACGGCATGGCCGGATACAGCGTGTAGCCGGCTGCGCTGATGCCACGGCGCACCGCGCGCTCGAATTGGCCGTAGGTGTAGTGCCCAATGCCCGTAGCGGCATCGGGCGTGATGTTGCTGCTGTAGATCGTGCCCACGGGCGACGCGATGGGCAGGCCGCCCGCAAACGGTTTGCCGCCCGGCGCGGTGTGACAGGCCGCGCAGTCGCCCACGCGCGCCAGGTATTCACCCTGCTCGATCTGCTCGGGCGAGGGCATTGCCGTACTTGCCGAGGCGTCGCCGCCGCCATGGCCAAACAGTCGCGTCGCCAGCCAGGCCAGCGCCACCAACCCGAGCAACACCACGATGACCCGCAACAGGCCACCACCGCGCCGACGTGAGGCGACGGTATTCATGCCTGCACCAGAGGGCCAGGGTTCTTGAGGTAGTTCTCCCGGATCGCCTTCACCGAGTTATAGGTGAGGCCGCCGATAAGGCCGGTGGGGTTGTAGCCCAGGTTTTGCGGAAAGGCCGATGCGCCCGTCACGAACACGTTGTGCACATCCCAGCTCTGTTGGTAGCGGTTGAGCGCGCTGGTTTCCGGCGAACTGCCCTGGATCACCCCGCCGGTGGTGTGGGTGGTCTGGTACTGGCGAACGTCATAGTGATCGCCGGGCTTGCGCAAGGTAAGCGAGGTGGCCTTGGGCTTCATCTGCCGCACGATGTCCTGCGCGCGACTGGTGACGAACTGCGACATCTTGTATTCGTTGTCGTGCCAGTCGAAGGTGATGCGCAGCAGCGGTTGCCCGAACACGTCCTTATAAGTCGGGTCCAGGTCGAGATAGCGGTCGCGATACGACATCACCGAGCCGTGCGTGGCAACCGTGGTGGCGTGCAGATAGCTTTCCTTGGCGGCCTTCTTCCACGCCGCGCCCCAGCCTGGCGTGCCCGGGGGCACGATCAATTGCTGGATCGGCCGGCCGCCCGTCTGGCCGCCATAGATATACGCGCCACCCACGAAACCGTGCGCCGCATGATCGAAATGGTCGGAGTTGAAGTCGTCCACGATCTGCACACCGCCCGAGCCGGCGCCGATGAAAGGATTGATCGCCACGTCCTGGTCGAAGAACACGCCGAGGCTGCTCATCATCTGGTACGCGTAGTTCTTGCCGATCACACCCTTGCCGGTGTTCGGGTCGTACGGTGTGCCGATGCCGGAGAGCAGCATCAGGCGCACGTTGTGCATCTGGAATGCCGAGACGATCACCAGGTCAGCAGGCTGTTCCACTTGCCGGCCTTGCGCGTCGATATAAGTGACACCCGTGGCGCGCTTGCCGGTGGAGTCGAGGTTGATCCTGGTGACATGGCTATGGGTGCGCAGCGCGAAATTGGGCTTGCGCATCAGCACCGGCAGGATAGTGGTTTGCGGCGAAGCCTTGGAATACATGAAGCAGCCGAAGCGCTCGCAGTAGCCGCACAAATTGCACGGTCCCAAGCGCACGCCATGCGGGTTGGTATAGGGCTGCGAAGCATTGTCCGAAGGCTGCGGGAACGGGTGCATGCCAAGCGCGCGCGCTGCATCGGCAAACAGCCTGGCGCCGTATGTGTCGGCCACCGGGGGCGTAGGATAATCGCGCTTGCGTGGCCCTTCGAAGGGATTACCGCCTTCCTTGATTTCACCATTGATATTGCCGGCGCGACCGGAGGTGCCGCACAGCACTTCAAACTGCTCAAGGAACGGCTCCAGTTCGTCGTAGGTAAGGCCGTAATCCTGGATCTGCATATCGTCGGGCATGAACTTGGCCCCGTAGCGTTTGCTGATATGGCTATGCAGCTCCAGGTCTTCCGGCGAAGGACGGTAGTGCTGCCCGTTCCAGTGAATGCCGGCGCCCCCCACGTTGTTGCCGAACAGGAACGAGCCGTATTGGCGATAAGGCACCGCCGTATCGCCCACTGCGTGGCGAATGGTCACGGTTTCGCGGGACAGCGGCTGAAACAGCTTGCCGCGTATGCCATAAGCCAGCTCATCGGCATTGTGCGGGTAGCTAAAGTCGGGCGAGGTATCGCGATAGGCGCCACGTTCCAGGGCGAGGATATTGAGCCCGGTGTCGGCCAGTTCGATGCCCATGATGGCGCCCGTCCAGCCGAACCCCACGATCACCACGTCCACCGGCTTCATGCGGATCATGCCTTGTCTCCCTCGATGGACACAGGGCCCAGCGGATAGACCTTGCCGGGCTGCTCCACCCAGTCGGCGAAGTCCGCCCGCGCGCCGGGGAACCCAATCATCTTCCATGCCGCCATGTGCTTGTTGCCGCCGTACATCGGGTCGGCGAAATAGCCCTCCTTGGTGTTGGTGAGCAACTGCGCAAAGAAGCTGGTGGCGGGTAGTTGATCCAGTGTGATGTCGCCTTTCTCCAGGGCATGCAGCACGCCATCGCGCTCCTCGGGTGACAGTGCGGCAAACGTCGACTGGTGTTGCTTCTGGCACCAATCGTCGATGGCGGCGATGGCGGTGCGGTAGAGTTCGCGCGGGTTGAAACGCAGCTGATAGCCCAGCGTGGGATGCGTGTCGGGCGCAAACGGGCCCTGCATATACCAGAAGCCGCCGTGGCCATAGGCGCCTTCCATCTCGCGGTCGATGAACTCCGGTACGCCCGCTTCCAGGGCGCCGGGTCCGTGTTCGTCGGCGGGAATCAAACGGTCGACCGCGGCCTGCAGGAACTCCCATTCGGGTGCGGTGAAATAGCGCGGCGTGTAGGCGGCCTGTGCGGCGGGTGCGGCGCTTTGCGTCTGTGCCAGCGCACTCGTGCCGAGCAAGCCCACGGCCGGCACCGCCGCCATCGATTGCCGCAGGAAAACCCTTCGCGAAGGCGAGCTTGGCTTGTTCGACATGACATTCCCCAATGCAGTCGACTGAAAAGGCGCGTCCTCCATGCTGGCGCGCTAAGCGAAAGCAAAATGTGAAAGTAGGCCCATGGCGCTCAGCCTTCACAGTATGTCGACCAGCGACGTGCGGAAAATCCCAGTGAAACGTCGTCCTTGGCGCTCGCGCAGCCGTCGCGAGCCAGTCGCACGGAAGGACCGCCGCGTCGACGCTGGCGCTGTGGAACGCTCTGTGTCGCCGCGGACGAAGTAGGCGTTGGTCCAGACAGGGAGTGTGCAATGCCAGGGTGCATCCGGAGTCATGCGCCACAGGGAACCAGGGAACGGTGCGCAGCGCTTGCATGGCTCCAGGGAGGCTCGGCGTGATCCCACTGACGCGCCCGCGCAACATGACTCGTCTATTCCTTGACGCTCGCGGCGCTCGCCGTGCGGGCGTCTGTTTGCCTTTTTCTTTCCTCGTACTCGCTCGGGAGCCTCGCCATGGCAGATGACAAGCGCAAGATTGGTGTCGTAGCGGCCACGTTCCTGGTGGCTGGCAACATGATGGGCTCGGGCGTGTTCCTGTTGCCCGGCAGCTTGGCCAAGATCGGCAGTGTGTCCATGTGGGGCTGGGTGGTCACCACCATCGGCTCGCTGCTGCTCGCCTTCGTGTTCGCCAAGCTGGGCCGGCTCGCCCCCAAGGCAGGCGGCCCCTACGCCTATGCGCGCGATGCCTTCGGCCCTTACATGGGCTTCCAGACCAACACCATCTACTGGTTTGCCAACTGGATCGGCAACGTCGCGCTGCCGGTGGCGGCGGTGGGCTATTTCAGCTACTTCGTACCCGCCCTGGCACAGCCCATGGTGCGCACCGTGGTAGTGCTGGTGCTGATCTGGTTGTTCACCTTCGCCAATATCCTGGGTGCCCAGGTGGTAACACGGATTCAGTCCATCACCACCTCGTTCGCGCTGATTCCGCTGTTCGGCATTGCCATCTTCGGCTGGTTCTTCTTCAAGAGCGATGTATTCGCGGGTGCCTACAACGTCACCGGCAAGAGCGATTTCCAGGCCATCTCGGGCGCCGCCTCGCTCACCTTGTGGGCGTTCATCGGCGTGGAGTCGGCATCGGTATCCGCGGCGGTGGTGAAGGACCCGGAAAAGAACGTCGCCATTGCCACCATCGCGGGCGTGGCCCTCGCGGCGGTGGTGTATATCTCCAGCTCCGCCGTAATCATGGGCATGATCCCCAACGACCAGCTGCAAGTGGCCGATGCGCCGTTCGCGCTGGCGGCGCAGGTAGCGCTGGGCAATATCGGCGGCGGCGTGGTCAGCCTGTGCGCGGCCTTGGGTGCGGGCGGTTCGCTCGGCGGCTGGATCCTGCTTACCGCGCTCAGCGCCAAGGCGGCCGGCGATGACGGCCTGTTCCCCAAGATATTCAGCAAGGCCAACAAGGACGATACCCCGGTGCAGGGGCTGCTGATCGTCGGCGTGCTGATGTCGCTGATCGTGCTGATCACGGCTGCTTCGCCCACCGCATCGGCGCAGTTCGAAGTGATTACCCAGGCGGCCGTGGTGTTGACCCTGTTGCCTTACATCTACTCGTGCGTGGCTTGCTACTTCGCGGTGGAAACCAGCCACACCGTGGCGCACACGGGCATCTACTGGGTACTCACCAGTATCACCGTGGTGTATTGCCTGTGGGCCATCTTCGGCACCCAGGGTGACCTGGTCACCTACGCCTTCCTCTTCATGCTGTTCATCAGCGTGTTCTATCCCTTCTTCAGCGAACAGCGTCGCCGCGACCGCCAACTCAAAGTGGCACCCGCGCCCGCCCCGCGTTCGTGATGTCTTCCCTCGCCCCCATGCAATAAATGGAGTCCGGTCATGTACTTCAACTCTCTCGATTACCCGGTGGTCATCATCGATGCCGATTACGATTCGCCGCGCATCAATGGCATTCTGATCCGGCAGCTGGCCGACGAGATTCGTGGCTACGGCCATCGGGTGCTGAGCGGCCTCACCATGAGCGACGCCGAGGCGGGCGCGCGCACCTACAACGCCGCTTCGGCGGTGCTCATTTCCATTGATGGCACCGAGGAAGGACCGCACCAGTTCGATCGGCTCTACGACTTCCTCAACACCCAGCTGGCCTATCGCGAGAACCTTCCCATCTTTCTGTATGGCGAACGTCGCACGGTAGAGCAGGTGCCGACCAAGCTGCTCAGCATCACGCACGGCTTCATCTTTCTCTACGAGGACACCAAGGCCTTTATTGCCAAGCAGGTGATGCGCGCCGCCGATGAGTACATGAACAATCTGCTGCCGCCATTCTTCAAGGCGCTGGTGAAGCACGCCGCCGAATCGAACTATTCCTGGCATACGCCCGGTCACGGTGGCGGCGTTGCGTTCACCAAGTCGGCGGTAGGACGTGCGTTCCACCAGTTCTTTGGGGAAAACACCTTTCGCAGCGACTTGTCGATATCGGTGCCGGAGCTGGGCTCACTGCTCGATCACACCGGCCCGATCAAGGCCGCCGAGGCCGAGGCAGCGCGCAACTTTGGTTCCGATCACACGTTCTTCGTCACCAATGGCACCTCTACCGCCAACAAGATCGTATGGCACGGCGTGGTGGCGCGCGGCGATGTGGTGTTCGTGGACCGTAACTGCCACAAGTCGTTGCTGCATTCGCTGGTGATGACTGGTGCCATTCCGGTGTACTTCACGCCCAGTCGCAATGCGCATGGCATCATCGGCCCGATCAGCCTGGACCAGTTCGATCCCAAGGCGATGGCCAAGCGCATCGCCGAGCACCCGCTGGCGAGCAAGGCGGCGAAGGCCAAGGGCAAGGACTTCAAGCCCAAGATCGCCGTGGTCACCAATTCCACCTACGACGGCCTTTGCTACAACGTGGAGAAGATCGCCAAGGATATCGGTGGCGGGGTGGATTACCTGCACTTCGACGAAGCCTGGTATGCCTATGCCGCCTTCCACGAGATGTACGACAACCACTACGCGATGGCCAAGGGCAAGCCGCGCGACCAGGACCCGATCATCTTCGCCACGCACTCCACCCACAAGCTATTGGCGGCGTTCTCGCAGGCATCGATGATCCATGCGCGCAACAGCAAGACGCGCAAGCTGGACGCCGATCGATTCAATGAATCGTACATGATGCATACCTCCACCTCGCCGCACTACGGCATCATCGCCTCCTGCGATATCTCCTCGCGCATGATGGAAGGGCGCACCGGTCACAGCCTGATCGAGCAGATGCACAAGGAGGCCATCGCCTTCCGCCGCGCCGTGTTGCACGTGGGCGATGGCATCAAGAAGAACGATTGGTGGTTCAGCGTGTGGCAGCCTACCGAGCTGCGCGATCGCCTGGACGAAGGTGAGCGTGCCGCCGCACCGGTAAGCACCAAGCAATCGGATTGGAAACTCGCGCCCAAGGCTGCCTGGCATGGCTTTGGCGACCTGGCCCGCGACTACGTGATGATCGACCCGATCAAGGTCACCCTGGTGACGCCGGGCCTGACCATGGACGGCAAGATGGAAAAGCGGGGTATTCCCGCCGCCGTGGTCAGCCGCTTCCTATGGGGACGCGGCATCACGGTGGAGAAGACCAACCTCTACTCTTTCCTGATCCTGTTCTCCATGGGCATCACCAAAGGCAAGTGGAGCACGCTCACCACGGAGTTGCTCGCCTTCAAGGAGCTGTACGACGCCAACGCGCCGCTGGACAAAGCGTTGCCCTCCCTAGCGGCCGATCATCCCGAGGCCTATGCCAACACCGGCCTGCGTGACCTGTGCGACGCATTGCATGCCTTCAACACCAAGAACAAAGTGGCGCAGGTGATGCGCGAGATGTACGTAGAGCTGCCCGAACCGGTCATCCCGCCGTCGGAAGCCTACGATCGCCTGGTTCGCGGCGAAGTGGAGCGGGTGGACATCGACAAGCTGTCCGGCCGCCTGGCTGCCACCATGCTGGTACCGTACCCGCCGGGCATTCCGGTGATTATGCCGGGCGAGAAGTTCGGCGGGCAGGATTCGCCCATCATCGAAATGTTGCGCATCGCCAAGGAACAGAACGAGAAATTCCCCGGCTTTGAGTCCGACGTGCACGGCTTGATCATCGAGCCGGGCGACAAGAGCCCGCGTTACGTGGTGGAAGTGCTCAAGCGTTAACGGCCGGGCAGCAAGCCCGCGTCGGCGGCGATCACCCGGGAGGGTGGTCGCCGTTGTTGCGCGAAGTCACGCGAAGCATCGATCTGCATACCCGGCGTTCCGCCAAGCGCGTACACGACCCATTGAATTTGCCCGACGCCGATTCGCCCCGCCGTTACCATCAGCGCGAGTCACCCATGGATACTTCTCGCGAACAACAACAGCTTCGCCTATCCATCGTCGTCACCTTTCTGGTGGGTGCCGCGTGCGTCGTCGTGGGCTTGGCGATGCACTCGCAGGCCATCGCTTTCGACGGTTTCTACTCGCTGGTGGATGTGGTGCTCACCGCGGGCTCGCTGTTGGTGTCGCGGCTGATCGCCAGCGAAGGCAGCCGTCGCTTCCAGTTCGGCTATTGGCACCTGGAACCCCTGTTGTTGGCATGTAACGCCGCGGTGCTCACCGCCATTTGCAGCTACGCCGCGTACAGCGCCTTGCATGGCTTGCTCACCGGCGGTCATGAGCTGGCGTTCGGCTTCGGTGCGATCTGGGCCGCGGTGATGGGCGTGGCCAGCATGGGCATGGCATGGCTGATGCGACGCCGGGCCATCGAGCTGCGCTCGGAGCTGCTAAGGCTTGACGCGCGCGGTTGGCTGATCGGTGGCTGCATCAGCGTCGCCGTGCTGATTGGCTTCGCGCTGGCCGAGGTGATTCAGGGTGGGCCGCTGGACCATTGGACCCGCTACATCGACTCCAGCATTCTGCTGCTGCTTACCGTGGCCCTGCTGCCGTTGCCGTTGAGCAGCCTGTGGCAGGCGCTACGCGAAGTGCTGCAGTTGGCGCCCGATCAACTGGACCAACGCGTGCGCGACGTAATGGCGCGGCTTGTCGACGAACGCGGTTATCTGGGCTTTGCCAGCTACGTCGCCAAGATGGGGCGCATGCGCTTTATCGACATCCATATTCTGGTGGAATCGGGTCGCCCGTTAGGCACCATGGGCGATGTCGATACGGTACGCTCGGAAATCGCCCAGCGGCTGGGTAGCGATATCCGCGCCGAATGGCTCACCATCATGTTCACCGGCAAGCGCGAGTGGATGTAGCCAGCACTGGGCCCTGGGCATTCTGCGCCCTGCACCACGCCGTCATTCCCGCGACAACGGGGAGCCAGCGTCGTCCTGGCGCGGACACGCCATCCAGGCCGACCTCAAGCCAGCTTCTGCAACCAATCGGCCAACTGCTTGAGCACTTGGCTGCGCGCCGGCTCCGCTTCATTGAATAACTCGTGATAGAGCGCGTCGAAGTAGCGCGTGGTGATGCGCTGCGTTGCCATGGCGGCAGTGGAGAAATCGCGGCTGCCTGAAGGTTCCACCAGCTTGTCCGCACCCGCCACCAGCAGCAATGTGGGTACGTTGAGTTGGGCGGCATCGCGCACGCTGCTGGCACCCGCGCGGAAAATGAAGTCGGCCATGCGCGGGGTGATCCAGCCGTGGCGTAGCGGGTCATTGCGGTAGGCCGGCTGCACCTGCGGATCGTGCGAGAGCTTGTCGAACGGCAATCCGTTGGGCAGCGGCAGATTGGGCAGCAGGCGCGCCAGTCCGGCGGCCAGGTGCTGACGCCAGGTCGGCTCCCAGGTACGCAGCGCGGGCGAGGACAGCACCATCGCGGGGGGCTGCAGGCGTCCATCGAGCACCGCGCGGGCGGCCACCAGTCCGCCCATGCTGTGGCCCAGCAGCAGCGGCGGACGCGGCAGCTGGGTGGCGTAGTCGTTGTAGACGGTGGCGAGGTCTTCCAGCAAATCGTCGCCGTGCGGCAGGGCGCTGCGACGACCCGGAGTCTGGCCGTGGCCGCGCTGGTCGTAGCTGCGCACCGCATAGCCACGTGTGCGAAACCAGCTGGCCAGTCGCTGGTAGCGGCCGCTGTGCTCGCCCAGGCCATGCACGATCAACACCGCGTCATGCGCGCGCGCCGAAGGCCAATCCCGCACGAAGAGCGGCTGACCATCTGCCATGGTGAGGAACTGCGACTGCTCGCTGGCGTGCTCGCCCGGGTGGTTCACGTGTTGGTCTCGACGATAAAAGGCCCGATTTTGCATCAAGCCAGCCCATTGTGTCCGCCGAGGGTGCAAAGAAAAGGGGAGCGGCCAGGCCGCTCCCCCTCGTGACACCAGGCTTCTGGCCGGCCCGGGGCCGGCCGCCACCATCACAGCTCGGTCTTGAACTCCACGCCGATAATGCGCGGATCGTTGACGAAAGCCGTGCGGTTGTTGAAGTCGATCGCCCCCGTGATGTACTGCTTGTTGGTGATATTGCGGCCGTACAGGGCAATTTCGCGCTTGCCGAAATCCCAGTTGTAGCCCAGGCGCAGGCCGCCCTCGAGCACCGGCTTGCTGCGGAATTCCTCCGACTGATACAGGAAGAAGTTCACCTGGCTGCGGTAGCTCCAGTCGGTGTAGACGAAGAATTCGCCGCTCTCGCCGTAGGGGATGCCATAGCGTGCGGTCATGTTGCCGATCCACTTGGGCGCGTTGGGCAGCGGGTTGCCATCAACCAGCGCGTTGCCCTGGGCGTTGAGCGGGTCGACCACGGTACAGGGCGCGCCGCAGACGGCCACCGCCAGGTTCGGGTCCTTCAGCTCGGTGTGGTTGTAGCTGCCTCCGGCGGTGAGCACGAAGTTCGGCGTGAGGTAAGCCTCCAGGTCGAACTCCGCGCCGTAGCCCTCGGTCTTGGCCGCATTGATCAGGCGGGTGATGTTGATGTCGCCGCCCACCGCGGTGAGCTGTTGGTTGTGCATGGTGTAGTCGTACACGTCCGCGTTGAAGCGCAGGCGGTTATCCATGCCGGTGGTCTTGATGCCCAGCTCGTAGGAGGTGATCGTCTCCGGCTTGGCCTGCGAGATGAAGTCCGCGAACAGCACGCGGCCCTGCACGCTCGGTGCACGGAAGCCATTGGCGATGCGACCGTACACGTTGACGTTGGGATTGAGCGTCCAGGTGCCGGTGAGGTCGCCGCTCCAGCGCGCATCGTGCGGGTTGGCGCCCAGTGAAAGCGGGCCGGCGCCGATCGGCGACAGGTAGCGATCCACGTGGAAGTCACGCGAGTCGTGCGACCAGCGTGCGCCTGCACGCACGTCGAAATCATCGGTGAGGTGATAGTCGGTGGAGCCGAACACGGCCCACGCCGTGGTCTGCTGCGTCTGGCGGGCGTAGCCATCCATCGCGTGGTTGTTGAGCGTGTTGTAGTCGTAATTGACGATCGCGATGTCTTCGTTGAAGTAGTACGTGCCCACCTGCCAGCTCAGCCGATCCTGCGGATTGCTGGCCAAGCGGAATTCCTGGGTGACCTGGCGATCGTGCGGCAGCGCATCGGCGGTTTCCGAGGGGAACGGCGTTACATACGCTTGCTGGCTCGGGTTGTTGGGAATGGCGATGCCACCGTCCACGTCGCCCAGGCTGTACGTATCGGCCTTCTCGAAGCCGGTGATCGAGGTGAAGGTGTAATCGCCCAGGTTCCAGGTGAGGTGCACATTGCTGCCCCAACTGAACAGGTGCTGGCGGTTGCGGCCGTCCTGATACACCACGTCGCGGTTGAAGCCCGGCACCAGGCTGTCGCTGCCCAGCTCGATGGCGTTGGCGCGGTTCACCATGGCGCTGCCGTCCAGCCAGCGCGCATGCGTATTGATCAGCGCGTTGAAGCCTTCGGTGTCGTACATCGCCTGCAAGCGCACGGCGCGGTCGTTATAGCCGCCGAGCGAATCCTTGGCGCCGGTGTAATCGTTGGAGATCCAGCCATCGCGATGCTGCGCCAGGGCGGATACGCGGCCCGACCAGTTGGAGCTGAGGGCGCCGCCCAGCGCGGCTTCCGCGTTGGCGGTGCCCTTGCTGCCGTAGGACACCTTGGCGTAGCCGCTGGTCTCCTGGCTCGGCTTGACCGAGTCGAACTTGATCACGCCGGCCGGCGAGTTGCGGCCGAACATGGTGCCCTGCGGACCGCGCAACACTTCCACCTGATTCAGATCGAACAGCGGGAAACCCTTGAGAATCGGGTTCTCCTGCACGATGTCGTCGTACACCATCGACACCGGCTGGGAGGCGTTGAGGTCGAAGTCGCTGTTGCCCAGGCCGCGAATGTAGAAGCGCGGGAACTCGCGACCGTAAGAGGTTTCGGCGTACACGCTGGGCGCGCGAGCGGCCAGTTGCAGCACGGTGTCGCCGGCCTGACCGTAGTTGTCCAGCTTCTCCGGCGTAATCACGGTCATCGACACCGGCACTTTCTGCAGGTTCTCGACGCGCTTTTCGGCGGTCACGTTCACGGTTTCCAGTTGCACCGGCTTGCCGCTCGGCGACTTGCTGGGGGCGCTGGCGGGCGCGTTGGCGTCCTGGGCGTGGGCAGCGTTGCCAAGGGCAAGGGCGCTGGCAATGGAAAGGGCAAGCACGGCAAAGCGCGTCGGGCTGGCGGCGGTCATTGGTAAATCCCCAGAGAAGGAAAGAAAGGCAACGCAATCCGCCGAAAGAACGTACCGATGCGTACGGCGGTTTAACGATATTGTCACGTAATTATGTTCGAGACTGAAGCGAATAATTTCGTGCTTGCTTGCCGTACGGTCGTATCGACCCCATCTCTCAGCCTGTGAGAAACGTTGGCGCCACACTTAAGTTCATGCCACTGCACGATTTTCATCCTGCCGTTGCGGCCTGGTTCCAGGGCGCCTTTCCCGCGCCGACGGCGCCGCAAATAGCCGCTTGGCCGTCCATTCACGCCGGACGACCCACCTTGGTGGCCGCGCCGACAGGTTCGGGCAAGACGCTTACTGCCTTTCTTTCGGCCATTGATGGCCTGGTACGCGAAGGCGTGGCGCAAGGTGGCGCGCTGCCCGATGCCACCACCGTGGTCTACGTGTCGCCGCTCAAGGCGCTCTCCAACGACATTCGCATCAACCTCGAAGCGCCGTTGGAAGGCATTCGCGCCGAACTGGCCAAGCAAGGGCTGCCGGATGTCGCCATCCGCACCGCGGTGCGCACCGGCGATACCCCGCAGGCCGAGCGCACCTTTATGCGCAAACAGCCGCCGCACATCCTGGTGACCACACCTGAGTCGCTGTACATCCTGCTCGGTTCGGAGTCTGGTCGCGCCATGCTCGCCAGCACGCGCACGGTGATCGTGGATGAAATCCACGCGCTCGCCTCCAGCAAGCGAGGAGCGCACCTGGCGTTGTCGCTGGAGCGTCTTGAGTCGCTATGCCAGCGGCGCCTGCTGCGCATTGGTTTGTCGGCCACGCAAAAGCCGATTGAAGACGTTGCCCGATTCCTCGTCGGAGCCCACGCGCAGCTTCCGATGACGTCGAGCGAACCTTCCCATCGCGGCTCCACCCAATCCAGTGGTGGCGCCGCCGCCGAAACCGGCGGTGACGTGTTTGCGGCCGGTGCACCGCACGAGATCGCCATCGTCGATGTCGGGCACGTGCGCGCGCGCGACCTCGCTATCGCTGTGCCTCCGGTGCCGCTGGAAGCGGTGATGTCCAACGATGTGTGGGAGCTGGTCTACAACCAGCTGGCGAGCCTGGTGGAGGCGCACCGCACCACGCTGATCTTCGTGAATACCCGCCGCATGGCCGAACGCGCCGCGCGGCATCTGTCCGAGCGACTCGGCAAGGTGGCGGTGGCCGCCCATCACGGCAGCCTGGCCAAGGAGCAGCGCCTGGATGCCGAGCAGCGGCTCAAGCGCGGCGAACTGAAGGTGTTGGTGGCAACCGCATCGCTGGAGTTGGGCATCGATATTGGCGATGTGGATCTGGTATGCCAGATCGGCTCGCCGCGTTCCATCGCGGCCTTCTTGCAGCGTGCGGGCCGCTCCGGCCATGCGGTGAATGGCACGCCCAAGGCGCGCCTGTTCCCCACCACGCGCGATGATCTGGCCGAATGCACGGCATTGCTCGATTGCGTACGGCGTGGCGAACTGGACACGCTGATCCAGCCGCCGCAGCCGCTGGATGTCCTGGCGCAGCAAATCGTGGCGGAAGTGGCCTGCCAGGAATGGAGCGAGGACGCGCTGTTCGATCTGGTGCGGCGCGCCTACCCATATCGCGCGCTAACTCGAGCGCAGTTCGACGCCACCGTGCGCATGCTGGCGGAGGGCTTCACCACCAGGCGCGGCCCACGCAGTGCCTATATTCATCGCGATGCCGTGCATGGTCAGTTGCGCGGCCGTCGTGGCGCCCGCCTCACTGCGGTTACTTCCGGCGGCGCCATCCCTGACACGGCAGACTATCTTGTCGTGCTGGAGCCGCAGGCGACCATTATCGGCACCGTCAATGAAGACTTCGCCGTGGAGAGCCTTGCCGGCGATGTATTCCAGCTTGGCAACACCAGCTACCGCATCCAACGTGTGGAGCGCGATCGCCTGCGCGTGGAAGACGCCCAAGGCGTGCCGCCGAATATCCCATTCTGGCTGGGCGAGGCGCCCGGCCGCACCGCCGAGCTTTCGCAGGGCGTGTCGCGTCTGCGCGAGGACATCGCTGCCCGCCTGGACGAGGGCGGCCTGCCGTCAGCCTTGCACTGGTTACAGCACACGCTGGGTTTGAGCGAAGCCGCCGCGCAGCAGCTTGCCGAGTACCTGGCGGCCGCCAAGGCCGCGCTGGGCGTGCTACCGACACAGCATCAGCTGGTGTTGGAGCGCTTCTTCGATGAATCGGGCGGCACCCAGCTGGTGATCCACACGCCGTGGGGAAGCCGCATCAATCGCGCCTGGGGTTTGGCGCTGCGCAAGCGCTTCTGTCGCCAGTTCAATTTCGAACTCCAGGCCGCCGCTACCGAAAACGCCATCGTGCTGTCGCTGTCCACCAGCCACAGCTTTCCGCTGGAGGAAGTAGCGCACTACCTGCACTCCAACACCGCCGAGCATGTGCTGGTGCAGGCGCTGCTGGATGCGCCACTGTTTCCTGTGCGCTGGCGTTGGAACGCCACCACGGCGCTGGCCTTGCCGCGCTTCCAGGGTGGTCGCAAAGTGCCCCCGCCGTTGCAGCGCATGAAAAGCGAAGACCTGCTTGCCACGGTGTTCCCCGATCAGGTGGCATGCCTGGAAAACATCGTGGGTGAACGCGAGATTCCCGATCACCCATTGGTTAACCAGACGCTGCACGACTGCCTGCGCGAAGCCATGGACGTGGATGGCCTGCTGCACATCCTCAAGGGCCTGGAGCAGGGCGCCATTCGCGTGATCGCCCGCGACCTCGCCACGCCCAGCCCACTCGCCGCCGAAGTGCTCACCGCCGCGCCCTACGCTTACCTCGACGATGCACCGCTGGAAGAGCGCCGCACGCAAGCCGTGCAGTCGCGTCGCTGGAGCGATGCCGACAGTGCAGATGATCTTGGCCGCTTGGACCCGGATGCCATCGCCGCCGTGCGCGAGGAAGCCTGGCCGCAGGTGCGCGGCGCGGACGAAATGCACGAAGCACTAGGCATTCTCGGTGGCATCACCCGCCAAGAGGCAAGCGCCAACGAAGGCTGGGATCACTGGCTGGCCGCCCTGTCCAAACAGCATCGCGCCACGCGGCTAACGCCCACGTCCTCGAGCGGAGTAGGCGATGGTGAGCATGCGCGCGAGCTTGCGCCGGATGCCGGCGCGAGTGGCGCCATCTGGACATCCGCCGAATCGCTGCCCAAATGGCAGGCCGTGCATCCAAGCCTGCGCCTGCAGCCACCTATCGACGCCCCCGCCGAATATGCAGCGCAGCCGTGGAGTCGCGAAGACGCCTTGTTCGAACTCGTGCGTGGCCGACTCACCGGCTTGGGCCCCGTCACCGTGCCCGCGCTGGCCGCCTCCCTCGCAGTGCCGCCCAGCGCTATCGAGCTGACCCTGCTGCGCCTGCAGTCGGAAGGCTACGTCATGCAGGGGCAATTCACCCCCGGAGCAACCCAGGTGGAATGGTGCGAACGCCATCTGCTGGCGCGCATCCATCGCTACACCATCGGGCGCCTGCGTCGAGAGATCGAACCGGTTAGCCGACGCGATCTCATGCGCTTCCTGTTCGAATGGCAACACGTGGCGCCCGGCACGCGCCTGAGCGGCCCGGATGCGCTGCCCGCCGTCATCAACCAATTGGAAGGTTTCGAAGCCGCCGCTGGCGCATGGGAAACCGAGCTGCTGCCCTCGCGCATCGACGATTACGCCATCACCTGGCTGGATGACGTGTGCCGCGCTGGCCGGGTGAGTTGGAGCCGCTTGCGTGCGGGCTCCGGCAGCAGCGGCCCGGTACGCGCCACCCCCATCGTGCTGTTGCCGCGTCGCAGCCTGCCACTGTGGACAGCGATGGCCTCCGGCGACGACAAGCCGCAGGAGCCCCTGGTGTCCTCCCGGGCGCAGGCCGTGATCGACGCGTTGCGTGATCACGGCGCGCTGTTCTTCGACGAACTCCTGTCCGCCACGCATCTGCTGCGCACCGAACTGGAGGACGTGTTGGGTGAGCTGGTGGCCGCGGGGCGCATTACCGCCGACAGCTTTGCTGGCTTGCGCGCGCTGCTGGTTCCCGCCGCCAAGCGCGATGCCCATCGCCATCGACGCCTGCGCCGCCACATGCTCACCGGTATCGAGGACGCCGGCCGCTGGTCGCTGGTGCGCACCCATCCTCTGCCCCTGGGAGAGGCCAAGCCCGGCAACCCAGGCGAGGGACGGACAAAGCCCGTGGCGGCAACCGGCCCCGACACCCTTGAACACATCGCCCGTACCCTGCTGCGTCGTTACGGCGTGGTGTTCTGGAAACTGCTGGAGCGCGAAGCCCCTTGGCTACCCAACTGGCGCGAACTGTTGCGCGTTTATCACCGGCTGGAAGCCCGTGGCGAAGTGCGGGGTGGCCGCTTTGTCGAGGGCCTGGTGGGCGAGCAATTCGCCCTGCCCGAAGCCGTGGCGAGGCTGCGCGCCGTGCGTCAGCAAGAGCCGCGTGGCGAGCTGGTGTGCATCAGCGGCTCCGACCCACTCAACCTGGTGGGCACCGTGCTGGCTGGCGCCAAGCAGCCGGCCGTCATGGGCACGCGCGTGCTCTACGAAGACGGCGTGCCGGTAGCCGCGTGGGTTGCCAACAAGGCGCATTGGCTGGTGGAGGCCGCCGTCGAACAGCAGCAGCGCTGGCGTAATGCCCTGTTGCGACGTGCCGAGCACGAAACGCTAGCCCTGCCCAATCACTCGCTGTAATCGGCGATATATACCAGCAGACCGTCGAGCTGGCGGAACATGCTGCGCCCGCTCATGGTGATGGACTGCCCCGCGCGCACGCCGTTAGGCAGATCCACCGCAAACGTGCCGTCGAACAGAATCTGCACCGTCGCCGTGCCTTCGTGTTCCTCATAGGCCAGCACCAGCTGGCGCCGCGCCGAGAACAGGTAGCGCGAGCTTTCCGCCAGGTGGCGAAGCTCGTTGACGCCCTGGGTTCGCACGCTCAGCACGCCCGCCGTGTAGTTCTCGAAAACCACCTCGCGATGCATGGTGGCCAGCATGCCATCCACATCCATCCGGTTGTACGCGCCAAGGTAACGTTCAATCAATTCGCGCATGGCGCCATTCCTCAAAGCGCCAGGCCTCGGCGCATTGGGCGCGAGTCTACGTTAACCGCGCCCATAATCCGACCATTCCCACCCGCCACCGGGGCCATCCGCACCCCCGCCCCGTCGACGCCCCCACCCCAACACCGTTACCATGTCCGCCTCCCATCGCCCGCGCGCAACGCATTGGCATGTCATGGGCCTATAGCTCAACGGTTAGAGCAGGGGACTCATAATCCCTTGGTTCCAGGTTCGAATCCTGGTGGGCCCACCATAAATTCAGTGGTTTTGTAGTGTGTGTGCACTTACCCATAATTTGGCCGTTTTGGCCAAATTATGGTCACCTCTTACCCATAATTTGTCCGCCTTAGGCAATCGCTAAGGTCCGCTACCGACCCAAAGCCGACATTGGCACTTCAAAGGGAGCTACTAAATGTGATTGACCAGGTGGAAAGAATGGACCAATTCCAGATCATTCAAGAGATCGCTAGCAGAGCCATTTCCGGCACCGAGACGGGTTGGACTGAGCTGATGATCTTGTACTACGTGGAAGAGGATCACAGCATGTTCTCCAACAGCTATTTGGTAGCTCATGATGGCGTGATACGTGAGCGATCCGCGCGGGTTTCCAATGATCTCGATGGCTGGCTTAGGAAGTTGCGAGCTGAACTGGCCCAAGGGGGTAAGCAGCCTTTCACGTCGTGCAAGCTGCATTTACGGGCGGATGGAAAGTTTGATGCTTCATACGGATATGACCCGGTGGACTGGGACGGGTTGATTACTGCCGGCTGGAACTTTCCATCGGTGACATCTTTGCACTAGCCACAAGGCGAGATGGGGCGTCCCAATGGGGCTGGCCTCGTCACATGTCTGTGCGATGCCAAGCGGAGCTAAGATTCGGCCCAGCAATGTCCGCTCCCGACCCATTGCGGACGCTTAGAGTGAACAACATGTCAGGGGGAATGGTGTGGATTTCAGTAGATTTTTGAAGCTTGCGTCCGTGACATTGCGTTTTGCCACGGCACCAATCGTTTTGGCATGGGTCTGGGTTTGGGCAGCGATAGTAAGAGGTCCCTTATCCCCTGATCCGCTGACGCAGCGCGTCGTACCCGTACCAAATCATGGGCATGACGTGTACATAACCGCGCTGCAAAACAATCTTCTGCATTGGCTGGTACCTGTGGGCATCGCTCTGGGTGTCCTTAGCTATGTCGCGGGCTGGCTGGCAGAAAAATCGGGAAACCTCACGAAGAAATAAGGTCCGCTCGCGACCCCAAGCGGACCTTCCTAAGGTGAAACACGGTAGTCTGCCAACCTGGTCAAGGATTCGATGATGGTGATGCAGTCTGAGGCAATTGCGGCCGTAGACGAGGCCTTCGGTTTTCTGGCAAAGCCTGATCATTTCACGAACTTCACGCATTGCGGTGAGTGCGCGGAGCATGACGGGCTTCTAAGAAATCGCAATCGTGAGACGCTCACATTTCAAGACGTTGGAAATCCCGGGTGGGAACCAATGTGCTTTTCAAGCGCCGAAGGCATGGCGTTCTACGTGCCTTCGCTTGCTCGGCTAGCGTTTACCGATCCGCCTTACGGGTATGACTGGTACGGCTACCAACTGCTATTTCATCTCTATTCTGGCGGGCTAGACAACAAGCTTTATACGTACTGCAATGCCGCACAGAGAGCTGCGATTGCGGTCCTTATAGGTGCGATGATTGAGCTGAAAACCGCTGAAATCGAAGCGGCTGGCAGCGAAGATGAATTTCTTCGGGCGTACCAAATTTGGGCGCACGGAAAAGCTTGAAGTATCGATGGACTGGCTGCGGCGCGTCCGCTGCCGACCCGGGGGACAGATTTCAAGGGGGAAACATGGCCGAGAAGGATGACAGCTGGCTCACCGATCAGGCAGATCACCTAATCGGCGTCACGCTTATACATCGCCAATGGACTCAGGCCTCCGTCCGTGACGATCATGACCATTGCGCACTCTGTTGGGCCAAGTTCGCGAGGCTCGACCTGCCTGGCGAACTGCATGTTGGGTGGTGTACATCGGATGGGCGGCACTGGGTCTGCCAGCAGTGTGTCGATGACTTTAAGGTTCGTTTTCAGTGGGTTTTGAACGACAACCTTGCGATTGATTGAAACGTCCGCTTCCGACCCATTGCGGACGTTGGGGAGAGGACTGGATTATTCGCACCATGTACACGATCACCATTTCCAGCTACACGGATAGCCCCCGCGCCACGGGGTGGACCGGGCATGCTGGGTCGGAGCTTCCGAAGCGTTTGCGGCGAGCCTTGCAGGGGTCTCCACGCGAGATTCGATTGATCACCCAGCGCGTGATGTTGAAGCAACCTGTGATCATTGAGCGAATCAGTGAGTCGGAAATAGAAGGCTTGCGCGTGATTCTGGAAACCCTTGGTGCAGAACTTGAGGCCAAGTTAGGCTAGACGTGGGAGGTCCGCTTGCGACCCAAAGCAGACCTAATTCATAGGGGACTCTAGGGAGCCCGGTATGCCCAACCTGCCTCATTCCATTGAGCTGCACGATTCGACGATTAGCGGCATAGAGACGCGCGGCAATTCGCTCTTGATCACGTTCAGTCACGCTTACGTGCATTTGGATGGGAAGGGTTGGAGCCAGCAGGTGGAGATTCAGATCGACGAGCCGTGTCTTGGTGGTGACCCGGTTTCGTACCCAGCACAGGTGGCGGGCGGCCGGCTCGTTACAGTCGAGGGCCCCTATGACAACCTGCTTATGCTCCCATTGTCGACAAAGGGGCCGATCCAGCTGGAGATCGAGTTCGTTTCCGGGGCAGTCGTTCGCATCAGCGGGCGCGGGCTTGTGGTCAGTCCCAAAGGGGTCATCACTTTCCTGGAAGAAGTGGCCGGAAAGCTGTAGGTGCAATGTCCGTTTCCGACCCAAAACGGACGTTGCCAGTCGTTGCCGGCGTGCTTTGTGGAAGGTCTGTGAAAGGAAATATTGTCGGAATGATGCGGTGTATCGGCACCTGGAACTGACCGGTTCCATCGCTTGAGTGCACCATTGCCACCGACATCCAGGGATCTCATTGATGACGACCGAGTCGCCCACAGACGAATGGCTTGCCTTTCCCAAGACCGATCGGAGCCGCATTCGTCGCGAGCCGCATCTCGGCAGTTACCTACACTCAGATGTCTATTCGGTCGTGGATGCCAGTCCGCTGTGTCATGTGGGGTATGTCATTGACGGACAGCCTTTCGTTACCCCGACCATGCATTGGCGCAAAGGCAATCGTCTTTACTGGCACGGCTCGATAGGCAGCCGCTTCCTGAGGCAGGTTGATGGCGCACGCGTCTGCATCACCTGCAGCCTGGTGGATGGATACGTGCTGGCGAGGTCAGCGCTCAACCACGCCGTGAACTATCGCTCCGCCATGATGTTTGGCGTAGCCCATGTCGTGGAAGGACTGGAAGAAACGGAGCGTGCCCTCCGTGACTTCATGGATGGCCTCTTTCCTGAACGCTGGGACTCGCTGCGTCCCGTGCAGGAAAAAGAACTGAAGGCAACGTCGGTTCTCTGGATGGAAATTGAAGAGGCAACGGTCAAGAGCCGAAGTGGTGACCCTTCTGATGCTGATGAAGCGCACGTACCGGTATGGGCAGGTGTTATTCCAATGGAAACGGTCTTAGCGGGAAGCCGCACCGCGCCCGAGGTCCCTGAATCCATTGGGCTACCGGGTCCCTTGGCAGGCCTGATCGCTTCAGGGCGACTTCGATAGCTAACGGAAGACCGAAATTTTATGTCCGCTACCGACCCAAAGCGGACATCGTGGAATGTGGGCTCAGGTCGAGAGAGGGGAAGGCATGAAGGTTGAGATCAGTGGATTGCGATCGCCGAACCTTTTCGCAAATCGTATTGCGCCGGCCTCCTTGGTTGACGTGGCCTACGTTGATGAAGTGATCGATCACGGCTTGGTCCGGCTAACGACTGATCAAGCGCTCGGCGATCTCACGGCGGAAGCGGACCGGGTATGGCTTATCCGGCAAGTTGAAGCGGCATTGAGCAGTCATGGTGAGCCAACGACAGGGCTCGCTTATCGGTTTGAATCGTAGAGTGCTAACGTCCGCTACCGACCCACAGCGGACGGTTGCTGCACGATTGGTCGTGACAATTTGGCGAGCGAGGTTGCAAGTGCGAATACACCCATACGCAAGTGGACCCGGCAGGCCTGCCTTGCTATCGCTGGCATTGGCCGCGCTCCTGCCGCTGTCCTTTTCGTGCTTCGCTAAGGCAACTGAGTTGTCATGCGAGGGAAGTGCGGAGGGGTCAAATTACGCGCTTCACTTGTACTTGGATGGCGCGACCGTCATGGGCTTTCGACTCGAAAGTTCTGTCCAAAGCGGGGATGGTGATTGTGAGTTGGAGGCTTCTCGGGATGGGCAAGCTGCCTCGCAGTTCTTGAAGGCCCAGTGGGCTTCAAATGCTGGGGTCACGACGATTTCCATCAAGGACACCGACGGCTTTCATGACCCCAAAGGCTACGCGACGGTCGAGATTCGCAGGGGCTCGGAAGGCTATTCCCTGGCATATCACATGGATGGCGCCGCGAGCGCATGCGGCGTCCGTGGCTACCTGCCAAGTAAGGTTGTGCTTGCCCCTGGGCAGAAGCACTGTAAAGAAGGCTAAGCCAGAATTGGACGGTTCTTGGGCTGGAATTTGGAACGGTCGTGAGGTCCGCTTCCGACCGAGGCTGTGTGAAAACGTAACGCCGATGGTCGAGATGGCCGGTCGCTCGGCTCGTTATGCCAACGCATGGCTTCGAGTCGAAGCGATGCCATCAGGCCATGATCGCCTGCATCAGTGGCCTC
>NZ_JAELTT010000064.1 GCF_016428975.1 Dyella sp. ASV21
GGCCTTGGTTGCCGCGGTCAATCGGGTGTTCGAGCATGCCGATACGCACGCCGAGGGCGCCTTTGCGTTCGGGCACGGCACCCACGCGCTGCCATTTCACCCGGTCAAGGCGCGTGGGCGTGACGAGCAATTGGTGTTGGATGGCGAACCCTTGCCACCGCTGCAATTGGCGGTAGAGGACACCCCCGAGCCCATCAGCAGCTCCACCTATACCAGCCTGATGGCCGCCCATGCGGCGGCCTACCTGGTGCGGCTGCTGTCCGCCGCACAGGCGGGACGCTGCGGTTTCCGACGCGCCGACGGTACGCTCACGCCATTGCAGCCGGGCGATATCGCCGTACTCGTACGCAGTGGTGCCGAGGCAGCCAAGGTACGCACCGAAATGCAGCGCCGCGGACTCAAGAGCGTTTACCTGTCCGACCGCGACTCGGTCTACGCCTCGCCTGAAGCCGCCGACCTGTTGCGCTGGCTGCAAGCCTGTGCAACCCCGGGGTCGGATCGCGCCATGCGCGCGGCGCTGGCCACGCCGACGCTGGGCCAGAGCGACGCCGAACTGGATCGCCTGAACCTCGACGAACACTATTGGGAAGCCTGCGGCGAACGCTTCCGGCGGCTCCATGAGAGCTGGCAGAAGCATGGCGTGCTGGCCATGCTGCACGATTTGTTGCACGCCTTTGATCTCCCCGCCCGGCTGCTCGCTCGCCTCGATGGCGAGCGCACACTGACCAATCTGTTGCACCTGGCGGAACTGCTGCAACATGCCGCCACCAGTCTCGATGGCGAACATGCGCTGATCCGCCACCTGGCCATGCAGATGGCGACGGCCAGCGATCCCCTGGCCGACACGGCCGAGGACCAGATCGTTCGCCTGGAAAGCGAAGAAGCCTTGATCAAAGTCATCACCATTCACAAATCCAAGGGCCTGGAATACCCCCTGGTGCTCTTGCCCTTTGTCTGTGCCGCGCGTGAAGTGAAGCCCAATGACAATTTTGTCTGGCATGACGCGCACGGCGAAGCCCGGCTGGATTTACGCGCCGATGACGCCGCGCGAGCGCAAGCCGACCGCGAGCGCCTGCAGGAGGACTTACGCCTGCTCTACGTCGCGCTGACACGCGCGCGCCATGCCAGTTGGCTGGGCATCGCCTGCTACAAAGTAGGCAACAGCAAGACGCCAAGCCTGCACAAGTCAGCCTTTGGACATGTGCTCTCCGGTGGCGAGGTTATCCAGGCCGGTGAGCTGATGCCTCGGCTGGAGGCCTTGCGTGGGAACCATCCGGACTTGCATATCGAGCGCCTTTCACTCGCTGACGAGCGCCCCCTTGCGCCAGCGGGCACGGACATCACGCCGCTAACCCCTGCGCGCACCTACGAGGGGCAAACGCAGGAGCGCTGGTGGGTCACCAGCTATAGCGCGCTGCGCTATGACGAAGCAGCGGATATCGCCGTGGCCGTGCCAGAAACGCACGCACAGGACGTACGCTCCGAAGCGAGCGGCGAACAAGCGAGCATCGTCGAAACTCCACAGGCGGCTGCGCAAGGCATGCATGCGTTCCATGCCGGCGCCGAACCCGGCACCTTCCTGCATGACCTGCTGGAATGGGCTGCGGCCGAAGGGTTTGCCCAGGTCACCGCCAACCCCGCCGCGCTGGAGAAAGAGGTCGCCCGACGCTGCCAGCGACGCGGCTGGCAGGCCGATATCGCCTTGCTCTCGCAATGGGTGCCAAGCCTGCTGCAAGCACCCCTGCGACTCTCCGACGACACCACCGCGAGCCTCGCGCAAGTCACGGAGTACTACGCCGAGCTGGAGTTCTGGTTCGAGGCCCATCACGTGGAAGCGCGCACGTTGGACGAGCTGGTCACCGCACACACCCTGGGCGGACAACCGCGCCTGCGCCTGGAACCGGAACGCATCAACGGATTGCTCAAGGGCTTCATCGACCTGGTGGTCGAGTGGCAAGGTCGTTACTACGTGATCGACTACAAATCCAACAAGCTGGGTGGCGACACCAGCGCCTACACGGTCGATGCCATGCGCGCCTCGATCTTGCGCGAACGCTACGACCTTCAGTACGCGCTTTACACACTGGCCTTGCACCGCCAGCTACGCGCGCGCCTGCCCGGATACGACTACGAACGCCATATGGGCGGTGTGGCCTATCTCTATCTGCGCGGCGTCGACGGTGGCGCGCATGGCGTGCATCGCGAGCGGCTGCCGTTCGCTTTGGTCGATGCACTGGACCGCTTGTTCGCCACCGGAGGTCACGCGCATGTCGCATGATCCGCGCCTGGACCTGCTATCCATCGATCCGGCCAGCAAGCTACTGCGTCCCTTGGATATCGCGTTTGGCCGTTTCCTTGCCGCGCAGGACCCGCAGGCGCACGCCGCGTTGCCTCTGCTCGGCGCCGTGCTTAGCCGACAGCAGGCCGATGGCCATCTGTGCCTGGATCTCACCGCCTGGAGCGTGCTGGCGGATGAATCCGACTGGCCGATATCCTGGAAAAATGCCTTGTCCCAGGCGCTGGAAAGTCCAACAGCCTTCTCCACGTCCTGCCTGCTGGATACGCCCGACGGTCAGCGACAGGCGGGCTCGCCGCTGGTGCTCGATGGACCACGACTCTATCTACGTCGTTACTGGAACCATGAGCAGCGTGTTGCCCGTGCCATTGCTGCGCGCCTTGCGCACGCGCCGGCTGCTCCCGCGCACCTTGGGGAGCAACTGGCGCGACTGTTTCCCTCGCCGGGCGACAACACGCTCGACTGGCAACGCGTGGCCTGCGCGCTCGCGGCACGCGGCGCCTTCACGGTGATTACCGGCGGCCCCGGCACCGGCAAAACCACCACTGTGGTGCGCCTGCTGGGGCTTCTGCAAACCTTGCATCAACGCGAGGCCGCGCGGCCATTGCGCATTCGGCTGGCCGCGCCAACCGGCAAGGCCGCCGCCCGCCTGCAATCGTCAATCAGTGCACAGGTCGCCCAGCTCGATGTCGACGAGGCCGTGCGCGCGAGCATTCCCCATCAGGTGGATACCCTGCATCGGCTGCTCGGCGCGCGGCCCGACACGCGCCGGTTCCGTCACGACGCCAGTCATCCGCTGCATCTGGACGTACTGGTCATCGACGAGGCCTCGATGATCGACCTGGAGATGATGTCCGCCGTGCTGGCCGCGCTGCCCGACGATGCGCGCTTGATCTTGCTCGGCGACAAGGATCAGCTGTCCTCCGTGGAAGCCGGCGCGGTGCTCGGCGATTTGTGCCGACGAGCCGACGCTGGCCACTACAGCGAAGCTACCGCGCAATGGTTGGCCGACGTAACCGGCGATCGCATCGATGCCTGGGTCCGCGAGGATGGGCTTGCGCTCGATCAGCAAGTCGCCATGCTGCGGCACAGCCATCGCTTTGGTGCGGATAGCGGCATCGGACAGCTCGCCCAGCGCGTCAACGAGGGTAACGTGGCGCGGGTGCGTGAACTGCTGTTGCGCCCGCACGTCGATATTGCCTGGACTGACGCCGCTGCCGGGTCATCGCCATTGGGAGCATGGGTGTTGCACGGAGGCCGCGAACGCTTCGCTCGCACCGATGGCGATGCCATGCCGCAGGGCTATGGCTACTACTTGCACCGTCTGTGGGAAACCCGCCCGGATGGACTGGCCGGCATGGCCGCCCATGAATCCTGGGCACGCGGGGTGTTGCATGCCTTCGGCAGCTTCCAGCTGCTGTGCGCGCTCCGCCAGGGAGCGTGGGGCACCGAAGGCCTCAATCGCCAGATCACCGCCCTGCTCCACCAGGAAGGCCTGATCGATGCGAGCAAAGAATGGTACGAAGGGCGCCCGGTATTGGTGACGCGCAACGACTACAGCCTGGGTTTGATGAATGGCGACGTCGGCGTGGTGCTGCGTGTACCCGATGAGCAAGGACAGCAACATCTGCGCGTGGCATTCGAAGTGGCGGGGGGCGGCGCAGAAGGCGCTACGCGCCTGCGTTTCGTGCAGCCCGCCCGACTGGGTGAGCTGGAGACGGTCTACGCCATGACCGTGCACAAGTCGCAAGGCTCCGAGTTCGATCACGCCGCGCTGGTACTACCGGGCGAGGCTAGCGCCGTGCTGACCCGGGAGCTGTTGTATACCGGCATTACCCGCGCGCGACGCTGGTTCAGCCTGCTGGCCACGGAAAACAGCATCGCCGCAAGCCTGGGCAATCTCTGCCGGAGACAATCGGGCTTGCCTGCAGCGCTGGCGCGTTATTCACCGTGACGCGCCGCAAGCGCCCTTTCTTTTCGGTTGCCTACCAGCAGTCGGAAAGCTGACCGCTGGTGTTGCTGATGCCACGCGAGCCCGTGTGGTCGAGCGTCAGCGTCCCGCACTTGCCGTCGCGCTTGAGCTGATTGCCCTGAGGAACGGCCTGGATGACATAGCCGGTAGCGGTGAGCTGGGTGGCATCGAGGCCAATGGCGTAGCTGCTTCCTGTCTGCGCTTGCGTCTGGCAATCGAGCAGCGGCGGCGTATTGGCGACGGCGGTCGAGCTGCTGTCCGTTTTGTCGTAGCGCAGATAGGTCGTGTAGTAGCGCTCCATATAGCTGGCCAGCTGCGACATGCAACCTTCCGCCGCCACCCGCTTGGCCTTCACCGTATGCGCCATATAGGACGGATAGGCAATAGAGGCCAGGATCGCAATGATCACCACCACGATCATCACTTCGATCAAAGTGAAACCTTGTTGGCGTAGCGACCGCCATCCGCGTCCTCGCTGAGTCATGTGCGGGCAAGCGAAGCGGCCATGGCGAGACGGGGACGGTCGGCGACTCATGGAGAGCGTCCTCATGGGCTGATCAGCTCGCGCCAGGACACGCGGGAGAACTTGTTGCCACCACCGGAGGTAGCCACATTCTTGTTCTGGTTATTCTGGAAGTTGATGAGCATCTGGCTACCCACGAAGATCGGATTATTGGGCAAGGAAGAGAAACCCATGCCGGCCGCAGGGGTCGAGCCCACTCGATCCGAACTATTCACCTTGCCATCGCCATTGATGTCGAAGAAATCCGACTGCGGACTCGTGCCGGTGAATGGATCGAGCGCCATGACCCAACCGGTACCCGAGGGGTTGCACAGATCCGTAGCCGTTGGAATGCGCGTGGTACCCAGCAGCAGATTGCCCTGAAACTGGTTGGGCGTGACCATGCGCTCGCCCTGCTTGATGTACGTCACCGTACCCTTGGCATCGACGGACGGTTGCAACAAGTCCATGTACCAGCCTGACTTGCCATTCATCGACGTGGTCGCCTGGGCCGTCGTTGTGACAGTGCGTGCAGGCGCGCTGGAGGAAGACCCGGAGGTCTCCGCCGTGATGTAGCGCTGCACCAGGGACTTGCGGTTCTGCTCTGTCTGACTGCCGATATCCTTGTAACTGCTCGTAGCGCCCTTGGTCACGATCAGCCCATACCAAGTCTGGGGGTTGGTATTACTCAGATCCGTACTGGTCAGGTACTTACCGGTTCCGAAGAACACCCAGACATCGCCCGTCTGCGCATTCTTGCCGACCAGCAGCCCCGAGGTGATGGGCTGCGCCGTACCGCCTGAATCCGTCGCGGTGAACAGCAGTTTGCCGGCACTATTGGACGTCGGCGTAAACGCCGTGCCTCCGCTGTTGAGCGAGAACGACCATACATTGCCGCTCAAATCGCCCGCATAGGCTACGTTGCTGATACCCGACGTAGCGTTATCCATCCACACGGCCGGCGCGGCCAACCCCGTGGTATCGGTGGTCTTGTGCACGCTGAGCAAGCCCGTGGACAGCTCGAACTGAAGCAACGCCGACACACCGCCCGCGCTGTTGTAGCCATTGCCCATCAGTACCGACCAGGAGGAGATGGACGTCTGGGCGATAACCGGCTTTCCGGTCATCTGGCCAATGTACTGGCTGTTGCCATCGGAGTTGCCATCGTTCGCCGAGCGCTCCCACAGGAACTTGACGTTCGCGGGATCCGTGACATCCAGCGCATAGATGGATTTGGCCAGTCCCCTGCCGGTAGTGCCCACCAGCACGGTTTTCCAGGCACTGCCCATATACACGTCAGCGACGGTCAGCTCGCCGTCGTTGAAGTATTGGTGCGGCGCCGATAGCGCCACACCGTAGTCCGGGTTAGCCAGGTCACGGATGCCGTTGGTGCTGCTGTCGGTGATGACCGCGCCCGGGAGATAAGCATAGAGCTCCGCGCCCGTAGAAGCATCGAAGCCATGCAGCATGCCGTCATTCGCAGCCACGTAGATCACGCCGGTGCGCTTGCTCTTATCGCTGGCGAACTGCGTGTAGCCACTCGACCCGGTGAAGCTCTGGTTAAGGAACTGATTGGCCAGCGGAGCGCCCACATACACCGGCTGGGAATCGATAATGTCGCCCAGCACCGTGCTGCGGTTTCGATAAATGCCGCCATTGGTCACTTCGTTGGAGCTATCGCCACGCAGGTAATTGACCATGCTCGCGCGGGAAGTGTCGTCCGTCCCCAATACCGCCAATTGCTTGCCGCTCAGCGCGGGCGGCGTGCTGCCCGATGCGCTGAACGCCAGATACGTGGAAGACGACGGGTTATAGCTATAGATCTTCCGACTTGCCGCAGCCGGCATCTTGCCTGCCGCGTTCCAGGCTGATCTGGCGGCAATAGCACCCGTACTCGAGTCGATGGGAAGAGCAACCAGGTCACCGGTCCACTTCACCGTGTAGTAGCTCGCCTGATACGCCACCGTACCGTTCTGCAACTGCGTAGAGTTGGCTGCCAGGCTGGCGCCGCTGCCCACACGCTCGGAGGCGCGATTGAGCGCATCCTTCAAGCCCGAGGAGAATGTCTGCGGATTGGTCGCCGAGTAGAACCCACCATGACCGTTAATGGCCGCGTGGGCAAGATCGGAAATATTGTTGATCGAGCCGCCATTGGAGGCGGAGGGCTTAGGCCAGCTGAAGCCGGCGATGGCCTGGGATTGATCACCGTTTGCCCACTTGGCGATTTTGTCCATGGGCATGGCATTGCCATTGGCGTCCTGCGGCACAAAGCCCAAGCCCATGGTGAACGTCGTCATGTGCTGCCAAAACGCCCGATCGAAGTTGTTGGTGGGCACCTCGTTGGAGGCCGGGCGAAGATCGGTCAGCCAGTACTTCATGGCGACGTCGGCCAGGGTGTTGCTGTAGGTAGTACCGCTTGCGGTGAGTGTGCCCAGGCAGCGCAAGCTGGCCGTATCGTATGAATCGCCCTTATTGCAAACGGCCGTGGCGGGCGTCGTCTTGGTGCCCTTGTAGCAGGTCGTTCCTGTCAGGCTGTAACCGCTGGGACAGGTCCACCCGGTCGGCGGATATGGCGGTGTCGAATACGTCGGCACCTTACTGGTATCGGCAAACGGGGGCAGCGGCACATAGGTGTAGTCCTGCGACGTTGGGCCGGCGATAGTCGGCCCCGCCTGGCCGTCCTGGTCGCCAATGCCGGTGACGGAACCATCCGATTCGTTCCAGAAGCCGTCCGTGGTGAGAATGGCGTAGGAGGCGCGACATGCAAGCTCATCCGAGCCCTTTGCACCGCTCGTCGCGGAAGGGTCGGTCTGCCAGGGTTGCGTTTCATTCTGGTAGTACTGGCCGAGCGCATCCAGTGCCACACGCAGAGGCGTACCGCCGTTGGGCGTGATGTTCTGCGTCCAGGTCCACATCGCCGCCTTCTGCGAGGTACCCGTACCGTCACCAAACACGCGAATGGCGGCCAGGTTCTTACCGTTGTACTTGTTGTTGCTTAGACCTGTTGCGTTGATATCGGAGCTGTTGTTGTTGTTGATCGAGCCGAAACCCACGCGGTACGTTTTATCCAACGTCGAGAAAGCCGTCATCAGGCCGCTCTTGGCCATCATGATGCGCGTACGGTAATAGGAGAACCAATTGGCGACGTTCTGCTGCGCCGCTTTGCTTTCGCTACACACCGACGAAGCGAGATTCGCATTGGCACAATCACCCGTCTTACCTACGTACTTGCGGGTGTAGCCACCATTGGTACCGGGCACGGTGTAGGTGAACAAATAATAGGTATTGGTAACCGGCGTGTTCTTCTGGCATTGCAACGATGCGGGAAGATAGGTGTCCGAGCCGCATCCCGTATTGCTCGGCTGCTTGTAGCTTATGTTGCTTCCCGATCCCGATTTGCACAGACCATTATTGGACGAGCCATCTTTCACCAGGGTGCTACCGCTGCTGCACGTGGGGTTAGTCGCGTACGTGCTTGTCTGAGTGGTGGTGATGGCAAAGGGCGTGTAGTACTTGAAGTAGTGATACGACGTGCTGCTGCCGGATACGCAATTGCGCGCGGATACGTTGTTGTAGTCGCAGAAGCTATCGGAAGCGTATTGGGTAACGTCGACCGTTGCGGTGCTCAGGAAGCCGTCGACGAAAGCCGTGTCCATGCCGGCCGGCGTGGTATAGGAGGATTTGCCGTCCGCCTTGACCGGTGGCGTATAGGTCACACTCGGGTCGTAGTAGGTGCCGTTGTTGCCCGCATAACGCAAGGCGTCGATGTCGACCAGGACATCGCCATTGTTGTACGTAGTCGCACCCATCAAATAGTTTGCATCGGGCATGAAATCCCAGGCCATGGAGCCGGAGTCATCGAGCATCAGCATGATGTTCGGCGGCAACGAGGGCTGAATGATCAGCGGCGACGTATCAATGGTGACCGCAGTGCTGGCCGCATGGACAGGTGCACTGATGATGCCGATGCTACAGACCAGGAGGCTCGTGCACATCAGGCGACCGACGAAGCTGGCCATTTTCTCGCGCATGCGGGTGTGCGTATTCATGGCGATCAAGCCCTTGCATGGATTCGACATTAGGAATGAATGGGATGGAGAACGTGAGTGCCAGCGGCACTCAACCCTGCTTCACCATCGCCTGCAACGTGACCACGGCCCGGCCGCCCACGTCTTTGGGATTGCCACTACGCGCAGTAACGCGGTAGTAGTTGACGGTGGTGGAAAGACCTTGGGCGCCATAGTTGTGCGAGCCCGCACTCTGTCCGGAGCCCGTACTCGAATTGGGGTCTTGCCACAGACCCATATTCTCGATGACATACTGCGGCTGGCCCGTGGCGACGTTGCCTGCTGCAAAAGCGCCATTGCCGGAGGCTGCGTTCACGCTGATGATCTTGTTCGAAGGCAAATTTGGATCGTTGAAGGGATTTGCCGGACAAACCACGCCACCAGCCTGGCAATTTCGCGCGATATCCCCCGGATTGCTCGCAATGAGCTGCTGCGCCACGCGCATCGCCGCTTCGGCATTCTGAAATGCCACCTGCCGGTCATAGAGATTGGCAGACATCTTCTGCTGCATAAGGGTGCCATGGACTGCGGCAAGCCCCACCAGCGTGATGACCAGCAGCAAGAGGAGCGCCACCACCAGCGCTACGCCACGTTGACTGGCAGGCGCGGGTTTACTGCTACGCACTCGGCTCGATATTACGGAAACGCACGTCATGTCAGGCCACCCGGTTGCGCAACGTGATGGTGGAGGTAAAGGTTCGTGACACCGGCTTGTTATTGGTACCGGCACGGCGATCGACGCTAATCATGGTCAAGGTGACGCGTACCGCATCAACCGATGGCCACGCGGTCACGTTGTCTGCCGTAACAAAGGACGCGTCGCCGCTTTGGTGGTAGGTCATGGCCAGGCCGGTGACGTCCCGCACCATTTCATTGCGGGTGATGCTCGCCGCGCCCGATGTGCTGTTGATGGTCACGGATGCGCGATAGAGCGACGTACCGTTGTCACCGTTGCTACTTACATACCAGTCCGCTGCCGTCAGCCTGGCAATCTGGGCATTGGGCGCGAAAACGTAGCTGCTGGTACTGCTGCAAACGGTGGGGAAACTGAGGTCGAGCGTGCAATTGCCAGGGGTTCCCGTCGCTGCGTGAGTCAGCGTGGTACCACTGACGCTGGAGAGCTGCACGATCGCCGCATGGTCCAGATCGCAGACCACCACAATGTCACCCTTCTGCAGGTTCGTACTCGACTCGTTGATGGTGAACACGGCCGACGGCTCGGTGTTGGCCTTGACCGTGACGGCAGTTCCTTCGACGCCCAGCAGCATCAACGACTCGGTATTGGCCGTCCGGCTGGGTGCGGCGCTGTCCGTCTGGCCGGCCGTGTAACCGATAATGGGGTTGTTCCAGTTCGTATACCAATTGGCCGCGCTATTGTTCAGCACGTTGGCGATACGGCCACTGTTCTCGCAACCCGTCAGGCCGGCGATGCGGATATCCCGGGCAATCATCTCAAAGGCCAGGCGCGCACTGTCCTGCACATCGCTCAATGCCCTGTTGGATCGATACACTTGCTGGTTGGTGATGAAAACACTCACCACCCCACCCATGACGACCAAGCCAAGCAGCATCGCCACCATCAGTTCGACCAGGGTAAAGCCGCGCGACTGCGTGCGCTTTGTGAGTAACGTCGTATCGCATCTACGCATGGGGCTGCGCCGGGTCATAGCATCGCCCTGGTAACAACGGTCTGCTGGGTGGACTTATTCACGCCGGGACGGACATCCACGAACGAAATCGTGACGGTGCAATCCCCATTCGCGGTGCAACTGATGGCACCCGTCGTCGTGTCCGCAGCCCCGAGCGTGCTGCCAAGCAGGGCGCACCAATGATTGGTTTGTACCGCTGCCAGCGTGCCCGCAGTAGCAGAGCACGCGCTCGCCTTGATCGGCGAGCTGGTGTTGTAGTTTCCACTGGTCGCGTTGGAAAGATCCGCACGCATGGCATCAAGAATGGAGTAACTCGCAATTGTGGCCATGCTCCGCGCCATGGCGCTGTTGTTTGCCGCCAGCGATGTGGCCTGCAAGGCCGCAATACCAAGAAACGCGATCGAGAGAATGAGTACGGAGACCATCACTTCAATAAGCCCGACTCCCCTTTGCGTCCTGCGCGGTACCAAGCGTATCGATCTACGCCCGCGGCAAGCGCGCGACGTGGCATGGGCTTGGAGAGGTGCGTGAAAGGCGCGGCGGGTTTCGCGGTAAGTCATGAGCAGGTCGCATCTGTCTTGATAACAACGGAGACGGTCGCGCCGGCGGTGATCTGCACGATGCGATGGTTGTTGCTACTGAGGTTGCTCGTACAAATGTCCACCACGCGGCCGCTATACGGCGCCGTGGACCCGATAGTCGCGCCGAGTCCTTGTCCGTTGAAGCGCAGCGGTGTGAGGCTTCCCGAAATCTTCAAGGGCGCCGCCAGTGCGTCGATGCCATCAGCCACGGGATCCGTCGTGGGCTTACCCTGACTGTCCACGGCGAGCGCTACGACGCCGCCGACGTTCGTACCGCACTGAGTGCCAAGCAAGTCGGAAGCTGCGGTATTGGCCGAGGCCGAATCACTGCACAGCTGCACCGTGCCATTGCGCTTGACCGCTTCAACGCGCGCCATATTGATCGCATCGACGACTTGATTGGACGCGGTGGTCAGCCGATTGGAAAGAATCATCGAGCGGAAGTTGGGGATGGCGACCACCACGATGATCCCCGCGATCAACAGGGAGACCGTCAGCTCGACCATGGTGAAGCCCTGCGCGCGCCGAAGCCCGCGCCACGTTCGCGCGCCCCCCCGCGATTCATTCGGCACAAACATAGCGATCCCCCTAACCCATCGCAAAAACTTACCGCCTGACGCAATGGACGCAAATAGCTACGCCGACAAACGGTATGATCTTTCGGATTAGCGGGGCAATGCCCTACAGGTGCCAGGTGAAGATGTGATGGGGATCACTATCGGCCACGCCATGAAGTCGCGATGAGCGTCAAAAATCACCCGCGCGCTGCTACCACCACCGATCCCGGCTCCAAGCCATCGCCTTCGACGCATAACGAAATAATCGGCGGGAATGCGCGAACCCCTGGAGTCCTGGCGCCCCAAGTTCGCAGTAATTCGCGAAAGCAATGGTGTACTCGGCAACACCGTACCTGGCCGGCACCGGCCTAGTTTCGCCCCAACGGAAACCGGGCTTAGTGGCGCCCGTAATAAGGCGAATAGGACACCCTGCTCAGCCTCTTCGGCGGCCAGTGCATGGGTTCAAGGCCGTCGTCCGCTTGCAGCAAACGCGCAAAGGCCGCGCCCTCTTCCAACGCGGCACGAAGTGCCTCGTCACGGCTATCAAAGGTTATCGACGTTCGGCCGTGGGTGAGCGGCTCCCAGTCGTCCCTGCTCCCCGAAGGCGATCGGAAAAGCGTCCAAATGCCGACCCAGGGATTGGGCTGATCATTCGCCTCCTCCATGGACTCACCATCCAGCAGGTAAACACCGACAAGAACAGCCATGCATGAACTCCATTTCACGGTTTGCACGCGCACGAAGCCGTTGCGCCGGCTTCTTGAGCTGACGCTTATCTGTCCGAGTGGCCAAAAAGGGGACGATGGGGAAGCCACGAACCGGGTGAGCTTACGCCGATGACCGGAGATACCAAACATGACAAAGGTCATGGGTTTTCGACTACTCCCAAGGTGGTCCAGTACGCGCCAGGACTTGGTAGACCCAACTCCTTTCCGCACCGGATGGCAGGCGTTCTTGATGCCTAGCGCAGGAGGATGGAGAAGTGCGCGCGCCACGGAGCGGCCATGGCGCCCTTAACGCCATGAGAGCTGGTGATCCGAAGAGATTCGCCAGACGTATGGTTGTTCCGCGCACGCCTCACGCGCCTCGCAGGCTAATGACCATCCGGCCGACATGTATGACGAGGAAGTCGGCGGCGAGATCTACCCATGCAAGCTATCCATTCCTTCCTCAGGTCCAACGGACCTGCAAGACGATGCGCGTGATGGCGATCAACCGCATCGAAGCCGCCCTGACCCGGCAGCGCCGCCGGACGCTGCCCGCGAAAGCACTCCGCCCGCCGCGCAATGAATGGTCACGGCATTTCAGCTTTGAATTACTCAAACGTCTTATGGAGTTGAGGGTTATGGCATTCGATATGCGAGCCAGATGCACATCGACACCGGACTGCCATGTTTCGTGAGCAAAATCACAAGTTCGTGCACTCGAGGTTTACAACCATGGCTGACTTCTGGCTGACGCCCGACCATATCGCCGCATTGCATGCGCTCGACAGAGGACAGGGGCTGGGCGTAAGCATGTGGGTAGCGTTGCCGCTTGAAAGAGCGGGTTACATCATGCCTGCGGTCACTATCGCGAAAAGGACACCACCCTTCCTTCTCACTCGGGCTGGCCGGGCACTTTTGGATGAAGTGCATCGGGGCAAGCATGTTGGATTGCGATTGGATAGGCCTGCTCGACCGACCAGAACATCCTATTCGACGCCCGCGTCCGCTTGACGAGTCCACCACCATCCGCACCAGCAAGCCTGGCTCACCGTTGGAGCAATAGGCACGCGTCTTGTGTCATCCCGTGAAATCGCTAGATTCACGGCTCACGTCGGCATTAAGACGAAAAAGCCCGCCAATTGGCGGGCTTTCGGATGCGAAGACAAGCATGCATCGACAAAATGGTGCCGGAAATAGGAATCGAACCTACGACCTACGCATTACGAATGCGCCGCTCTACCAACTGAGCTATTCCGGCGAAGAACCGCCAATATTACGGGCTCGAACGAAGTCGCGCAAGATGTCGACGATCAAAGACTGGCGGATGCGCCGCCTGCGATGCGCAGCTCTTTGGGCAGCGCAAAGGTGATCGTCTCCGGCTCGCCATCTAGCTCCCGCACGTCACCAGCACCCCAGGACTGCAGGCGGGCGATTACGTCGCGTACCAGTTTTTCCGGAGCGGAAGCACCGGCGGTGAGGCCGATGCGCTTTACGCCATCCAGCCAACTGCGCTCGATATGCTCGGCGCCGTCAATGAGAAAGGAGCGAACATTCTGTTTTTCCGCCAGCTCGCGCAGGCGGTTGGAGTTGGAGCTGTTGACCGAACCCACCACCAGCACGATGTCCACCGCATCGGCGAGACGACGCACCGCGTCCTGCCGATTCTGCGTGGCATAGCAGATGTCGTCCTTGCGCGGACTTTCGATATTGGGAAATTTCTCGCGCAAGGCCTCAATGATGGCCTTGGTATCGTCCACCGAGAGCGTGGTTTGGGTAACGTACGACAGCTCGTGCGGAAAAGCAGGCGCGAGGTGCGCCACGCCCTCGACCGACTCCACCAGCAGGATCTCGCCCTTGCTCGCCGGATTCCACTGCCCCATGGTGCCTTCTACCTCGGGGTGACCCGCATGGCCAATAAGCACCACGCTACGCCCCACGCGCCCCAGGCGTGCCACTTCCATATGCACCTTGGTCACCAGCGGGCAGGTGGCGTCGAACACCTTGAGGCCGCGCTGCTCAGCCTCCTCGCGCACGGCCTTGGAAACGCCGTGGGCACTGAAGATCACCGTGGCGCCGTCGGGCACTTCGTGCAGTTCTTCCACGAACACGGCGCCGTCATGGCGCAGTTTCTCGACCACGTAACGGTTATGCACCACTTCGTGGCGCACGTAAATAGGCGCGCCATACGACTCGAGCGCGCGCTCGACGATGGCGATGGCGCGGTCTACGCCAGCGCAGAAGCCACGGGGATTGGCGAGCAGGATTTCCACGATCACTCCGGACCCGAGGGTCGATGTCAGGCCCGCATTATCGCACGGGCGGGCTGTTCAGGCTTTTGACTTGCCCGCGAACATCCCGAATACGATCAACATGACGGCGCCCACCGTAATGCCACAATCGGCGACGTTGAATACCGGATAGCTCCATTCCCGGTAGTAGACCTGAATAAAGTCGGTGACCTGGGCTGCGTGCAAGCGGTCGATTAAGTTGCCCAGGGCGCCGCCCACGATCAGGCCCAGCGGGAGCGCCGTGCGCCAGTCGCGCCGGGACGTGCGCGCCAGCCACCCCACCAACACCGCGCTGATCAGCACTGCCAGCCCCACAAAAAACCAGCGCTGCCAGCCAGCGCTATTGGCGAGGAAGCTGAAAGCGGCGCCCGTATTGAAGGCCAGGGTCCAGTTGAGGAACCCCGGGATGACCGCGTGCGGCACGCCGGCAGGCGGCAGGGCGGTCAGTGCCCACCACTTGCTGAGCTGGTCGAGCAGGATGACCAGGGCGGAAAGCCACAACCAGGAAAGGGCATTGGGTTTGGGTTTCATGGGAAATCTATGTGTCGTGTCGGAGCCGCTCATCATCGAGATGCGGGCCATTCGGTACCTCAGCCCACCCCATGGCCGTCATCCCAGCGAAAGCTGGGATCCGGTGACTTTCATCGACCGAAACGCCCTGAAGGCGCCGGCCCCTGCTTTTCGCAGGGATAACGACCAGGTGGTGAGTCCGGGAGGTGAAGCGGTTTTCCCCTTGCCCGCCGCAGCGGAGCGAGAGGTCACCGCATTTAGAACCAGCGACGATCCTCGCCCGGACCATCGACATTGCTGATGCAGCGGTCGCACAACTCCGGGTGATCCGCGTGCGTACCGACATCGTCGCGGCGATGCCAGCAACGCACGCATTTGGCAGCACTGCTCACCGTGGCCGACACCCACACATCCGCGCCTTCCAGCTCCGTCAACACCGCGTCCGCCGGCTGGCCACCCGCCAGATCCATGCGCACATCGGAAGTGATGAAGAAGAAGCGCAACTCCGATGCTGCCGACTGGTAACGCGCAACGACCGCAGGGTCGGCGTGAACCGCCAGCTTGGCCTCCAGCGATGCACCGATCTGCTCACCCTTGCGCATGCCCTCAAGCACGCGCGAGGCCGTGTCGCGGATGGCCAGCAGGTCGGACCAGTAACGGCGCTGTTCCGGCGAGCCCTGGGTTGCTGACAAACCGTCGTACCAGGTTTCGAACAGCACGCTCTCGCTGCGCTCGCCCGGCAGGTTCGTCCAGATTTCTTCCGCGGTAAAGCTGAGCACTGGCGCCAGCCAGCGCACGAGCGCCTCGGCAATGCGGTACATCGCACTCTGCGCGCTGCGACGACCGTGGCTTTCGGTCGGCATCGTGTAGAGGCGATCCTTGGTGATATCCAGGTACAACGCACCCAACTCGTTGGTGCAGAAGTTCTGTACACGCTGCACGATTTCCGGGAAATCGTAACGGTCGTACGCGGCCATCACGGCCTGCTGCACGTCGTGCGCCTGCTGCACGGCCCACTGATCCAGCAGCAGGCTCTCTTCCACCGGCAGCAAGTGCTTGGCCGGATCGAACCCATCGAGGTTGCCAAGCAGGAAGCGCGCGGTATTGCGGATGCGGCGATAGGTGTCGGAGACGCGCCTGAGGATTTCGTCCGACAGCGACATTTCGTTGCGGTAGTCGGTGGAGCAGATCCATAGGCGCAGGATGTCCGCACCCAGCGTCTTCATGATGTCCTGCGGCTCGATGCCGTTACCCAGCGACTTGGACATCTTGCGGCCCTGCGCATCCACGGTGAAACCGTGGGTGAGCACGTCGTTGTACGGCGCGCGCTCGAACATCGCCGCCGAGGTGAGCAAGGAGGACTGGAACCAGCCGCGATGCTGATCGGAGCCTTCCAGGTACATCACCTTGTAGCTGCTTGCATTGCCCTGCTGCAGTTCGGGGCGCTGGCCGAGCACGGCGAAATGGCTCACGCCGGAGTCGAACCACACGTCGAGCACGTCCAGGACCTTTTCGTAATCCTTGGCCTGATCGCCCAGCAGCTCGGCCGTGTCGAGCGCGTACCAGGCGTCGATGCCGCCTTGCTCGATGCGCTTGGCTACCTGTTCCAGCAGCGCCACGCTGTCCGGATGCGGCTCCTGCGTGCCCTTATGGATGAACAGTGCAATCGGCACACCCCAGGTACGCTGGCGCGAAATGCACCAGTCGGGGCGATCGCCGACCATGCCGGCAATGCGCTCCTCGCCCCATGCGGGCACCCAGCGCACCTGCTTGATCGCGTCGAGCGCGTTCGTGCGCAGGCCTTCCTTCTCCATGCTGATGAACCACTGCGGCGTGGTGCGGAATATCACCGGCGTCTTGTGGCGCCAGCAATGCGGGTAGCTGTGCTCGATCTTGGCGAAGGCCAGCAGCACGCCGCGACGACGCAACAGCTCGACGATCTCGTCATTGGCCTTCCATAGGTGCTTGCCGGCGATGACGGTGCCATCCAGCGCCGCCGGCGTATCCGCGCGATAGGTGCCACGCGCCTCGGTGTAGTTGAGCGTTTCGATGCCGTACTTGCGCGAGACGACGAAGTCTTCCACGCCGTGATCGGGCGAGGTGTGCACGGCGCCGGTACCGTCGTCAGCCGACACGTGGTCGCCGATCAGCACGGGCACTTCGCGCGCATAGAACGGGTGCTTGAGCAGCACGCCTTCCAACGCCTGGCCCGCCACGTGGCCGAGCACACGCGGCTCGCCATCCAGGCCGTAGCGATGGGCGACCTTCTCGGCCAGCGCGCTGGCGACCACCAGCAACACGCGATGACCATCGCGCGCAGGGCCTTCGATCAGGGCGTATTCGAGTTCACCGCCCAGGGAGACTGCCAGGCTTTCCGGCAGCGTCCACGGCGTGGTGGTCCAGATCGGAATGGCGACGATGGCATCGCCTGCATCCACACCGAATTGCTGCGCCAATGCCTTGGCATCGACCGCGTCATAGGCCACGTCCACTGCCGGCGAAGTCTTGTCGGCGTATTCGATCTCCGCCTCGGCCAACGCCGAGCCGCAGTCGAAACACCAATACACCGGCTTGGCACCGCGCACCACGTGGCCATTGGCCACGATCTTGGCGAGCGCACGCACCATGTCGGCTTCGTAGGTGAAATCCAGGGTGCGGTACGGATGATCCCAATCGCCCAGCACGCCCAGGCGCTTGAAATCGGTGCGCTGCAAATCGATCTGCTGCTGCGCGTACTCGCGGCACTTCTGGCGGAAAGCAGCGGCATCGAGCTTGTCGCCCGCCTTGCCGAACTTCTTCTCCACCGCCACTTCGATGGGCAGGCCGTGGCAATCCCAGCCAGGTACGTAGGGCGCGCGGTAGCCCGCCAGCAGGCGCGACTTGACCACGACGTCCTTGAGCACCTTGTTCACCGCATGACCCAGGTGAATGACGCCGTTGGCGTACGGCGGCCCATCATGCAGCACAAACACCTTGTCGCGATCGGCGGCGCGCTGCTGGATCTGCGCGTAGCGTCCCACCTGCTCCCAATCGGCCAGCCACTTGGGTTCGCGCTTAGGCAGGTCGCCGCGCATCGGAAATTCCGTCTGCGGCAGGTTGATGGTGTTCTTGTAGTCCTGGGTCATTGCCTGGGGATGCTCTGATCGGGTTCTGGCGCGGCCCTGCCGGCGCCGTGAGATGTCTTGCGGCGCCGCCAAGCCCGGGGCGGAAGCGCCAACGTTACTGGATTTGGGGCGCTTACGCTTCGCTCAAGCGCGGATTCATACCTAGCAGTTCACGGGCTTGACGGGCGTCTTTGGCCATCTGGGCGGTCAACGCGTCCAGGTTGTCGAACTTCAGCTCGTCACGCAGCTTGGCGACGAATTCCACCGCCATGCGCTGGCCGTAAAGATCGCCGTCGAAGTCGAACAAGTGGACCTCCAGCAGGGGCTCGTCCACCTGATTCACGGTGGGGCGAACGCCCAGGCTGGCGACACCGGGCCAGCTGCACTCGCCCTCGCCCAGCCCTACCCGCACCGCGAAAATGCCGTGCACCGGGCTGCAGCGCTCGCGCAGATGGATATTGGCCGTGGGATAACCCAACTGGCGCCCCAGCTGCTGGCCATATTCCACCTTGCCCTCGATCACGAACGGGCGGCCCAGCAAGGGTGCCGCCCCGGCGAATTCGCCCGCGCCAAGCAGCATGCGAACCCGCGTGGCGGAGACCCGGGCGCCTTCCAGCAGTACCGGCGGCATGGTGCGTGCGACAAAACCGTGTACCTGCCCCAGGGCTTCGAGCATGGCGACATCGCCGGCCCGTTTGTGGCCGAAGCGAAAATCCCCGCCGACCCACACCTCGCGAGCGGCCAGCCGCTCTACCAGCACGCGCTGCACGAAATCCTCGGGCGCCATGGCGGTGAGCGCGCGATTGAAGCGCAGCAGCAGCACCTCTTCCATGCCGGCCGCGTCGAAGCCGCGCAGCTTCTCACGCACGCTGGAAAGGCGGGCGACCGGCTCTGGCGAGAAAAAGGCCCGCGGCAGCGGCTCGAAGCTCACCACGATCGGCGTGAGGCCAAGCGCAGCCGCGCGCTCGCGCACCTCGGCCAGCAGGGCTTGGTGGCCGCGATGCAACCCATCGAATGCGCCGACGGCAACCACGCTGCCGCCGGGTGCCAGGCAGGCGCCGGCAACGTCCCTGGAAAGTCTCATCATCGCGCGAGTATAGCGGCTGGAGAGCCCTGCCCCTCACATCTGCGCACTGCCGCTGGCGCCGACCGACGGCAGCGGCGGCGTGTCAAACGCCGCGCAACTCCCGCATGCGGAAACCCGCTGCGAACAAGGTCACCACGTAGGCACCACCGCCGCTCAGCACCAGCACCGCCAGGCGCCATACGCGGGTCCATTTGTCGGCCTGGGTCCAATCCGGCCACACCCACATGCCCAGCAAGAGCACGACCACCATCACCGCGCAGGCCAGCACCAGGCGCAACATATGGGCAGCCCAGCCAGGTTGACGCTGGTACACGCCCGCCCGGCGCAGCCAATGCCACAGCAGCCCCAGATTGAGATAGCTCGCCAGCGCACTGGCCATGCCCAGCGCCATATGCAAGCCGGGCACCACGGCAATGCCGTCCATCCAGGGCAACTGACGCTGCTCGGGCGTGGCCCATAGCAGGTACAGGGAGGCCACAAAGATCACGTTGAGCACCATGTTGGCCACCAGCGAGGCCACGCCTGCCCGCACCGGGGTCTTGGTGTCCTGGCGCGAATAGAAGGCCGGCAAAGCGACCTTGACGAGGGCGAACGCCGGCAACCCGAAGCTGAGCGCGGTAATCGACAACGTCGCCATGCGCGTATCGAAGGGCGTGAACTGGCCATGCTGGAACAGCGTCGCCACCAGCGGTCGGGCCAGCAGCATCAGCGAGAACATGGCCGGCACCGCGATCAGCAGCGTGGTGCGCAAGCCCCAGTCCAACGCCTTGGAGAAACCTTCGCGATCGGTGGTGACGTGATGGCGCGACAGCGACGGCAGGATCACCGTGCCCAACGCCACGCCGAACAGGCCCAACGGCAACTCGAGGAAGCGATCGGCCTGCGATAGCCAGCTCTGGGAGCCGGTCATCAGATAGGCCGCAATCACCGTATCCAGCAGCAGATTCACCTGCGCAATGGACGAGCCGAACAGGGTGGGTACCATGAGCGTGAGAATGCGGCGCACATCCGGGTGGCTCCAGCCCCAACGCGGCAGCGTCAACAGGTCCAGCCCCTTCAGCGAAGGCAACTGGAACAACAGCTGCAGGATGCCCGCCAGCAGGATCGCCCAGCCCATCGCCATGATGGGCGGATGCAGGTGCCGCGACAGCCACAGCGCACCACCGATCATGCACAGGTTGAGGATCACCGGCGTGAGCGCCGGCAATGCGAAACGATGAAAGCTGTTGAGGGCGCCGCCGCACAGCGCGGTCAGCGAGACGAACAGCAGGAAGGGAAAGGTCAGGCGCAGCAACTGGGTGGTCAGCGCGAACTTCTCCGGGGTATCGGCCGCGCCCTGCGAAAACAACGCAGCCACTTGCGGGGCGAAGATAACCCCCAGCGCGGTAATCACCAGCAGCACGCCGCCCAGCGTTCCTGAGACGCGCGACATCAACTGCTTGAGGTCCTCGTGGCTGCGCTTCTCCTTTACCTCGGTGAACACCGGCACGAACGCCGTGGAGAACGAGCCCTCGGCAAACAGCCGGCGCATGAAGTTGGGAATGCGAAACGCCACCCAGAACGCGTCGGTCGCCGCATTGGCGCCGAATACCGCGTTGATGGACATGTCCCGGACCAGACCGAGCACACGCGAAATCATGGTCATGCTGCTGAACGACAGCAGCCCACGGAACATACTGGGAGACTTCATGCCTCTGACGTCGCCTTTGCCTGTAGTTGAACGCCAGGCCGTGTCACCATCGACCCCCTGCCCGGAAAGGCGCATAGTGTGACAGCGCTTGTGGGCGAGATCACGGCCCCTTCATGGCATAATTAAGTCCGTGCACCCGCCCTAAGGGTGCTGTCGGGGTGGCGTCCTACGGGCGTTGGCGCCTTGACAAACGCCTAAGCTGTTGACGCAAAGGCGCATTGACCGCATAATTGCCGTCTTTTTCCAACCCAGTCATTCATTTCGGAGTTCTACCTTGGCCAACATCAAGTCCGCGAAGAAGCGCGCGCGCCAGTCCGAGCAGCGCCGCCTGCGCAACGTCAGCGCCCGCTCCATGGTGCGCACCGCCCTCAAGAAGGTCATCAAGGCCATCGAGGCCAAGGACAAGGCTGCCGCTGTCGAGGCGTTCGCCGCCGCTCAGCCGGTCATGGATCGCTACGCCGCCCGCGGCCTGATCCACAAGAACAAGGCTGCTCGCCATAAGAGCCGCCTCAACGCGAAGATCCGCGAGCTGGCGTAAGCCGGCCCCGCGTATTGCATCTCGGGTTGGCGAAAAGGCCGGCGCAAGCCGGCCTTTTTGTGTATCCATAAGATCGAGCCGGCGCAAGCTGGCTTTTTTGTACCCGCAGGGTCAAGTCGGCATTCGTGCGCGCGTGACACCATGGCCCACGCATAGGGCAAAAAAAAGCGGCCATCGGCCGCTTTTTTCATAGGGATGGAGACCACCAGCCGCGCCCGGCTTACTCCTTCGCCCCCTCTCCGCGCAGACGCACGTCGCCCGGCAGCATGTCCGCGCGCTCTTCGTGTGCCATCTGCTGCTCAGCCATGAAGCGCCATACCTGCTGACACACGGCCATGGTGTTCTCGCGCGCAATCGCCGACACCAGGAACCAGGGATGCGTCCAGTTGAGGCGCTTCACAATGTCCTCGGCCACCGCCTGACGCTCGTCCTCCGGCAATACATCCGCCTTGTTCATTACCAGCCAGCGCGGACGCTCAAGCAGTTCGGGATCGAACTTGCCCAGCTCCTGCTCGATGGCCTGCACCTGCTCCACCGGGTCGGAGCCGTCGATGGGCGCCATATCCACCACGTGCAACAGCAGGCGGGTGCGCGACACGTGGCGCAGGAACTGGATACCCAGGCCGGCGCCGTCGGCAGCGCCCTCGATCAGGCCGGGAATATCGGCGATCACAAAGCTCTGGTCGGTACCCAGGCTCACCACACCCAGGTTCGGGTGCAGCGTAGTGAACGGGTAATCCGCCACGCGTGGCGTTGCCGCCGATACGGCGCGAATGAAGGTGGACTTGCCCGCATTAGGGAAGCCCAGCAGGCCCACGTCAGCCAGCAGCTTCAATTCCAGCTTCAACTCGCGCACATCACCCGGCGTACCCGGCGTGGACTTGCGCGGCGCACGGTTCACCGAGCTCTTGAAATGGATATTGCCCAGGCCGCCCTTGCCGCCCTGCGCCACCAGCAGGCGCTGGCCATGCTGGGTAAGGTCGCCGATGGTCTCGTCGGTGTCGACGTTGATGACCACGGTGCCCACCGGCACGCGGATCGCCGTGTCGTCGCCGCCCTTGCCGTACATCTGGCTGCCCATGCCGTTCTGGCCACGCTCGGCCTTGAACATGCGCTGGTGGCGGAAGTCGATCAGCGTATTGAGGCCCTCGTCGGCCACCAGCCACACGGAGCCACCGCTGCCGCCGTCGCCACCATCGGGGCCGCCAAAGGGAATGAATTTTTCGCGACGGAAGCTGATGCATCCGTTGCCGCCGTCACCGGCTTGGACCTTGATGATGGCTTCGTCGACGAACTTCATGGGTGTGTTCCGGGGAGAGTGAAACGGGGAACCAGGACGCGCAGCCTCGCTGCATCATAAGGGAATCTCGCCGCAACGCCGCGCGCTGCCGATCCACCATCCCGCCTCCCAACAAAAACAAAGGCCCCGCGAGAGCGGGGCCTTCGTTGCAACCTCGAAAAGGCTTAGACCTTGACGATGCTGACGAACTTACGGC
>NZ_JAELTT010000065.1 GCF_016428975.1 Dyella sp. ASV21
GGCCTCGGCTTGGCCGGGGGCTTCTTGGTGAGGAAGGTGATGCCCGGGACCACTTTCGGTCTCGGCTCCGTCGGGACTTGCTCGGCCGGCGGCGTTGTCAGCCTTAGGGTCTTCGGCACCGAGGCGACAAGAACCCCATTGGAGACGATCTTTTGCCCCGATCCATCAATGACCCGCACAGTGCTTGGGACCGATTGGGCTCGCCCGACTGAGGCCACCATCAGTGCGATCCCAATGGCGCTCAAGCGAATGGCGCTCTTGCTCCTCATTGAAAACTCCTGTGGTGGCACCCGAGGGGTCGGTCCGTGTTCCCCTCGAGCATGCAATCCTTTGCACACGTCCATGTGCGGCGCTCTATCGCCTCGTCCGCCGGCGCGCCGTTCCTCGGCGCCCGGGCTATCCGGCGGCGACTACTGTAGGTCGGCGGCCGGGCGTCGCATCTCGGAAAGCCCCCGATTGGCGACCTTCGTTTCCGGGATCGAAGGCATGACCGGAACCTCGCCACTTATCGGAAGGGCCAGGTCGTCCAGGAGATCCGTGAGGTCGGTAATCACGACCTGCAGCTCGCGATCGTCCACAGGCGTGGGCGAAACACCGAGTGCAGACAGCAGCGCCGGCACCACGCTGCGCGCCAGGCTGGTCAGGCCGAGCCCCAGCACGCCACGGTTGCGGCGGATCAACTCTTCGGTCGTCACGAGACGCGGCCAGTAGATCTCGCCCGCCTCGGTCGTCTCGATCACAAAGAGGTCCCGATTGGCGCGCCCCACCTTCCTGATACCCGGATAGCGCGAGGCGAGTACTTCAGTGGCCACACGCGTCACCACCCACGTAGCACTCGCCCGGATGTCGCGGGCCAGGCGGAGTGCCTGTCCGGGATCCACCGTGGCCAGCAATTCAGCGTGCGCGCCGGCCAATTGCTCGAGGCCTGCGTCGAGTCCCAAGGACTGCGAGGTCTGGTTATGCATGACCCACCCCCGTGGAGGACGTGCCGTAGATCTCGTTTGCGATCATGTCGAGACCGGACTGGTACTCGCTGCGGATAGCCTTGGCCAGCGCCGGCGAGTACGGCTCATCGAGCTCGCGCCAGTGGTCTTCGACATCACCCTTCAGCCTGAAAACCGTGTGGCTCTGGCACATCTGCTGCAGCTGGGTGTCCGCTTGTTCCGCGTCGACCAAGTCGAGCAGGAAGCAAGCGCGCATCGTGTCCTCGTCGGCGAGCTTCTCGGGGAAGAACGCCGGCGCCAGGCTCGCGAGATGCTGCTCGAAACGAAAGCGATGCGCTACCGAGGTGAACTCGTGCTCGACCGCGGCGTCGTTGTCGGGAATGCTGATCTTGGCGACGACCACGCCATCGCGCACCACGTCGGCCCGGAAACCCGGAACCTGGGCGCGCTTCGCATAGTGGATGTTCGTCGCGGAATAGGGGGCAAAGCGATCGGCGTACATGTGTCGGCTCTCGACCTAGTGGTGCTTTTATCAAGCACCGAGAATTCGCGCCGAAAACTTCGCCTCACTTTGTCTCATGTTCTGCGACTCATCACTCAGTGAGACGCATCGCGACACGGTGCCGATCTGCGGCCGTGATGTCCGCGGCTAGCGCCTGCCTACGGTGCCTTTGGAGAGGCGTCCCTTGAAGAACCCAATCGGCACCGATATCCACGACTGTACGGGACGTCCCCCGATCAAGCCTGGCTCGAACTTCCACTTCGCCACGGCGGCGATGGCCGCGGCATCGATCTCCGGCGACACGCTGCGGATGACGCTTACCCCCTCCGGCGCGCCATCAATCCCCACCAGGACTATCAAGACGACCCAACCTTGCTTCCCCTCGTCCCACGCAGCCAGTGGAAAGTCCGGCATGTCTGTGACGCGGTAGGAGGCGATCTCCTTCGGTGCAACCTCTGGGCGATGCAACGGTGAGGCGACCAGGTCCTGCGGGCGCGAAGCGATGCGGATGGTCGGCGTGTTCGACTGCTTTGGCTTCGGCGGATCCTTCCGCACCTCGGCAATGCGCGGCTCCTCGCGCGCCTTGCGCGGCTCTGGACGAACCTCAGGTTCCGCGTCCTTCACACGCGCCGGGATTACCGACACCGCGACCATCGAGACCCTCGCTGCTCCAGGCGGCGTGAACTCCGGCCGCGTCGGTGGCGAGGGCAACGTGACGTAGAGAGCAAGCGTCAGGTGAACCAGAAGAACGAGGGTCCAGGCAACAACGCGACTGGGCTTCATGAGGGGCACGGGTCCATGTGGGAGTGCACACGGTACCGGCCGCGTTGCGCTGCCGACCCGGGAAACCCCGGCTCCTTTTCGGGGGGTTTCCACGCTTGGCAGTGACGGGCGCTTCCTATGCTTTTGTCACGCGTCGACCGTGGTGGTGGCGCTTCCTAACTCCCATGCAAGGACGGCACATGACTCTCCTCCCCCGCCCCTTCCGCTCGCGTCGCATCAGCCTGGCGCTGGCAACCGTCGGCGCGCTCACGCTGAGCTGCAGTGCCGCCTTCGCGCAGAGCGCCGCCGCCCAGCCGCAGCAGATCGCCGCGCGCCTTGTCTCGCAGCAGGTGGCGAGCAACGGTCCGGGCACGACCAGCGCGCCGATCCCAGCGGACAACCCTGCCATTCGCCAGACCGTTCGCGATATCAATCCGAACGCTGTCGTTCGCTCGATCGACCAGATGCCCATCCAGGGCCTCAAGCGCGTGGTCGCCGACTCCACCGTTGTGTACGTGACCGACGACGGCCGGTACCTCCTATACGGGGTGCTCCTGGACACCGTGACGCATCGAAATCTCACGGATGAAGCGCTCGGCGAAGCTCGCAAGGATCTTCTGCGCAATATCCCGGCCGAGGACAAGATCGTCTTCTCGCCCAAGGATCCGAAGTACACGGTGACCATCTTCACCGACACGAGCTGCCACTACTGCCAGCTCCTGCACAAAAGCCTCAAAGGCTACCTCGACGCCGGCATTCGCATCGAATACGTGCCGTTCCCGCGCGGCGGCCTCGAATCGCCCGAGCTCGCCAAGATGAAGTCGGTCTGGTGTTCCAGCGATCGCGCCAAGGCCTACGAGCTCGCCATCGCTGGCCAGCAGGTCCCGTCGACCAACTGCGCGCGCGCAGGCGAGGTCGAGAAGATGTACGACCTGGGCGATAAGCTCGGCATCGAGGGCACGCCCGCGATCTTCGATCAGACCGGTCGCCAGCTCGGAGGCTTCCTCCCGCCGGCCGCCATGGTCAGCAAGCTGGCCGGCAGCGACAAGGCCACGGCACGTGCTGCGGCCGCGCAGCAGGCAGCACCGGCGAAGTCGCCGTGATCAACGTGAATATCAAGTCCAGGCTCCGCCGCCGGCGCATCGCTGTTGTACTCGGTGTGCTAGGCGTGATCGGTCTCTCCGGGTTCTTGTTCGCAACGACCCGTGAACCACAGTTCGGGGAGAAGGACATCATGCTCACGTCAACGTTCCTCCAACTGCCGGAGGAATACGGCGCGCTGCTACAGAGCCGGTCCATCGCGGAGATCCGCGCTTCCACGGACTGCCTTCTCCGCTGCACCACAACGATCGAGGTGTCGTTTAGCGACAAGACCCCTCACCTGTCCTTCCACGGCTCCGTCGAGCACATGTACCCGAAGTTCGCCATTACGAGCACGTCGGCATACACCACGCAGCCATCAGCACCACTCCCGTACGTCGTCCGCACAACGGCCGACCACAACGAGTACAGCGTCCAGAGGGCCGCTCAGATTGCGGGCGGCATCGCGGATGAAGCGATCAAGCATGCTGACCTTCTTCGACAGCGTGATGCGAACGCGGCGTCGTGGAGCCAGCCCACCCTCCCATCCCCGGCATCTTGAAGCTGGCAACCAACCGTCCACAACTCAAAGGACTGAAGATGAAAGGTCGTTCCCTGCTCCTCCTGGCCCTCGCCGTCGCCTCGTGCGGCACTGCCTTCGCCGCGGAGGCCAACCACAAAATGGACGATTGCTGCCCCGAGGTGGCCGCGCAGCTGGTCGAGACCAACTCGCACCTCGCGTTGATCCAGTCTGACCTGCGCGCCTCGAGCGAGCAGATGGACACCAAGAACATGTGCTACTACGAAGGCAAGGCCTACACCGAAGGCGCCGCGCGCAATGGCCAGGTGTGCAGCCGCATCATCAACACCCAGCCAGTCCAGTGGGTCACGCGCAGCTGATCGTTGCCACGCGACGTCTGGCCAAAGCAATTGGGGCTTGCATCGCTGCAAGCCCCTTTTTGTTGGGTCCATGAGTCGAAAACAACACCGGATCACTGGCGCGTATTCAGCTCTTAGCCCTGGCAAAAGCGAGAGCCATTGTCGAGGTTGCCTGCTCCGGGGCTTCGAAGACTCGGCGACTGCGATGTTTGGCAGCTTCATTGTGAGCCGCAATCTCTCTTTGCAGCTCGGCGGCTCGGAGCTCATTCGCGCGCATCTGCTTCCTTTGCTGCTTCGACAAGATCACTCCCGCGGGTAGTGGACGACGCTGACTGCACGCACCCGGCACCTCGCTAGGATGCACGGCGCGTCCGAGGCGTCGCTCCATCTCCTTGCGAAGGATTTTCATCTCGGCATAGCAACGATTGCATGAGTCCTGATCATTTTTGAGGTTCGCGATCTCGCTGAATGAGCGGAACCCAAATAAACCGCAACGGCAGCGCACCACCCACTGGCCCTCGTCATCGGCCGATAGCCCAATAATTGTTACGCGAGCGTAGCTAAACCCGATCAGGGGCCTGAGGTGCTTCTTCACCGCGTCGGGATGTCGCACTGCCGGAGCGGCTCGCTGGTCACGATTCTCCGTTGGCATGTACCGCGACGGCTCATATGTAACCCCCGGTCGCATCACTTTCGCGGCCTGGGCGTTTAGGGGGCGGTGCCCCTCTTGCATGACGACTCGGCTCTTCGACACGGTTACTCAGCTCCGCTGCTCGATATCCGCCTCCCGTTGGGGCGTCCTAGGATAGTGCGCGCCGACCTATGTCCGTAAAGTTCGGTTTGTGCACAGCGCGTCAGTCAACTCTGAAGGTCGTACCCTGCTCCTCCTGGCCCTCGCCGTCGCCTCGTGCGGCACTGCCTTCGCCGCGGAGACCAACCGCAAAATGGGCGATTGCTGCCCCCAGGTGGCCGCGCAGCTGGTCGAAACCAACTCGCACCTGGCGTTGATTCGGTCTTACCTGCGCGCCTCGAGCGAGTAGATGGACACCGATAACCTGTACGCTACTACGAAGGCAAGGCCTGAACCGAATGCACCGCGCGCACCGGTCTCGGCCCCCAGTGGGATGATCCGCTGCCGGCCCGGAAAAAAGGCCAGCGTAAGCTGGCCCTTCATTGATTTCCGAGCGGTGCCGCACCTGCAGCCCTACACGGGCCAGACCTTGCGGTCAATGCGGATCTCGATGTCTGCCCCGCACCTCTTGCACAACTCATGCTCCCGCGCGCACTCCAAGCACAGTACGTCGGTCAGGGTGCTGGCATACGTTTGGGGTTTGCTGCAGCAAGCACATGGCTGCTCCGTGATCGCCTGCCCCGCCAGGCGCTCCTCGTAGTAACACGGCTTGCAGTACTGTCGAGCCTGGCGCGCACCCTTCTCGGGGTCTTCCGTCAGTCTGCGTGCCATTGCCAGCACGCCTTCGAAGCGCCGTGAGGCGCTGCGGGTTCGCTGTAAGAGAAAGCTTCGTTCAAACGTTGGTGCTGGACGTTCCATCCTGCTCTCCTCTTCCGTTGTTCTGCATCGTCATCGCTCGCACACAGCAAACGCCGTGAAGCACGCCGTACCCACCGGTCCGGGGCCCATCACGTGCCAGCCGTTCCCGTCCTCTTCATTGACCACCGGTTCAACTCGGCCACCGCGCGCGCGCTGGTCCCACGAGTCGAGCCGATAGCCACCGCTGCTGACCTTGAAGCCGTCCGGGCAGAGGGCGCGCGCGCCGGCGCGAGCCGAGCACGAATCCGCATTGCTGTTGACGACGAGCCGCGTCGCGCCGCCTTCGGGACCGGGGCCCTGGCATGCCGCCAGAAGAAGCACGGCCACAGCGGCCAGGTTCAATGCGCGGGCACTCACGCCACCTGCTCCTTCGGTTGCGACCTCGGCGTCCAGCAGGCACCGCGCGGGCCGCAGGCAACAGCCTCGAACTTGCGGGCCTGGTCGCACGAAACAGGTTCAAACGCCCCAGCATCGGCGCCGGTATGCGCGGCATTCAGGACCTGCGCTTCGGTGCACGCATGACGGAACCCACCGTTCAGCGCTGTTGCGCCGAGGTCCAAGTGCCAATGACAGGAGAGGCAAGAACGTTGTTGAGCGGTATCCATAGGTTCCTCAGCGCTTCGCAACCGGTCGGAGAGGCAACGCGACAGTCGCGTATTCCGTCAGGCGGCGAGCGCCGTCGATAGGGAATCGTCGACGACAGATGGGGTCAATGAGAACTGCGGCGACGAGACCGAATGCCTGCGCGCCGAACGCCTCGATGCTGAACGGCGCGGGTTCGCCGGCGCTGAACGTTGAGTACGCGCCGAACGCGACGAGCGCGACCTGCGCTGTGGCCAACAGCCGTCCAACCCACTTCAAAGCGCGCGCGCCGCGCGTGGACCCGACGTGCGAGGGCCCAGAGCGCCCGGGCACAAGCCAGCTCCAAAGCATCAGACCGAAGGCGTGGCTGACCACGACCAGCTCAAAGATGAGGAGCACGCACAACAGCGCGCGCCCGGCGACACTAGCCAGCAGCGATCGCGGCGTCTCGCGCTTCGAGCTCGGCGCCGCGCTCATGCCAGCGCCGCGCGCGTGCCGGCGCAAGAACCAGCACAGCAGCACGACACCCGCTGCAAACCCACACAGCAGCCGAATGGCATAGGGCACGCTGGACGGAATCGCCCACATCGCGATGCACGCGGCGAGGCCTGCGCCAAAGTAGGAGTCCTGCTTGGTCCACGCTTTCCACTTACTCATGACAGCCCTCCGCAGCGGTTTCAGGGGTCCAGGTTTCCAAGCGCTTGTCCATGTCGTCGATGCACTTGGTCACCTGCTTCAGGCGCTCGTAACGCGCATCAGAGAACTGCGTGGTATCGAGCATGTTGCGCCGTGTGTAGTCCATGACGGACACGAGGTGCCACTCGAACTTCGCGTTCGGCGGCAGCTTCTTCATGCGCTGATTGAGAAGCGGATCCGTGGCGATGTTGCAACAGGTGTACGTCAGCAAGACCGGCGTGTCCGGCGGAATGGCCGTCTTGTCATCCATCTTCAGATCGTCATCGAACAGGATGTCACCGCTCTCCGGTTCGCTGATGGTCAGGTGATACACCGGGCCATAGACGTCAAAGGTTGTCCGGTTCACAAAGTTCACGGCGAACGTCGCGTGATCGTCGATCACGTAGGCGCCGTCCGGTGGCGGCACGAACGCGGGCCGCGGCCAATCGAACTGGTCGACCGTATAGAGACCCTTGTCGCGCGATGCCTCGCGTGTGTTCTCCAGCAGCTCCTTGTCGAGCTTCAGGCTCGCGAAGTAGCCTGAGTTCAGCGACGGATGCACGGTGCTCGGAGGATCTGCCGGCGGCTTCAGCGGCTCCGGGCTTCCCTTGAGAGTCGATGTGGTGAAGCGCTCGAACTGCGTCAGCGTCATGCCGGCAACGGCCTGCGCGTCCGGCAGCTCAGCGCGCGGATGCTCGATGTATGCCTCGACGAACTGGTCGCGCACGTGCTTCAGCTCGGTCGCCCGCCCTTTCGGCGCATGCGCCACTGCTGTGTCGATGGCGTCTTTCAGCGACTGGTTGCCCAACTGGACAATGCGCGGCTCCTGCTTGCAGCCAACCATGGCCAGCACACACGCCAGCAGCATTGCCGAATTGCGGATCTTCATTGCTTCGGTCCTCTCGGGGCAGTTCAGTGATGCGCCGGCGCGCCAGCGAGTTGTCGGCGGCCTGCAGAGTCGGGCGGGGTGACGAACCCCTCATGTTCCAGTGCTTTGATCAGCCGCGCGGCGCGGTTGTAGCCAATGCGCAAGACGCGCTGGAGGCCGGAGATCGACACGTGCTTACCCTGAAGCAGCGCGCGGCGCGCATCTTCTTTCGCACCTTCCAGGTCGTCGTCCGTGCTCGAAGGTGCGAACGGAAGTTCACCGTTTTCGCGCCGGCGGATAGCCTCGTCGACAACTTCGCCCTCGGTTGGGCGAGGGAGTCCGAAAATGGTGTCCAGCGCGTCAAGCAGCTCACCGATTTCGCCCTGGAACAATGCGAACTGAGCGTCCAGCTCGGACACAGCATCGCCTGCGGACGTGTTGTCGAGATCGCCGAGAGCCACTTCAGTGAAGCGAATCTTGCGCAGTACTAGGTTCTCGTCGATCACGAACTCGATGCGCGCCTTGAAGCAAAGGCCAAGCTGGGAGACCTGCTTGCCCGCGCGGAGATGCTCGCGCACCTCCTCCGAGTCGAGAGTCGCCCTTCGGCCTTTCCACACCGCGCCCGTTGTGGTCGCCGGGTCACGCAGCTCGCATTCGTCACCCAGGGTGAAGTCGGCGGGCAGTTCCGCGCCGGCAAGCCAGCTCGTCAGAAGCACGCGGACGGGGTTGGTTGGCGCCAGTGGCACGGCGGGGAATGAACCGAGCGCCTCGCGGACTTTTTTCAGCACTTCCTCCGCCGACTTCTTTCCAGCAGTGTCAATGCAGGCGAAGCCACGCCCACGATCCATCCACGCGAAGGTCCGACTGTGGTTGATCAGCACGGAGGGCAGCAGCTCATCGCGCACCTGGTCACGAAGCCGACGCCGCTCGCGCCCGCCGATCGTTCGGCCTTCTGCCGCTTCGAGCTTCAGGACTTTCTTGTCGACCTCGCGGTTGAGGATCGGTGTCGGCAGCAGACGGGAATCCGTGCCAATGGCCAGCAATGGATTGCCGTTCACTTGATGGAGCAAGTCACCACCGCGAGCGGGACTGACGAAGCCACTTGCGCTTGTCTCCAGCGGGCCGAGTTCGCGCAAGGCGTTCTCAGGCGCGACCTCGCTAAGCCGCTGCAGATCGTCGGACACGGCGTTCGAGAAGCGATAGAGAATTAGGTTCTTGGGGTACATCGCGCCTCCATAGCGGCAGTGCGAACGGCTCAGCGGCCGCCGTCTTGGATCACTGAGAAGTTGGTGTTGCTCAGCGCCCGATGGCGGGTGGAGAAGCGCGGCGGAATCACGACGGCTGGGCCGCGCGCCTTTCCAGTGCCAGTTCGACGCAGGGGCGCGGGCGGCTTCTCGCCGGCGGCCGCGCGAATCATTGCGAGGCGATTTGCCTTCATGTCGTCTGAGGTCATGCGTGTCGCCTCTTAATGGCGGGCCGCGTGGCCAGCGATCGCCGCCCGCAGGAAGGTGAGGAAGTCGACCGACCGGACGCCGACCACAGCGGGGTTACCAGGGAACCGGCTCGCGTAATGAAGCTGCGCCTCGGCTGCCAGATACGGCGGCCACCCAGCGAGCTCCGGGTACTGCGCTTGAACTTCAACGCCAAGCGCCTTCAGCCGGGTGTCCGGCCAGTGGTGTCCGAGGTCAGGAATCGCCTTGCGCGCTGCCAGGCTGTCCTTCAGTACGTCGTCCATGCGTGCTCCGTGCCCCCAACGATGGGGCGGTATCGAGACAGTTTCGGGCTCTGTTCCCGCATCGGCGCGGGGAAACGCCCCGAATGCCGCTACGCGTTTCCGCGTAAGGGGCTCAGCCGCGGTTGACGTCGAAGTATTCCGGCGCGTGCAGGCTGATGAATGCGTTTAGGCGGCCTACCGTGGAGCGCGGCACCAGGAACTTAATGCGGCTTTGGAAGAGCCGAACCTCCACGCCGTACGCGCGCCCTCGAAACGAACGCTCCGGGACCCAGTTCGCTGCCTCAAGCTGCGAGATGAGCGCCTCTGCTTCCGCCAGTGGACTGGCATCAGCCTGGGCCAGTTCTGTCAGCGCAAATACGGCCCCAAGGCTGCGCAGCGCCGTCCTGAGCCGATCCTTGGTGCTCGTGGTAAAGCGCGCGGGACTCCAGTACGGATCGACACCGGCGCTGATCTCCAGGAGCGCGCACCCTTTCATCTCTTCGTTGCGCTGATGCCGCAGGGCGAAGGCATGGGCGAAGCTCAGCGCCGCCTGCTTCCTCACCAGCGCGTCCGCCTGATCCTGGTAAAGCTCCAACGTGCGCAAGACGACGGCGCGGCACGAGAACGCCGGCCGTTCGTTTTCTTGCCAGCGTTGCCGGAATCCGAAGAAGTACTCAACGATTGGCTCGGCGTCGATCTTGAGCGCCACGCCAGCGACCGAAAGGCGCTTGGCCACGATCTCGACCGTCCGACGGGTGAGGTTGCGGCGACCTTCGCTGAGGCCATCAGTCCTGCTCATGGGCGAGTAGCTCGCGGCCTGGGCCGCCGTCGAATTGTCCAACGCGTGCTGAAGGTCGTAGACCATGCCCTCGATGTGTTCCCAGTCTTTGTCCAGGTCGTCGGCCCGGCGCAGCAGGTCAGAGAATCGCGGATCGACAGCGGGCAACAGTTCTTCAGTGCGGTACATGGGCGGATCTCAGATCGCGGAGCCCCCCAACGTATGGCGCGACAAGCAGGCGCAAAGATGGCCGCGAATGTGCCGCGACCAGGCAACAAAAAACCCGCACCGGCTTCCTAGCCAATGCGGGTTGTTTTCCTTGCCGCCCTCCTTGGACACCCGCGCCGATTCCATTCGCGCTGATGGCGAGCCGCATCCTGACGGCAACGACACCAGCGAACCGCGATCCTTGCGGTAGCGCCTCCTAGACCCTTCCTGAGTTACCCCTGCACGGGGGCGGCTTCCTGCCACGACTCAACCGTAAGCCCCGATAGGGAGGGGTCCAAATCGTGTCGCGTTAGTGGGTATTGATCTCGAGGAGAATGGCGAGTCGTTCGATTTCGGCGAGTCGAGCTTGGCGCTCTACGTCTGGGTGATGCCGCACATAGTCGCTGGGCACTGCGTTGGCGCTCGAGGCGTACACATAGCCGTCGTCGCATACGAGGCTGCCGCTCTCGCCTCCCTCCGTGCAGCTGGTCGCTGCATAGGAACTCCATGCCTTCACGACAAATGCCTCGCTGTGGTGCATGAGAAGCGCACCAACAAGCGATGCAGTCAGCGCCGCAATGAGTACAGGGAGGGGAAAGGGGCTGGTCTGAGCTGCAATATTCATCAACACGTGGACCCAGCCTTACCTGACTGGATCCTTCCGATCGGCAATTTCTTGTGATTTTACGCGCGTTCTTGCGGTTTGCCTACGCTAACCGGTCTGTATGAAAAACCTTACACGGACTGGCGGAGCAGCTTGGTCGCGTGCTGACTCAGGAAGACATTGAGGCGCTGGGCCAGTGCCTGGGGCACCAAAAACTCGACCTTGCCCTTGTAGGCCTTGATGCCCACCGGGCCGATGGGGCCGTAGAGGTCACGGACCGGCTTCCACTGATTCATGCGCCCAACCGTGGCCACGTGCGTTGCGTGGGTGGCCGCCTGGTGGGCGAGGTCGGCGTCGAGCTCGCCGAGCACTTCGGCCAGGGCGCGAGCGGCCCTCGATAGGTCTTCGTGGTTGCTGTATTCCTGCCGGTGGCTGTGCTTGAGCGAGATCGAGTCCAGGTACATCGAGAGATCCAGCACAACAGCGCCACCGCGAGTGGCCGGCACCTCATCGGCCCGCAGGCGAAACGCACTCACGAAGCGATCAGCGATCTGCTGCAGGCGCAGCTGGCCAGCGTCTGGGGCGTAGAGCGCCAGCAGGGCATCCAGCATCGCGCGGCAGGAGAAGTTATCCGCCGGCAACCCCTCTTCGTCGAAGAAGCCGCTGAGCAGGTCCTTCGCCTCGGGAAGCTCCAGCGCGGTACCGCCGCCGAGCGCCGTTGCGACCAGGTCAATCATGGCCGAGACACAACCGCGGCCGATCTTCGTCCACGCCTGCTCGAGCTGATAGAAGGTCGCGTTGAACGGCGCGAGCTGAACCGGCAGCCGATCCCAACTGCACTCGCGGGCCTCGTTCGCCTGCGCAAGCAGCACGCGATACGCACCAGCAGCGCGATCGAACTCGCGTTGGACAAGGTCGGCGGTTTGGTAGAGGTGTTCGAACATGGCGATCTCCGGCGGGAACGACGTAATGGTCGCCCGCCGGGATCGCCGGCAAACTTCAACCAGATTTGGCGCTAGAGGTGCCCGGCGTCGTGTCGGTTTTTCGCTGGACCTCTTCGAGCGTACGTCCGCAGAACTCGCATTGCCCGATGCCCCATGCACCGCCTGACCAGCGATGTCGCGACCAGACGCGCTTCCCCGTCTTGGGGCTACGTCCGCCGAAGACGCGACAACTGATGACCGGCGGTCTAGCCATCGATGGTCACTGCATCAACGGCCTGGTCACCAACGCCAGGTTGGCTGTCCTCCGCACTCTCGAAGACATCGAGAACGCGCTCGCACGCGCGCACCCAGGCATCCCTCGCCGTGTCGATCTCTTGATCGGCGTACTCGATGCCGCTCCGTTCCAGCAGCTCCGCCGCGTGCACCTGATCGCCGCTGGCGAACTCTTCCAGCACCCACTGCTCGAAGCCGGCTCGCGCACCGTCGGCGCCGAAGACTTCTGCAGCGTTGCGCGCACGGTCCAGTTGGGACTTGAGCGCCGCGAGTGCCTTGCTCTGCATGTTGATGACATCAAGGTCGCCAAGGCACATTGCGTCGACACGGCCAAGCAGCGCATCGACGCTGCCTCCACCCTCGTGGCCAGCGCGTACGAGGATGGCCGAGAGGCGCGTAGCCACATCAGTCCCGTCGACCAAACTGGGATGCAGCTCCAGTGTCGTCGCGTCGGGATCCAGCACCTCGTTAGCAACGAGCAGCGACATCCCCATGATCACGCGCTCCAGCGCGCCACGGCGGTCCTCGCCGAAGCTCTGCAGGCGCGTCACGATGAGCTGGAGCTGGTCGTTATCGTCAAAGTCGATCAGCGTTGTGCTCGATGTTTCGCCTTCCGCCGGCGGCACCAGATCTCGCCCCAGGTGGCGGAGCACGTCCAGCAGGTCCTCCGCGACGGCCAAGTCTTCCTTTGTTACGGCAGCAAGCCGCACGGTTCCTCGGATCTCTCCCACGCTTTCGATCTCCTCTGATCGTGGTCTGCCCAGCATCCCTCGGGCTCAGGGTTTACTCGTGGCCATCCTGTGCGTCGCGGACAAAGGCCTCATGCGCCCGAATGAAAGCGGGCGTGGCGTGGCCAACACCAATCGCCAGCGCGCGGCGGCCGGCGGCGAGTTCCAGCTCGATGGTGCCTGCGGTACCGAACTGAGCCCCATCGGCCAGGAGTCGTGGCGTCTTGCACATCGCGCCGGCAAGAATCTCGATCTGCGCCAAAGCCTGCGGCGCGCGCGCGGTGGCCAGGTAGCGAATCTGGTTGATGATCTCGCCCAACGTCTCCAGCGACTGGATTCCCATGTCGTCAAGGGACACCGGTGCACGAGGTGCCGTGTAGTGCGCCACCTCCTCCACCGTGAAGCCAGGCAGCACCGATTGGTCGGGGTTGTCGCCGAGTTGCAGGTTGCGGTCGAATGTATCCACGATCAGCCTCCCGGGGCGTCGTTGCGGTGATCCACGATTGGCGGCAGCGCGTCGTGCTGTGCGCGCGCAATCTCCAGCGGCGTGAGCCCTTCCTGAAACTTCGCGAGGTCGAAGTCCCCGGGACGGCAGGGGCCCGTGCAACGTAGCGCCCACACGTACGCGTCGACCTTGTTCCCTTGCTCGCGCAAAAGGCGAGCTGCATCCAGCGCCGACAGTGAGTCTCCCGCCTCCCACGCGCGCGCGAAAAAGGTCACGGCGCGCGCGACATCACGTTGCCGCACCTTGCCTTCGGCATAGAGCTGTCCGGCCGCGCGAAGCATCCACTTGTCGGCCACCGTGGCTCCGCCCTCCCTCCTAGCTGCTGCATCAGCCGCCGTGAGCACCCGCTCCGTCCACAAAGCGTGGTCGATACGGAACCGCTCTGGCCGGAAGATAGCAACCGGGCTTGAGTCAACCACGACGGTCACGATGGCCACCTCGTTACCCTCGCTGAGCGCGGTCGAGAGCCACTTCGCTTCCTTTGCGGTAACTGCAGCCTGGGACTTCGGCCGCTTTGCGCCGGTTCCCTTCAGGACTTCCTGCTCAGTGCGCTGCATCGTCAGGAACGCTTCCCAGGGGTCCGACCCCTCGGGGATTGCGTCCATCGCCTCGGTTAACTGCGCGTCGGCCGAGCGGTTAGCAAGGTAGTCGCGCAGGCCCAGCGGGTAGGCGATTGCCAACACGAGCGCGCCAACACCCACTGCCCCTGCCATCCAAAGCCCAACCTTACGACCGGCGGCGACGCGAGCGCCGGTCTTGCGTTCTTCCTTCAACATGCCTTTCGACTCCTTAGATGCGTAGCGGCATCACGATGTGGCGGACGCTGGTGTCGCCCGCGCCGGTCAGCAGCAGGCTCGTCGTTGCATCCCGAAGCTGGATGCGCACTTCGTCGCCGTCGATGGCTTCGAGAGCCGCCTGCAGGTATTGGTAGTTCACGCCGAACTCGATGTCGCTCAGGTTCGTCTTGACGCCCACTTCCTCGTAGGCGTCACCCTGCGACTCGTGCGAGGCGTGCAAGCGCACGGTGTCGCCCTTGATAACGAGACGTAGGCCATGGAACTTGGAATTCGCAAGCAGAGACGCGCGGCGCACGGACTCACGCAGAACTGAGGTTTCCACAACCAAGTCGCCAGGATAGACGGCCGGAACGACTGCTTCATAGTTGGGGAAGGTGCCGGCGATGAGGCGAGCGCAGACAGTGGTGCCGTTCACCACCACGCGCAGATGGTTCGTGGCCGCTTCCAAAGTCACGGACGTGTCGTCCTCAGGCAACACGCCGATGATTTCACCGACGCCCTTACGGGGGACGATGGCCGTGTAGTCCTTTGCGGCAGGCTTATCCAACGTCATCTCGGCGATGGCCATGCGATGTCCGTCGCTGGCCACGCAGCGCAGGCGATTACCGCGAACTTCCAGCAGCATTCCGTTGAGGTAGGTGCGCACGTCGCCGCTCGCCATAGCGATGCTGACGCGGTTCATCAGGCGGCGCAGCTCCTTACCCGAGGCCTCGATCTTCACGACATCACCAATCTTGGGCGTGGTCGGGAATTCAGTCGCGGGAAGGGTGGCAAAGGTATAGCGCCCACGGCCCGACGTGAGGATCACCTTCTCTTTGTCTACCTTGAACGTCAGATCATTGCCGTCGGGAAGCGCGCGCACGATGTCCATGAGCTTCTTGGCCGGGACGGTGATATTGCCGTCCTCCTTGCCATCGGTCACTTCGCCGATGCTGCGAATCTCGATCTCGGTATCGGTTGCCGTCAGACGAACGGCTTGGCCCTTCAGTTCGACCAGCACGTTCTGCAGGATCGGCATGGTCGCGTTGCGCTGCGCTGCACCGGACACGGCGTTGAGTACGCGAAGCAAGGCGGTGCGGGAGGTGCGAAAGTGCATGGTGATTCCTCAGTGCGTCGGTGTCACCAACGTAGACCGCACCACCCGCCGCCAAACTTGAACGCAAATCTGCGCGCGTCGGCAGCGCAAACGCACCTCACTGCGAGGATGTGTCCGGTCACGACGAGACACTGCTAAGCGGCTCGCGACTGTTCGTCTTGCTCGCCGGCAACCGCCGCCAGTCCAAGCAACGAGCCCGTGCGCAAGTACGCGACTGCATGGGTCGCGACGAGCTTGTCTCGCAGCAGCTCACCGTGGGAAACGGGCAGGCGAATGTGCTCCTTCAGCCCGGGCCACGCCGTCTCGGCTACATCAACTGTTCCGTCGTTGCGCGCGCCAAGCGGCCCGAGCAGCAGTCCAGGCCCTCTGTTCCTCTCGCCCGCAATCATTACCACCTCGGCGGGGACGCGCGGATATGGGAGGGGCATGCTCACATAGCCACCGGCGACATCGAGCAGCGCCTTGCCCGCGCGGTGCGCCCGTATGCGCTGGGCGGTCTTGCTTCCACGCAGGGGCGTGCCGAGGCAGAGGACTCCCTTGATGCGCCGCGCGACTTCCTGCCTCTGGCACGCACCCACTGCGATGAGACCGCCGTAGCTATGTCCGATGAGGTGAACCCCGGCATCCAGGTCGAGGATCGCCCGTTGAAGTCGTAGCTCAATGTCCCCGGGTCGCTCCGTCCTGCTGTAGTCGAAGCGCGCCACTCGATAGCCGCAGAACACCAAGCGCTCGGCCAAAACGGAAAGCGAGGAGGCTGTCCGCAAGAGACCGGGGATCAGGATGACGGTAGGACCTTGGGGCTTGGAGGGTTCGGGCATGGCGGGTTCCAAAGTATGTGTCTCGTGCAGCCCTTGCCAGGAGACGTTCGCCTGCCTGCGGCCACCATGGCACGGTAGGCCCGGCGCACCTCCCTCGACCGCCGAAACGGCCGAGTTGCCCCGCGCCCTTTCCCGGGTGGCGTCGCTTAGAGCGCCAGCCACTGCGGCTGGGCCACCGCTGCCGCCTCGGGAGCCGATCCGACCAAGGTCAGGGTGATGGTCACCGGCCCCACGGTGAACTGCTGAGGCTGACCGGGCGCCAGCTCGAATGCTGCGGACGCGTCCCACTTCAACATGGCCGGCGTCTGACCTGAGCACGGCTCTGCCGCAGAAACCTTCTGCGTCTGCACCGGACCAGCACGCATCGGTAGCAGCTCGACCAGCTCGCCGTTCTCCACCTTTACCGCCGTGGTGAGGAACCTGCCGTTCGAGCTCCCCGGTGTGACGGTGACCTTCAATCCGCTGTGCCCGACACCGTCGAGCGTCGCCTGCTGTTCGCCACGAGCAGCGCAACGCGCAACTGCCGCAAACGGCTTCGTGAGATCCACCAGCACGCTCTCCCCTACCCGCACAGGCTTGGTGGTCGTCGCAACTGCCTTCGAGTCCCGCGATACCTCCACGCGCAGCGAGCTGGCCAGCGCCGAAGAGGACGCAAGAGCAGCAAGAAGGGAGGCGGAAGCGATCAGGGTGCGGCGCATGGGTTGGATCTCTGAGGTGGTTGTGACTGTCAGCATCGGCGGCAGACGGCGAACGCAAAGAAGATGCGGGTTGCGCTAAAGCGCCAGGCGCCGCTGGCGAACGCTGATGCCCTCGTCGTGATTCGCCATCCACGATGACACCGCATCGAGTCGACTGGCGACCGTGTTGCTTCGACCCTCGCGGTGCGCCCGGTGGCGTGCGGCAACGTCCCAGGCCATCGAGTCAACGCTGGCAACTTCGGGATACTCGAACAGACGGGCACAGGCCGTCCCCTTTACTCCGAAGAGGTGAAGACGAGCACGCGATGGCAAATGAGGAATCAGGCCTTCGAGAATGGAGAAGACACCGTGCTTCGGATCGTTGAGATCGCGCCGGCAGACCGAGCCGATGCCAATCAGCGCCGGCGGGTCGAACAGCACGTTGAACTTGCACCACACTTCCATCGTGAGGTCCAGACTCCGCCGGTAATCGTCCACGGTCCAACCCTGGACGATAGGAGTGCACGGACGCAGCGTCGTCGGACCAGCGGCCCAGCGCTCCGCTACGCATCGCAGTGTCTCCTCAAGGAGCACCGCGGTTGTGCTGATCCGCATGCGGCGCGCTTCCGCATCCTCAGCCACCTCCCGTTCGCAACAACGGTCTGGCGCACTGAACCACGACGGGTTGAGATCCTCTGCCAGATCGACGTACTGCTCCACCGTCCAGGGATAGACGGACGCCATGCCCGGCTGCTGTCCCTTCTCCTGCCAGTTGCGCACGGCAGTGAAGCCAGCGCTGTCGAGGGCAACATCTGCGCACGATAGAGGCCCCCACGCGTCAGTGAAGCGCTGCTTCTGTCGATCCCAGAACGCGGACGCGGAGACCATAACGGGGTGACCTTCGGCAACCGTGGCAGCGAGCCGTCCGCGCGAATGGGGTACGCCGACGCGCATCACTGGTTCGTCCGCAAGCGGCATGCAGTTGCTGCGAGTGAAGTGATAGGGATGCATAGATCGCTCGGCGTCTTCGGAGATTCAGTTGTACCTGCCGTCGGACACGTACAAACATCGGAGCACCTAGACCGCGCGTGCCACGCTAGCCCGCGCCGTCTTCGTCGATGTCTGCACCCGGCAGGACAACGATTGCCGCTGCGTCGTCGAGCGCGCACTCGAGCAACGCGAGCCCAGCTTCGTCGAGCGAGTCGCTAACCGATCCATTGAAGGTCGCGAGTGCATGGATGTCCGCAGGCCGTTGGTCCCGGTCACCGAAGCCGCTCTGCGCGTACCAAGCGACGGCAGCACGAATCGTGGCCAGCTGCATGCCGCCGATCACGATGGGACCGCGAGGAATCAGGTCGCTTTCCGCGTCACCTGAGGGTGATGACGAAGGGTTGCCAGGAAACGCCTCCACGAAGTCGGGGATGTCGCGGTTGCTGATTGACGCACTATCGGTCATGGCCTGCTTCCTTCCTTTGATTCGGCTGTCGTCAGACCGCTTGGGGCACCAGCCGTTGCTCGCAACGCGCACGGAAGGCCGCCCGGTGCGCGATGCTCTCTGCGTCGGTCCACTTCGAGGACCAGGTCATCTCCTCGTGCACGATCTCGTCCTGCAGGGACAATGGTGTCCAGTGATCGTTGATTAACTCTTCGCGGCACCAGGTGTGCGGCACGATCAGGTACTTCTTGAAGTCGTTGACCGACAGCCCGGCATTGTACGCCTTCGTGTCGTCGCTCTCGCGCACGGGTGCGTGGATGACCCGTGTCATCACGATCAATTCCAGTGAGGACTCGCGATCGATCTTGAAGACCTCGCAGGCCCCTCTGGTCCTTGGACCGTTCATTGAACTGAGGAATCCTGTGCTGTCGATGTACGTGGTGCCCTCTTTGATCACTTTCCCGCCGTGCATGTAGTAGATCTGGGACTCCGACTTCAGCAGCCAGGTGATCTCGCGCTGGAACTCTTCCCGGCGACGCTCGCCACCGACCACGACACGTTCGACGAAGGTTTCGTTCGTCACCTTGGCGATGGGGCAGCGGGTTGTTAGCTCAGTCATGCTCACGCGCGATTCCTCGGTACGCTGGGCGCAGAAATGAGTAGAGGCCGCGTGGGCGGCCTCTACATCAAAAGGTCAGGGTTCCGTCCGGCAGGTCCAACTCGCCGTTGCACTTGCGGCCCAGCTCGATCCACAGGCCACTGATGTTGGGCCCGCCTTCCTTCACCGCCACCTTCCGCACCGCTTGCGGACGCGCCGCAACGTGTGCCGGTGCCGCCTTGCGGAAGGCAAGGAACAGGACAACGAGAGTGATGAAGATGGTCATAGCGCAGACCCACTGTTATGAGAGCTGCTGGCTCTCGACAGGTTCATCATCTCGCTGCACTGACGTACGCAAACATCAGCTTCCTTCGGCAGCCCGCGATTAGCGGGTGAGGATGAACACCAGAAGCACGACCATGCCGATGATGGCGTAGCGCTGCATTCCACCTAGGAAACCGAGCGTCTTGCTGGGCCAGCGAGCGTCGAGGTACGCGATGACGCCAGCGGCAACGGCCGCCAGACCAGTCGCCATCGGCAGTGCGGTGAAGCTCAGCGAATCCATATTCGCACCGCTCGCGGAAGGCATCAGGCGCTGCCACAGAAGCTGGCCAACGATGACGGCCAGGCCCACGAGAATGCCGAAGGCCGAGGACCGCGCCACCAAGCGCGCACTGTGCGGCTGGCTGGGCTTGCGCGTGAGCGGCGAGGATGCCGAAAGGGTCGATTTCATTGCGGTCTCCGCGAGGGAAGCGATGGAAGGAGCCTGTTGTCACAAGGTTGAACACGCCACTCAGGGGGGCGATGGGAACCACATGTCACAGGGGAGGGACATGCTTCGCGGCGTGCTCAACCGTCTGACAACAAGCGCTAGATCGAAGCGATCACAAGGTTAAGCACGCCGCTAGGGGGCTCACCCGACCCGAGGAACCGGCAGGGCGGGTGATGCGTGCTCAACCTTCTGACCGCTGGTACAAAGTGACCGCCGTGCCGGTGCCCTTCAGGGGGGTGAGAACACCGGCACAGCTGGTCAAAGGTTTCCGGTCTACCCGAACCGTCCACCGTGCTCCTGTCATTCCGTATAAGAGGAGCCGTGGGTTGCCCCACGAAGTAAATGCTAGGCCCCAGGCCCTTGCTTGGACCGGGGAAACGCCCTCATTGGGAAGGCTGGTTTCCCGTTTAGCCCTGGTCCTCTTCGTCAAGCTCACCTGCGGTCTCGGCCAGGTAGTCCTCCACCGCGTCGCGTGCCGACGCGGACTCGTCGTGCCCGCCAGCGTCAAAGACCTCCACGCAGTGACCTTCACTCCAACCGGTGCGCTGCTGCAGGATCTCGATGAACTCATTGCGGAACTGCTGCTGATCTTCCATCTCTCTTCGTTCTCCCTGTGTGGCTTCAGTCCTGACTCGACGGCACATCCGTTATGTCAGAGATCAGCCTAACTGGGAGCCTCAGATGAGCGAGCGCGGAAACAGGCCGCTTATCGGCTTACGTTTTCCCGCCCCTGCGTTTGGCGAACGTGCGCTCCCCAGTCATGAACTGCACGCGCGCCGGCACGACAGCGACGGTCACCCCATCGTCCTGGTTGACCTTGCGCAACGCGTTGCCTGCCATGGCGGCTTCCCACTCGGCGACGTGAAAGCCTCGAAGCGTCGGCGCCGAGCGCAGGTCATTCGAGCCGGCGATGACCGCGTAGCCGGTCTGCGTCCAGGCCGTCGGGGCACGGGCACCGCCGACAGCGCTCTCGCTGTGCACCTGCACCTTGGCAATGAGTCGCTCGATGAGCTTGCGGGCGGGTGAGTTGGGCAGGCACGCGAAGTTCTCACCCAGTTGACGGTCCAGCCACTGGAGATCGGCGACGACTTCTGCGGATTCCTCCGCGCTCATGCCCAGGTGTGGCTGCTGGACCGATGGCAGAGGCGACGGAAACGAATGCTCCCGAACGATTCCGCCCACAGCGCCGGCGGCGGCACCACTGATCCGCGACATGAACGTCGGGACCTTGGTGATCGGTAGCGTGAGGAACACGCGGCGGCCGCGCGCAGTTGCCATTTCGATCTCGACGCCGGCCTCCCCTTCTCCGTGCTCGGCTCGGTCTGACGGACGAATGCTGTTAAGCGCGACATGAAGCGGGCCCATGTCACTCAAGGCCTGTCCCTGCATCGACATCTTCAATCTCCCTTTGTCATGGCTGTCCCCGGCGCAGGCGATTCGCCTGGATTGCGGCCCGGCAGAACTCGTGTCCGCTGCGGACGCCTTTAAAGTCGTCGTCAATACCCAGCTCGCGAAGCCTGGCTGTCACCACCGCACGCCAATCGATGCCGAGCGCGTGGAAGTCGGTCGCCGGCTGGAATGCCCAGTCCGTCGGGTTGTTTACTCGCGCAACGAAGGGCACTCGGCAGATCGTTGCCAGTTTCCCGTAGACCATCATCTGCACCGGCTTCCCGCGTGCCGCGCACCAGATGCGCCGGCCGCTGGGCTCAGTGAGGTGCCAGCCCATGATCTCCGTGGCCACTGCATCGTTGAGCGCGATTACATCCAGCTCGAGCAAGCGATGAACCTCGCTAGGCACAGCGTCGACCGGCATGCTCTTCTCCAACGCCTTCGTTGCCGGCGGGCCGAGCAGGATGAGCGTGAGGCCCCAGGCCAAAAGCAAGACCAGTACTGCGAGTTGCCACTGGGCCTGCGCGGGTGCGGCTGTGCGCCACAGAAGGTCTCCAACAGCCGCGGCGATCAGCAGACCGCGCTCGCCCCGCCAGCGCCTCATCTCAGATTTCATGCAAACCCCACCCATGAAGATCACGGCACGTTAGGTTGTGGCGCTCCCACTGGAGCGGCAAAACAACGGCTTTGCAGCTCACCCTTTCGGCTCAGAGGGTGCCGGCGGCATCTGTGAGAGATTCACTTCGCCAACGGTTTCGACGTGGGCCGTGCGCCAAAGCGCCCGGAACAGTGCGGGTCTGCGCGGCTTGCGACGGTTGCGGTGCCGCGAGTTGTACAAGCGTTGGAGCGCCTCACCGGCGCGGTCGGCAATCTCAGACACGCCGACAGCGAACGCGATGCCGACGGCCGCGCAGGAGGCGATCGCGACAAGTGCCTTATGCGGGTGCTCGTGCCAACTGAAAGCTGCGAGTGCGAGCTTCTCGCCCCACGACGACGCCACCAGCTCGGCAACACCGCTGCCCAACGGCGCGGCGAATAGGACCAGCAGTACGAACCAGATCGCCCGCGGCAGGCCGTTGGGCGCAACCCGGACCGTCGTGGCGCGATACCAGGCCGTGGA
>NZ_JAELTT010000066.1 GCF_016428975.1 Dyella sp. ASV21
GGCGACAACATTAAGATGGTTGTCACCCTGATCCACCCGATCGCCATGGACGAAGGTCTGCGCTTCGCTATTCGCGAAGGCGGCCGTACCGTCGGCGCCGGCGTGGTGGCCAAGGTCATCAAGTAAGTTGCCAGGTCGCCGCCCTCGGGCGGCGACTGTGGCGGGTTGCTTTTGCTGATCCGCCGGGCTCATTCAGCCAAAGGAAGGTTTAGGACTTTCCTTTGGCTTGAATAGAAGTTATAGTTTAAAACTTGCCTGTCGTCGGTCCATAGAAGGGCCGGCGACCTTACAGCGAAATGAGGCACAGGAAGTGCTTCGAGTTCGCTGGCCTGGATGGCCAATACGCAAGAGAGGGCTTGGGCAACGAAGCGTTACGCTTTGTTGACCTGGCCATTTCGCGTGTTTTATACTTTTATGTCTAGGTGGGCCCGAATTGGGCCTGCCTAGTCTTTTAGGGTCGACTTATACGGCACGCTGTCGCTCGCCGCAGTCGACTTGTAGTACCGCAGCGGCAATGGGTTGTGCGAGCAGGTGAGAAGCCTGCTCGATTCACAGTATTTGTTCTTTCGATAACAGGACACGGTTTATGGCGAACCAAAAGATTCGCATCCGGCTCAAGGCGTTCGATCATCGTCTGATCGACCGTTCGGCCAGCGAAATCGTCGAGACGGCCAAGCGCACTGGCGCTACGGTTCTCGGCCCGATTCCGCTCCCGACCAAGATCGAGCGCTACACCATTCTGGTGTCGCCGCACGTCGACAAAGATGCCCGCGATCAGTACGAAACCCGTACGCACAAGCGCGTGCTGGACATCGTCGACCCCAACGACAAGACCGTGGACGCGCTCATGAAGCTTGATCTCGCCGCTGGCGTAGATGTTCAGATCAAGCTCGGTTGAGCGATAGACAGGATACGAAGATGAGTATCGGACTGGTTGGCCGCAAGTGCGGCATGAGCCGACTCTTCACTGAAGACGGACGCTCGATTCCGGTGACGCTGATTGAAGCGACCCCGAATCGCGTTACGCAGTTGAAGACGGAAGATAACGATGGTTACAGCGCTGTGCAGGTTGCGGCGGGCGTCAAGCGCGCCAGCCTGCTGACCCAGCCGCTGAAGGGTCACTACGCCAAGGCGAAGGTCGAGCCGGGTCGTGGTCTGTGGGAGTTCCGTGTGTCTGCCGATGATCTCGGCAAGTACAGCGTGGGCGCCGAGATCAAGGCCGATGACGTGTTCCAGGTCGGTCAGATCGTTGACGTGGCCGGCGTGTCGAAGGGCAAGGGCTTCCAGGGCACCATCAAGCGCCATAACTTCACCATGGGTGACGCGACCCACGGTAACTCGCTGTCGCATCGCGCGCCGGGTTCTATCGGTCAGCGTCAGACCCCGGGTCGCGTGTTCCCGGGCAAGAAGATGTCGGGCCATATGGGTGCGGTGAACCGCACGCAGCAGGGCCTGGAAGTGGTCAAGGTCGACGCCGAGCGTCATCTGATCGCGGTGAAGGGCGCGGTGCCGGGTGCTACCGGTGGCGACGTCGTCATCCGTCCGACGACCAAGGGTTGAGGAGAGACGCCATGGAATTGAATGTCATTGGCGCCAAGCCGCTCAGCGTGTCGGACGAAGTGTTCGGCGGCGAGTTTAAGCAAGCCCTGATTCATCAGGTGGTTGTGGCCTACCAGGCCGGCGGTCGCGCCGGTACCAAGGCTCAGCTGTCCCGCGGTGAGATGTCGGGTACCACCAAGAAGTTCAAGAAGCAGAAGGGCGGCGGCGCTCGTCACGGCGACTACCGCGCTCCGATCTTCGTGGGCGGTGGTGTCACGTTCGCTGCCAAGCCCCGCAGCTACGAGCAAAAGGTGAACCGCAAGGCTTACCGTGTCGCTCTGCGCTCCATTCTCTCGGAGCTGATCCGTCAGGATCGTCTGAAGGTCGTCGAAAGCTTTGGCATCGACAGCCCCAAGACCAAGGCGATGGTTGCCAAGCTGGCTGAGCTGCAGGTTTCCGGCCGCGTGCTGCTGGTGTCGGAAGACGCCAACGAAGCCACCTTCCTGGCTGCGCGCAACATCCCGTATATCCACGTTGTGGACGTGCTGGCTCTGAACCCGGTCAGCCTGGTCGGTTCGGACCACATCGTCATGACCGTCGATGCGGTGAAGAAGATCGAGGAGTGGCTGGCATGAGCAACGAACGCATCCTGAATACGCTGCGCGCGCCGCACATCTCGGAGAAGGCTGCACGCATCGCTGAGAAGAACCAGTACGTATTCGTGGTCGCCCCCGAGGCAACCAAGGCCGATGTCCGCGCAGCGGTGGAACAGATGTTCGACGTCAAAGTCGAGCAGGTGAACCTCGTCAACGCCAAGGGCAAGGTCAAGTCCTTCCGTTTCCGCACTGGCAATCGCCAGGGCAAGCGCAAGGCCTATGTTCGCCTCGCCGATGGTCAGACCATCGACGTGTCGTCCAAGGCCTGAGCCAGGAGTTGAATTGAGATGGCACTGATCACTCACAAGCCGACCTCCCCCGGACGCCGCGACGCAGTCAGCGTCCGTACCGAGGGTCTGCACAAGGGCGCGCCGTACGCGGCGTTGACCGAGGCAAAGACCAAGAACGGCGGTCGCAATCACTACGGTCGCATCACCGTTCGCCACCAGGGTGGCGGTCATAAGCAGCGTTACCGCATCATCGACTTCAAGCGTGACAAGGAAGGCATTGCCGCCCGCGTCGAGCGCATTGAATACGATCCCAACCGTACCGCACACATCGCGTTGCTCTGCTACGCCGACGGTGAGCGTCGCTACATCATCGCGCCGAAGGGCGTGCAGGTGGGTGACCGTCTCGTGTCGGGCAGCGATGCACCGATCAAGGCCGGCAACAGCCTGCCGCTGCGTGCGATTCCGGTGGGTTCGACCATTCACTGCATCGAAATGAAGCCGGGCAAGGGCGCGCAGATTGCTCGCTCCGCTGGCGCCTCGGTGCAGCTGGTGGCTCGCGAGTCGGGTTACGCCACGCTCCGCCTGCGTTCGGGCGAAATGCGTCGCGTGCCGGTTGATTGCCGCGCCACCATCGGTGAAGTCGGTAACAGCGAGCACAGCCTGAAGAAGCTCGGCAAGGCCGGTGCGAAGCGCTGGCTCGGCATCCGTCCGACTGTTCGCGGTGTTGTCATGAACCCGGTCGACCATCCGCACGGCGGTGGTGAAGGCCGTACCTCTGGTGGCCGTCACCCGGTCAGCCCGTGGGGTACGCCGACCAAGGGCTATAAGACCCGCAACAACAAGCGCACGCAGCAGTTCATCGTGCGTCGTCGCAAGTAATAGGAAACGACTATGCCGCGCTCTCTAAAGAAAGGTCCGTTCGTCGACCTGCACCTCGTAAAGAAGGTGGAAGCCGCCGTTTCCGCCAATAACAAGCGCCCGATCAAGACCTGGTCGCGTCGTTCGATGATTCTCCCGGAGATGGTCGGTTTGACCATCGCCATCCACAATGGCCGTCAGCATGTCCCTGTGCTGGTCAACGAGAACATGGTCGGGCACAAGCTCGGCGAGTTCGCTGTGACCCGCACCTTTAAGGGGCATGGCGGCGACAAGAAGGGCAAGTGATGAGCACTGAAGCCAAAGCGATCCTGCGTAGCGCCCGCATTTCGGCGCAGAAGGCACGCCTGGTAGCTGACCTGGTCCGCGGTATGCCCGTGGGCCGTGCCAGCGACGTGCTCGCATTTACCAACAAGAAGGCTGCGCACATTGTTCGCAAGGTGCTGCTGTCGGCCGTCGCCAATGCCGAGAACAACCTCGGTGCTGACGTCGACGATCTGAAGGTCGCGCGCATTTTCGTGGACGAAGGTCCGGCGATGAAGCGCATGTACGCCCGCGCCAAGGGCCGCGGTTCCCGCATCCTGAAGCGCACGAGCCACATCACTGTGGTCGTTGGCAACTGAGTGAGGACATAAACGATGGGTCATAAAGTTCATCCCACCGGTATCCGCCTCGGCATTGCCAAGGACTGGAACTCGAAGTGGTACGCCAATAAGGGCGAATACGCCCAGTACCTCGCTGCCGATCTTAAGGTTCGCGAGATGCTGCGCAAGAAGCTGGCTCAGGCCGGCATCTCCAAGATCCTCATCGAGCGTCCGGCCAAGACCGCGCGCGTGACGATCCACACCGCCCGTCCGGGCGTGGTGATCGGCAAGAAGGGTGAGGACATCGAGAAGCTGCGCAAGGAAGTTAGCGACCTGATGGGCGTTCCGGCGCACATCAACGTCAGCGAAGTGCGCAAGCCCGAGATTGACGCGCAGCTGGTCGCCGAGTCGATCGCGCAGCAGCTGGAGCGTCGCATCATGTTCCGCCGCGCGATGAAGCGTGCGGTCGGTAACGCGATGCGTCTGGGCGCCCTGGGCATCAAGATCAATGTCTCTGGCCGTCTGAACGGCGCTGAGATTGCTCGTTCCGAATGGAGCCGCGAAGGTCGCGTGCCGCTGCATACGCTGCGTGCCGACATCGATTACGGCACCGCCGAAGCTCATACGACCTACGGCGTCATCGGCATCAAGGTGTGGATCTATAAGGGCGAGGTCTTCGACCTGTCCCAGATCAACCAAGAGTCGAAGGAAGAGCAGGCTCAGCCCCGCCGCGAAGGTGGTGAGGGTCGTCGTGAATCGCGTCGCGAGGGCGGTGAAGGCCGTCGCGAGCGGACGGCGAAGTAAGGAGAGTTGCCATGCTGCAACCTAAGCGAACCAAATACCGTAAGCAGTTCAAGGGCCGTAACGACGGTCTGGCCTTCTCGTCCAACCTCGTCAGCTTTGGCGAGTTTGGTCTCAAGGCCACGACGCATGGCGCGCTGACCGCGCGTCAGATCGAAGCCGGTCGTCGTTGCATCACCCGCTTCGTCAAGCGCGGCGGCAAGCTCTGGATCCGCGTGTATCCGGACAAGCCGATCACCAAAAAGCCCATCGAAGTTCGAATGGGTGCCGGTAAGGGTGGCGTCGAGTACTGGGTCGCCCCGATCCAGCCGGGCCGCATGCTTTATGAAATCGAGGGTATCGACGAGGCAAGCGCACGCGAGGCATTCCGCCTGGCTGCCGCCAAGCTCTCCGTCCAGACCCAATTCGTGACCAGGGCGGTGATGTGATATGGCCATCAAAGATCTGACCAACAAGACGGCCGAAGAGCTGAACAAGCACCTGCTGGACCTTCGCAAGGAGCAGTTCAATCTGCGCATGCAGAAGGGCACCGGCCAGCTCAACCAGCCGCACCAGCTGCGCCGCGTTCGGCGCGACATCGCCCGCACGAAGTTCGTGCTCGGCGGCAAGAAGTAAGGGACGGCCGATATGAGCGACAACCAAAAGCAGACGCGTACCCTCGAAGGTCGTGTCATCAGCAACAAGATGGACAAGACGGTAACGGTCCTGATCGAGCGCCAGGAACAGCATCCGCTGATCGGCAAGATCATCCGCCGTTCCACCAAGCTCCATGCCCAGGATGATCTGGGTGCAAACGAGGGCGACGTGGTCCGCATCGCGGAGTGCCGCCCGCTGTCCAAGACCAAGCATCACCGCGTGGTCGAAATCGTCACGCGCGCTAACGTCTAAGGGAGGGTGCAGACATGATCCAGATGCAAAGCACGCTTTCCGCAGCGGACAATAGCGGCGCTCGCGAACTGATGTGTATCAAGGTGCTCGGCGGCTCCAAGCGCCGTTATGCCGCGATCGGTGACGTGATCAAGGTCACCGTGAAGGATGCCATCCCCCGCGGCAAGGTGAAGAAGGGCGAGGTGTATAACGCTGTGGTGGTGCGTACCGCCAAGGGCGTGCGCCGTCCCGATGGCTCGCTGATCCGTTTCGACGGCAATGCAGCGGTGCTCCTCAACAACAAGCTCGAGCCGATCGGTACCCGTATTTTCGGACCGGTTACCCGCGAGCTGCGCAGCGAGAAGTTCATGAAGATCGTCTCGCTCGCACCCGAAGTGCTCTGAGCGGAGACAAGACCATGAACCGTATCCGCAAGGGTGATCAGGTCCTCGTGATCACCGGCAAGAACAAGGGTCAGCGCGGCGACGTGCTGCGCGTTGAGGGCGACCGCGTGGTCGTCTCCAACGTGAACCTGGTCAAGCGTCACACCAAGCCGAACCCGCAGGCCAACCAGGCTGGCGGTATCGTCGAGCGTGAGGCTTCGATCCACATCTCCAACGTCCAGCTGTTCAACCCCGCTACGAGCAAGGGTGAGCGCGTGGGTGCCAAGACGCTCTCCGATGGGCGCAAGGTCCGCGTGTTCCGTTCGTCCGGCGAAGTTGTGGACGCGTAAGGAATAACGTCATGACCCGCCTTGAAACGTTTTACAAAGACCAGGTAGTCAAGAAGCTCACCGAGCGTTTTGGCTACGAGAACGTGATGCAGGTTCCCCGCATCACCAAGATCACGCTGAACATGGGCGTGGGCGAAGCTGCGGGCAACAAGAAAGTGCTCGAGAACGCCGTGGCCGATATGGCCAAGATCTCCGGCCAGAAGCCGATCCAGACCAAGGCCCGCGTGTCGGTCGCCTCGTTCAAGATCCGCGACGGCTGGCCGATCGGCTGTAAGGTGACCCTGCGTCGTGCCCAGATGTGGGAATTCCTGGATCGCCTGATCAACATTTCGCTGCCCCGTACCCGCGACTTCCGCGGCGTATCGGGTCGCGCCTTCGATGGCCGTGGTAACTACAACTTCGGCATCAAGGAACAGATCATCTTCCCGGAAATCGACTTCGACGCCGTCGACGCGATGCGTGGTATGGATATCTCCATCACCACCACCGCCAAGACCGACGAAGAAGCCAAGGCGCTGCTGGAAGCCTTCAGCTTCCCGTTCCGCAACTAAGAGTCGCGAGAGACACATGGCCAAGACCTCGATGGTTAACCGCGACCTCAAGCGGACCAAGCTCGCCAAGAAGTACGCCGCCAAGCGCGCCGAACTGAAGGCGATCGTGCTGAGCTCCACTGCCTCCTACGAGGAGAAGATGGACGCCCAGACCAAGCTGCAGAAGCTTCCGCGTGATGCCAGCCCGGTGCGTCAGCGCACCCGCTGCGTCCTCACTGGTCGCCCGCGTGCGGTTTACAGCAAGTTCGGCCTCGGCCGTAACAAGCTGCGCGAAGCCACCATGCGTGGCGACGTTCCTGGCCTTCGCAAGGCCAGCTGGTAAGACCCAAACAGGGCAGGGGTAGGCCATGGGCCTGCCCCGGCTCGATGCGGCGGCGGGCCTGAAGCCTGCCGCCGTTGGCGCGATTACGCGCCGCTGTTCGCAAAACTGGAAGAATGCTGCTATAGTCGACGGTCTGCGTTCCGCAGGTCGGCGATTTATGCCGGCACACAACTCAAATTGATTTCCGGTTTTTCGGATATCGGTGCACTCTGAAGGATGTTTTCATGAGCATGACTGATCCCATCGCCGATCTGTTTACGCGCATCCGCAATGCCCAGCTCACGGGCAAGCAGGTCGTAAACATGCCGTCGTCGAAGCTGAAGGTGGCCATCGCCAACCTTCTTAAGAACGAGGGCTATATCCTCGACGCCAAGGCCTCCAATGCGGAAGGCAAGCCGGTGCTCGAGATCAAGCTCAAGTATTTCGAGGGCCGTCCGGCTATCGAAACCATTACCCGTGTCAGCCGCTCCGGCCTCCGCGTTTACCGTGGCAAGGACGAGCTGCCGAAGGTCCTCGGTGGCCTGGGTATCTCGATCATCTCGACTTCCGCCGGTCTGCTGACCGACGCGCAGGCCCGTGCTAAGGGTCTGGGCGGCGAAGTCATCGGCCAGGTCGCATAAGGAGCCGACGATGTCACGCGTAGCCAAGAAACCCATTACTCTGCCCAAGGGCGTTGAGATCAACTCCAGCGCCAATGGCATCACCGTCAAGGGCCCGAAGGGCACCCTGGCGACCCACGCTCTGCCGGGCGCTTCCGTGTCCATCGACAACGGCGTGGCGAACATCGTTGTGGCCGAGGGCGCCGAGGACAAGTTCGGCGGCACCCTGCGCGCGCTGCTGGCCAACATGGTCAAGGGCGTGTCCGACGGTTACGAGCGCAAGCTCGAGCTCGTCGGCGTGGGCTACCGTGCCTCGATGGCCGGCAAGTCGCTGAACATCGCCCTGGGCTTCTCCCATCCGGTCGTGTTTGAAGCGCCGGAAGGCATCACCATCGAAACCCCGACGCAGACTGAAATCCTGATCAAGGGTTCGGACAAGCAGCGCGTGGGTGAGGTGGCCGCCAAGATCCGCGGCTTCCGTCCGCCGGAACCCTACAAGGGTAAGGGCGTGCGCTACTCCGGCGAGAAGATCACCCTGAAGGAAGCCAAGAAGGCTTAATCGCCTATCCGCTTCCTGGAGAGAACACGATGAACAAGAACGAATCCCGCCTGCGTCGCGCCAAGGCTACTCGCGCCCACATCCGCAAGCTCGCCGTCGCCCGTCTGTCGGTGCATCGCACCGGTCAGCACCTGTACGCTCAGGTGTTCGACGCCACCGGCCAGACCGTGGTGGCTGCCGCCTCCACGGTGCAGAAGTCGGTTGCGGAAGGCCTGAAGGGCACCAAGAACCTGACCGCGGCCGCTGCTGTCGGTAAGGCTGTGGCTGAGCGCGCGCTGGCTGCCGGTATCGAGTCCGTGGCGTTCGATCGCTCGGGCTTCCGTTACCACGGTCGCATCAAGGCGCTGGCCGACGCGGCCCGCGAAGCCGGCCTGAAGTTCTAAGCCGGTTGGCATCGGATGCCAGGTTCGCCTGGCATTCGGTGTATGTAGTACCCACAACTCCAAGCGGCCCAGCCGCAAGCAAAAGTCCCGGTTCGCCGGGCATACGGAAAAGAACATGTCTTCTACCGATCGCGAAAATTCGGACGGCCTGCTCGAAAAGCTGATTGCCGTCAACCGCGTGGCCAAGACCGTGAAGGGTGGCCGCCAGATGAGCTTCACCGCGCTGACCGTGGTCGGCGACGGCGAAGGTCGCGTGGGCTTCGGTTATGGCAAGGCGCGCGAAGTGCCGGTTGCCATCTCCAAGGCCATGGACCGCGCCCGCCGCAACATGGTGAACATCGACCTGAACAACGGCACCCTGTGGTACGCCATCAAGGCCAACCACGGCGCAGCCCGCGTGTTCATGCAGCCGGCCTCTGAAGGTACCGGCGTCATCGCTGGCGGCGCCATGCGCGCTGTGCTGGAAGTGGTGGGCGTGAAGAACGTGCTGGCCAAGGCCGTTGGTTCACGTAACCCGATCAACCTGGTCCGCGCGACCATCAAGGGCCTGCAGGCCGTTGCCTCGCCGAAGCAGATCGCTGCCAAGCGCGGTAAGACCGTGGAAGAGGTGCTGGGTCATGGCTAAGAACAACGAAACCACCGCCACCGTGCGCGTGCGCCTGGTCAAGGGCCTGCGCGGTGTGCAGAGCCGTCATCGTCTGAGCGTCCAGGCGCTCGGTCTGAGCAAGCTCAATGACGTCCGTGAGTTGAAGGACAGCCCGCAGGTGCGTGGCCTCATCAACACGGTCTACTACCTGGTCCGGGTCGAGGAGTAAGCATCATGCGTCTTAATGACATCAAGCCGGCCGCCGGTGCCCGCAAGACCCGCCTTCGCGTGGGTCGTGGTATCGGTTCGGGCCTGGGCAAGACCGCTGGTCGCGGTCACAAGGGTCAGCACGCTCGCGCGGGTGGCACCCACAAGTTCGGTTTCGAAGGCGGTCAGATGCCGCTGCAGCGCCGCCTGCCGAAGGTTGGCTTCCGTTCGCTGAAGAAGGCCGAGAGCCAGGAAGTGTTCCTGTATCAGCTGGCTACCCTGAAGGCCGACGTGATCGACGCGATCGTCCTGCACCAGGCCGGTCTGATCGACAGCCGCGCCAAGAAGGTGAAGGTGGTCGCCAAGGGCGAAATCGGCCGTGCCGTGAAGCTGTCGGGCGTGCTGGCTACGGCCGGTGCCAAGGCAGCGATCGAAGCTGCCGGCGGCAGCGTGGAGTAATCACGTGGCGTCAGCCCAGGGCACATCGCTCGGATCGCTCGGCAAGCTGACGGAACTGCGTCAGCGCATCTTCTTCGTGATTGGTGCGCTGATCGTTTTCCGTCTCGGTTCCTTCATCCCGGTTCCCGGTGTCAATCCGGAAGCCATGACGAACCTCATCGAGCAGGGCGGCGGCCTGATGAACATGTTCAACATGTTCTCGGGTGGCTCGCTGGCACGCTTCTCGGTGTTTGCACTCGGCGTGGTTCCGTACATCTCTGCATCCATCGTGGTGCAGATGATGGGCGCGGTGATCCCGAGTCTGCAGGCGCTGCGCAAGGAAGGTGAGGCCGGTCGTCGCAAGATGACTACTTACACCCGCTTTGGCACCGTCGGACTGGCGGCATTCCAGGCGTTCGGCATTGCAGTGGCTTTGCAGAAGCAGGTTGCGGCAGGCGGCGCTCCGGTGGTTTACACGCCGGGTATGGGCTTTGTCATGGCATCGATCGTCGGCCTCACCGCCGGCACGATGTTCCTGATGTGGCTGGGCGAGCAGATTACGGAGCGTGGTATCGGCAACGGTATTTCGCTGCTGATCTTCGCTGGTATCGTGGCGGGTCTGCCGGGCGCTGTGGCGCACACGCTGACCATGGCCAGCAATGGCGAGCTCTCCGTGATCAAGATGATCATGGTGGTGGGTCTGATCCTTGCTGTGACGGCGTTCGTGGTCTTCATGGAGCGCGCCCAGCGGCGCATTACCGTGAATTACGCGCGACGTTCCGGCGGGCAGCGGGCCTACATGAACCAGACCTCGCACTTGCCCCTGAAGATCAACATGGCGGGCGTCATTCCGCCGATCTTCGCCTCGAGTCTGTTGATGTTTCCCGCCACCGCGGCGACCTGGTTCAGTGCCGGTCACCAGTCGCGTTGGCTGACGGAACTGACCCAGGCACTGACCCCGGGTGAGCCGCTGTATGACATTGTCTTCGCGGTGCTGGTGATCACTTTCGCATTCTTCTACACGGCGATCGTGTTCAACTCCCAGGAGACGGCGGACAACCTCAAGCGCTCCGGCGCCTTGATTCCGGGCATCCGCCCGGGCCGCTCAACGGCTGACTACATCGACAACGTCATGACCCGTCTTACCGGTGTCGGCGCGCTGTATCTGGTGTTGGTCTGCCTTGTTCCATCGTTTATGCAAAAGGCTTGGCATGTCCCGTTCTACTTCGGCGGCACCTCTCTGCTGATCGTCGTGGTCGTGGTGATGGATTTCACTGCTCAGGTGCAAGCGCATCTGGTCAGTCACCAGTATGAAAGCCTGCTCAAGAAGGCCAACCTCCGCCGCAACTGATGGCTGCTGGGGTGGTAGGAAGTTGGTCTAAATCGGAGGGCGGCGGCACCCCTGGTGCCGCAAGGCTTTCCTGTTGGGTTAATTACGGTTAGAATTGCGCGTTTACCGCGCACGAAACGCATCGGAGAAAGTACATCATGGCGCGCATCGCGGGTGTCAATTTGCCGGTCCAGAAGCATGTCTGGGTTGGCCTGCAGAGCATTTATGGCATCGGCCGCAGCCGGGCCAAGAAGGTCTGCGCGGACGCTGGTGTGGTTCCCACCACGCCGATCAAGTCCCTCAGTGAGGGCGAGGTGGAGAAGATCCGCCACGAAATCAGCAAGTACGTGGTTGAGGGTGACCTCCGCCGTGAAGTCGGTATTGCAATCAAGCGCCTTATGGATCTGGGTTGCTACCGCGGTCTGCGCCACCGTCGTGGCCTGCCGGTGCGCGGCCAGCGCACGCGTACCAACGCACGCACCCGTAAGGGTCCGCGTCGCGCGATCAAGAAGTAACGGATTCCGAACATGGCCAAGCCTGTCAAGACCAAGAAGAAGATCAAGCGCGTTGTCACGGATGCCGTGGCACACGTGCAAGCCTCCTTCAATAACACCATCGTCACGATCACTGATCGCCAGGGCAATGCCCTGTCGTGGGCGACTGCCGGCGGCGCGGGTTTCCGCGGCTCGCGTAAGTCGACCCCGTTTGCAGCTCAGGTTGCCGCCGAAAAGGCCGGCCGCGCTGCAGGCGATTACGGCGTGAAGACCGTTGAAGTCCGCATCAAGGGCCCGGGTCCGGGTCGTGAGTCGGCCGTGCGTTCGCTGAACGCCCTCGGTTACAAGGTTCTCAACATCATCGACGTCACGCCGATTCCGCATAACGGCTGCCGTCCCCCGAAGAAGCGTCGAGTCTAAAGGAGCATACCCATGGCCCGTTATCGTGGAGCTACCTGCAAACTCGCTCGCCGCGAGGGTGCAGATCTCAGTCTGAAAAGCCCGGCGCGCGCTATCGATTCGAAGTGCAAGCTGGAAAACAAGCCCGGTCAGCATGGCGCTAACAAGCGCATGCGCATGTCGGACTATGCGCTGCAGCTGCGTGAAAAGCAGAAGGTCAAGCGCATCTACGGTGTGCTCGAGCGTCAGTTCAGCAACTACTACGCCAAGGCGTCGACCCTCAAGGGCAACACCGGCGAAAATCTGCTGCGCTTGCTCGAAAGCCGTCTGGACAACGTGGTTTACCGCATGGGTTTCGCGGTTACCCGCGCCCAGGCCCGTCAGCTGGTCAGCCACAAGGCTGTTCTGGTCAACGGCAAGAAGGTGAACATCCCGTCGTACCAGGTTCGCTCCGGCGACGTGGTCGCACTGACCGAGCGTGCTCGCACCCAGCTGCGCGTGCAGGAAGCTGCAACCGTGTTCGACACCATGGACCTTCGTCCGCAGTGGGTCGAAGTGGACAGCAAGAAGTTCGAAGGTACGTTCAAGGCGATGCCGGACCGCGGCGACCTGCCGACCGACATCAACGAGAGCCTGATCGTCGAGCTCTACTCGAAGTAATCAACCGGAGCCCTGCATGGCAGTTTCGTCAACTAGCGTGCTGCGGCCTCGCGGCCTCAGCGTCGAGCAGCTTGGACCCAACCGCGCGAAGGTGGTGGTCGAGCCGCTCGAGCGTGGCTTCGGCCACACCCTGGGCAACGCGCTGCGCCGCGTGCTGCTCTCCTCGATCCCTGGCTCCGCCATCGTCGAGGTGGAAATTGATGGCGTGCTGCACGAGTACACCACGCTTGAGGGTTTGCAGGAGGACGTGATCGAAGTCCTGCTCAACCTCAAGGATGTGGCGATTCGTCAGCATTCGGGTGACGAAGTCACCCTCACCCTGTCCAAGAAGGGCAAGGGCGTAGTCACCGCCGGCGATATCGCCGTCGACCACTCGGTGGAAATCATTAACCCCGAGCACGTGATCTGCCACCTGACCAAGGACATCGCGCTCAACATGCGCTTGAAGGTGCGTCGCGGCGTCGGCTACCAGCCGGCCAGCGCGCGCCAGCACCCGGACGACGAAGCACGTCCGATCGGTCGCCTGCAGCTCGACGCGTCGTTCGCGCCGGTGTTGCGTGTGGCCTATGAGGTGGACGCCGCTCGTGTCGAGCAGCGCACCAACCTCGATAAGCTGGTGCTGGACATCGAAACCAATGGCACCATCGGTGCGGAAGACGCAGTTCGCAAGGCTGCCGAAATCCTCAATGACCAGCTGTCGGTATTCGGTGACTTCTCCCGCCGCGAAAGCGCGACGGATAAGGCAGAGAAGGGCGGTTTCGACCCGCTGCTGCTGCGTCCGATCGATGACCTGGAGCTCACGGTGCGTTCGGCAAACTGCCTGAAGGCCGAGAGCATCTACTACATCGGTGACCTGGTGCAGAAGACCGAGGTTGAGCTGCTTAAGACCCCGAATCTGGGTAAGAAGTCGCTCACCGAGATCAAGGATGTGCTGGGCGGTCGTGGTCTTGCCCTGGGCATGAAGCTGGAAAACTGGCCGCCGCCGGGTCTGTCGCACGGTATGCAGCTGGGTTAAGCGTTTCGGCGGTCACGTGACCGCCAGCGCTGAAAGTGTCGTGGCGGGAGTGCCAAGTGCTCCCGCCAAGCGCCTAAAGGCGGTCTTTGAGATCGCCCTCTAATAAGAGGCCTCGTTTCCAAGGGCCTTCACAGCGGGTAACCGCGGGAAGCCGATCCTTTTGGTCGTCTTTTCATAACAACAGACTAGAGAGTTTTAGCCATGCGCCACCAGAAATCCGGTCGCAAGCTCAACCGCACGAGCAGCCATCGCGAAGCCATGTTCAAGAACATGGCTGCGTCGCTGATCAAGCACGAGCTTATCCGTACCACCCTGCCGAAGGCCAAGGAACTTCGTCGCGTCGCCGAGCCGCTCATCACGCTCGCCAAGACCGACGGCGTTGCCAACCGCCGCCTTGCTTTTGCGCGTCTGCGCGACAAGCAGGCCGTGGGCAAGCTCTTCGTTGAGCTGGGCCCCCGTTACCGCGAGCGTCCCGGCGGTTACCTGCGTATCCTCAAGTGCGGCTTCCGCCCGGGCGACAACGCTCCGATGGCGTACGTCGAGCTGGTCGATCGTCCCAGCGTCGAGGCTGCCGCCGAGTAATCGGTAGCACCAAGCGTTATACGGAACCCTGGCAGGGAAACTTGCCGGGGTTTTCGTTTTCTGGGGAAGGCGAATCGTACGCGTGGTGGCAGCGCCACGCGCGCCGGGCAAACGGGAGGGCTCTGGGGCTTTCTTAGGTCGGGGGGCAGGGCTGACAGGGAGGGGGTAAGCGGGTAATGTCGCCCTCTCGCAACGCAAGCCCCAGGCGCCATGAATCCTTTTCGCTGGTCGTACCGTACCGCCTATCTCGCTGGTTTCGGCCTTTGTGTGGCCCTTCTGGCCTACGCGCTCTATGCCGAACACGTGCTTGGCATGGTTCCGTGTCCGTTGTGCATCTTCCAGCGCATCGCTTTCATGATCATGGGAGTGTTTTTCCTGCTTGGCGGCCTGCATGCGCCGCGGGGTGGCACGCGGTGGCTGTATGCCGGCGGGGTGCTGATCGGTGCGCTGGGGGGAATCGCCACCGCTGGTCGTCATTTGTGGCTGCAGACGCTACCGCCCGATGATATCCCCGCTTGTGGTCCCAACCTTGGTTACATGATGGATACGTTCCCGTTCGCCAAGGTGCTAAAGATGGTATTCACCGGTTCGGGCGAATGCGCCAAGGTCGAGCCGGTATTTGGCTTGCCGATGCCGGCCTGGACGCTGGCGTGGTTTCTGCTGCTGGCGGTTCTCGTTGTCTGGACCACCGCGCGCAAGCGCGCCTGAGTAGATCCCTTAGTGATGTCCCACATCATGCCGATATCGTCCACCACACCGCCTTCCTCCGAGAACTGGGCGCCCGGGAGCTGGCAGCAGCGTCAGGCCTTGCAGCAGCCCCTTTATGAGGACGCCGCTGAGTTGGCCCGTGCCACGGGTCAGCTGTCTGGCCTGCCGCCGCTAGTGACCTCCTGGGAGGTGCTGGCGCTTAAGCAGGCCTTGGCGGAGGCGCAGGAGGGCAAGCGCTTCCTTCTTCAAGGCGGCGACTGTGCGGAAAGCTTTGCCGATTGCACCAGTCCGATCATTTCGAACCGTCTGAAAGTTCTGCTGCAGATGAGTCTGGTGCTGGTACACGGACTCAAGAAACCGGTGCTACGCGTGGGCCGCTTCGCCGGCCAGTATGCCAAGCCGCGTTCGACCGATACCGAGACACGCGATGGTTTGACGCTGCCGAGCTTTCGTGGCGATCTGGTCAATAGTCCGGAGTTTACGTCGGAGGCTCGCCGGGCTGATCCGCAGCGTTTGATTCAGGCTCATGCGCACTCGGCGCTGACCATGAATTTCGTGCGGGCACTCATCGATGGCGGCTTCGCGGACTTGCATCACCCCGAGTACTGGGATCTTGCCTGGGTAGAGCATTCGCCGCTGGCTGCCGAATACCGACGCATGGTGGCGGCGATTGGCGACTCGCTTCGCTTCATGGAAACCCTGGCTGGCCCTATTGCGGGGTTTTCGCGCGTGGACTTCTTCACCTCGCACGAGGCGTTGCTGTTGCACTACGAGGAGGCGTTGACGCGCCAGGTGCCTCGTCACCAGGGCTGGTTCAACCTGTCCACGCATTTTCCCTGGATTGGCATGCGCACGGCGGCGCTGGACGGTGCGCACGTGGAGTACTTCCGAGGCATCCGTAATCCTGTTGCGGTCAAGGTAGGGCCCTCGGTAAAGCCGGAGCAGTTGCTGCCGCTGATCGACGCGCTTAATCCCGAGGACGAGCCCGGTCGCCTGACCCTGATTCACCGCATGGGTAACGCCCAGATCGGTAGCGCGCTGCCGCCGTTGCTGGATGCCGTGAAGCGGGCGGGGCGTCGCGTGCTCTGGGTGGCGGACCCGATGCATGGCAACACTGAGGCCACCTCCAACGGTTACAAGACGCGCCGTTTCGACAATATTCGCGGCGAGCTCGATCAGGCATTCGATATCCATGCCGCCGCGGGCACCCGTTTGGGTGGTGTGCATTTGGAATTGACCGGCGAGGACGTGACCGAGTGCATGGGCGGTGCCCGTGACCTGAACGAGGCGGACCTGGATCGCGCCTATAAGTCCATGGTCGATCCGCGCCTCAATTACGAGCAATCGCTGGAATTGGCGATGCTGATCGTGCGTAAGTCTGCAGGTGCTGCTGGCATTTGAAGTGGCTGAGGCGGCCGGGTGTCAAGTGAATTAGTCACGCAATCACTTGAGGCTTTTTCCTGCGAAAATGTGCGAGTAATGGATGTGTTGCCGTAGGCTTTTGCCTTCGGCAATGCCACCTCGACATTTCCCATAGGGGCTTGGCAAGACGCGATGGTCGCAACAACGACAGATAGGCGGGGCGCGGCAGGAGGGCAAGGGCTGCGCGGCGCGTGGGCTCACGTTGCCGTGGCGGTGGCTTATGCGGCCTGCTATCTCCTGTTGCGGCAGGTCACGGTATCCCATTGGAATCTCACGACGGGCCTGCGGGTGGCATGCATGCTGCTGGTGCCCACCCGCTATTGGCCAACCCTGATCGTCGGAGAAGTCTTGCCCCTAGCCTATGCAGGCTGGTCCCATCATGACCAGTTCGGCGTGGTTTGGGCATGCGCGATGTCTGTGCCGCCCACCTTGCTGGGGGCGCCGTTCTTCGCGTGGTGTCGGCGGCACATCTCGGTTTTCCGCGCGGCTCGCATCGACATGGCGGCAGTGCTCTTATTCGTGCTGTTGGGCGCGGTCATCGCTGCGCTGGCCAACTGTGGCGCGCTCGCGCTGATGCAGTTGCCACCCGGCCAAATCGCGCCCCAGGTGACCCTGCCTATCTCGCTCAACTATTTGCTGGGTAGCTTCCTGGGCGGGTTGACGGTGGTGCCTGTATTCATGGCGTTGTGGGCTTGGGCGCCCCGGCGCTTTGCCGACGTCGTGGCGGGCGCGCGCAGCGCGTTTCTGCTTCATCTGCTCACAGGCGTGCTGCCGGCGCTGCTCGTGCTCACCTGGATCGCGCTTAACATTCATAACGCGGACATTGTGGAAGTCGCTCGCATGGCGATGTTCCTGCCGGTGGCGTGGATGACCTTGCGGCATGGGTGGCAGGGCGCCGCGGCGGCGGGCACGTTGGCCAGTATCGCCGTGCAGATGACCGAAACCATCTTGCGCGAACCTTCGTTGATCCAGGCGCAGTCGCTGATCGCATTTGCGGTGTCGAGCCTCCTTATGCTGGGCGCGCGCACGGTTTCGAGCGCTGTGCCTTCGGTTGCTGACGGTGCTCGGGCTGTCGACGACGCGTGGCGAGGATTCCAGTTGGCGCAACAGGGTCTCTACCAGGAGGAGCAGCGCCTGCGTCACGTGGCCGAGACCCTTGAGCGTCTGGGCCAGAACGTACGTGACGGCCAACAGCGCATGCTCGATCGCCTGCGTCCGATGCTGCCTGAGAACATGGATCACACCTACGCGCGCCATCTCGACTTTACCCAGCGCGAAATGCATCGCCTCGCCAATGCACTGCATCCGCGGTCGTGGCGCGAGCATGGCTTGGCGGCGACCTTCGTGGATGGGCCTTTGGCACAGGCCGCCGCGATGGTGGGCGCGCGCTACCGCTGCGACCTGAGTGGCGCCGGACTGGCCCAGTTGGCGCCCGGGGTACACATGATGCTGTATCGCCAGGCTTGCGAGGTGCTGGTGTATCTATTGGCGCGCGAGCCGCTGCGTGCCGTGCGCCTGCAGATTCGCGGAGGCTGTACGCGTGGCCGTCGTTGGGTGGTGTTGCGCGTGGTCGCCGAGCGCTCAGCACCGGCCCACCGCGGCAAGTCCGTGCCGGAGTGGCGGCAAGTGGTGTCGTTGCTGGGTACCCATGGCCAGGGTATGGCGACTATTCGTGAGCGAACGCAGATCTACGGTGGCGTAGTTCATGAGCGGGAGACAGCCCATAGCCTCAGCGTTGCTCTGTTGCTGCACGATGCTTTGAACTCGGATGCGGTCATCGCGCCCGAGGTCCGGTTCGCCCGTCCTCTCTCGGCCTGAGGTCACGTTCGGCGCATTGCGTGCTGTGCCGGCCCGGTCGAGTTGGCGGATACATTGCAAGCATTGCGATTCAAGCGCCTCGCTGATCGTGGTCCCGGCATGCATGCGCTGCTGCGTAGTGCTCGCGGTATAGGGTCGTCGTCGCCGGCATGGTCGAGCAGCGGCGAGCAGCGATCTGGGCTGCAAAGCGCCATGGCGCGAGCAGGCGTCAACTCCTCCGGACATAGGTCTGCGGCATGATGTCGCAAAAATGGGTCGGGTGGAGACTGCTCGTCGTGCGACCGATGGCGATGCCTATAATCGAATGCACGTCGCGGCCGCGACGGCGGGCATCGGCGCGTCATTACGCGCAGCAGGGAACACTATGAAAGGGCTTTCAGCGAAGTGGTCGCGGTGCATGTTAGTCCTCGCCGTCTTGGTCGCAGGGGCGGGCATCGGTAATGCGCGAGCGCAAGCGGCCGTACATCCCGTGATTCCCGACACCTTGCAGCAGCGTATCGCCGCCTGCACGGCGTGCCATGGCGCGCATGGCGAAGGCACGCCGGAAAGCGGCTTCTTTCCGCGTCTGGCTGGCAAGCCCGCTGGCTATCTGGCACGTCAGTTGAAGGATTTTCAGGACGGTCTGCGTAAGTACGCGCCTATGGAATACACGGTGCGCCAGCTCAGCCCCGAGTACCTGCAAGAGATTGCCGATTACTTTGCCGCGCAAGAGGTGCCCTATGTGCATTCGCCCATGCCGCGACTTGCTCCCGGCGCGCTCAAGCGGGGCGAGCAGTTGGTGACGCAGGGTGATCCGGCACGCCAGATTCCGCCTTGTTCGGCCTGCCACGGCACTCAGCTTACCGGCGTGCAGCCGGATATCCCGGGGCTGGTGGGCTTGCCTTATGACTACATCAGCTCGCAGCTCGGTTCCTGGCGCACAAAGACGCGTGCCACGGTGTCGCCTGATTGCATGGCCCTCATCGCCAACCGCTTGAGCGACTCGGACATCAGTGCGGTGTCTGCGTGGTTGGCGGGTCGTGAATGGCCGGCGGACATGCATGCCCAAGCGCCAGGAACGGTCACGCCACCGTTGCATTGTGGTGTGCTGGGCAAGCAGGGAGATGGCGCATGAAGCGCGCGATAGTGGCTGTTGCGGCGGTGCTGCTACTGCTGGGTGGTTGGTGGTTTCTGCGCGGTGTAGGGCATGCGCCGATATCGCCATCGGCAAGTAAGGTGGAAGCGGCAACGCTCAAGGACCCGACACTGATCGCTCGCGGCGAATACCTGGCGACCGTGGGCGATTGCGCTTCCTGCCATACCACGCAGGGCGGTGCGCGCTACGCCGGTGGTCGTGTGCTCGCTACGCCGTTCGGCAATGTGCCCGCACCCAACCTCACGCCCGATCGCGACACGGGTCTGGGTGAATGGAGTTTCGAGGATTTCTGGCAAGCCCTGCACAGCGGCATCGGTCGACACGGCGAACTGTTGTATCCGGTGTTTTCGTACACATCGTTCACCAAGGTGACACACGACGACGCGTTGGCGATCTTCGCTTACCTGCAGTCGTTGCCGCCGGTGCATCAGCCATCCAAACCGCTGGGGCTGGATTTCCCCTATAGCGTGCGCAACGGGCTCAAGGCATGGCGAGCGTTGTACTTCCGCGAAGGCACCTACCAAGCCGACGCCAACCGGTCGGCCGAATGGAATCGAGGCGCGTATTTGGTGCAGGGGCTGGGGCACTGCAACGAATGCCATGCGCCTCGCGATGCACTGGGCGGCTCGCAGAGCAATCCGGCGCTGGTGGGCGGGCAGATCCCCGCACAGAACTGGTATGCGCCTGACCTGAGCATGCAGGCCAATGGCGGTCTTGCCGGCTGGAGTCAGCAGGACATCGTCGCGCTGCTCAAGACCGGGCAATCGTCGCGCGGCACCGCGTTTGGCCCGATGGCCGAAGTCGTGGCGCAAAGCACGCAGCACATGCATGAGGATGATCTGCGCGCCATCGCTATTTATTTGCAATCGTTGCCGCCGCGCGCGGCGCCCAAGGCCGATAGCTCGCCGCTGGATACCAAGACCGTGCTCGTGCGCGGCGCGCAGGTCTATGTCGAGCGCTGTGCCGATTGCCACGGCAAGGACGGCAACGGCGTGGCGGGCATCTATCCACCGCTTAGCGGGAACTCCTCGGTGAACGAACCCACCGGCATCAATGCGATTCGCGTCGTGCTGCTGGGAGGTTTCCCGCCGGTCACCGCGGGAAATCCGAGGCCATACTCCATGCCGCCGTTCGCTCAGCAGTTAAGCGACAGCGACGTGGCGGCGGTGGTCACCTACATTCGCCGTTCGTGGTCCAACCAGGCGTCGCCGATTCTCGAGCGGGATGTGATCAAGTACCGGCATACGCCGATCGATTGACCGGAGTCAGGCTGCCCAGGCTTTCCAGCGTGGTGCGCAAAGCCTGCTCCAAGGGGCTGTAAAGGGTGCCCCCCAGAAAGGCGGCGAGCTGGCGGTCGTCCAGGCGAATCGGCGCGCGCCACAGGTAGCGCATGCGGCACAATTCGCGCAGCGTCTCGTTGAAGGGCGCGGCCAGTTGTGCGAGCCACCAGGGAAAGCGTGCTGCGCGGATCGAGGAATCCGCCGTCACGCGGCGCAGGGCCGCCAGCAACTCGTGTCCATTGAGCCAGTAGCCGCCAAAGTGGAAGGTCTGGAACGGGGCGAGTTCGTCTGCGCGATCGAGCAGTCGCGCCAGGGTTTCCCCGACATCCGGCAGATAGGCCCAACTGTGGCCTAGCGCGTAGTCGCCTGGATAGGTGAGCCGTTGCACCGGCGAGCCCGCGCGGATCAGCCCTTGCGCCAGCCAGTTGTTGGCCGCGTGCGGCCCGAAGAAGTCCCCGCAACGCAAGATGAGGCTTCGCACGCCCTGTGTGGCAGCCGCCTGCAGGCGATGTTCCATCTCCGCGCGGATCTCACCCTTGCGGGTGATTGGGTGCTGGGGCGAGCGCTCGGTGAGGTCGGGGAAGGCGTCTGGGCCGTAGTTGTAGATCGTGCCGGGCAGCACGATGCGTGCATCGCAGGCGCGAGCCGCCGCGATGGTGTTCTCCAGCATGGGCAGCACCGTTCCCTCCCAGTTCTTGTAGCCCGGCGGGTTGACGGCGTGCACGATCAGCTCGGTGCCGACGGCGGCTTGAAGTACATCGGCGGCTCGCATGGCGTCGCCCATCAGCCACATTAGCCCGTCTTGTTCGGGCGTGTCCGTCGGCCGGCGCGCCAGCGCACGCACCTGCCAGCCGTGGCGGCGCAGGGCGACGCAGGTTTCATGGCCGATGCCGCCTTGGGCGCCGATCACCAGTGCCACGCGCGTGGTGTTCATGGTTATCTCCTTGGGAAGGGTGGCGACCAGCTTGCGGTTCGTGCGGCTAAATGAAAATTCCATAAGGCTGTAGATCTGTTATACAAATATGCATGGCCAACCTCGATCCCGGCTGGGAGCTCTATCGGTCCTTTCTTGCGGTCATGCGTGATGGCAGCCTGTCGGCCGCTGCACGCGCGCTGGGGATGACCCAGCCCAGCCTGGGTCGACACATGCGCGAGCTGGAGGCCAGCCTGGGCGCGGCGTTGTTCACCCGTTCGCCCCAAGGCCTGGCGCCTACCGCATTGGCTCGGGAGCTGTTGCCGCACGCTAAGGCCATGGCTTCGGCCTCGGCTGCGCTGCAGCGTGCGGCGTCGGCGGGGCGGGATGCCATCGAGGGTACGGTGCGTCTGAGTGCCAGTGAGGTGATCGGGGTAGAAGTGCTGCCGCCGCTGCTTGCT
>NZ_JAELTT010000067.1 GCF_016428975.1 Dyella sp. ASV21
CGCCCACACCGCCCTTCATGACGTCCATGAACATGCGGATAAGGCCAATCACGGTGCCCAGCAAGCCGAGCAACGGGCCGATCAGCGCAATGGTGCCCAGCGTGTTGAGATAGCGCTCCATGCGATGCACGACATGGCGGCCGGTGTCTTCGATGCGCTCCTTGATGAGCTCACGCGAACGATTGCGCACGGCCAGCGCCGAAGCCAGCAGTTCGCCCAGCGGCGAGCCATTGGCCAAAGCAGTGAGATGGTTGCCGTCCAACTGGCCGGAGCGCGCCCAGTTGCGCACTTCCTCGCCCAAGCCGGGCGGCAGCACCGAGCGACGTCGCAGGGTCCAGCAACGCTCCAGCACGATCGCCAGCGCGACCGCCGAACACATCAGGATGGGCAGCATCGCCCAGCCACCAGCCATCAGGATTTCCAGCACAACGACTCCACGACACACGATCGATAGGAAGGGCGCATCATAACAGCCTCTCCTGGCGGTTCCGCGGCCCCCGTGGCAGTTGTGAAAGCCGCCTCATTCGCGCCAATAGCGAGACTGCCGCTGACGCCAGGTGGCCGCCACCGCTGGCCGTTGCGTAGGCGGAAAGTCGACTTGAATCGCCCCGCTCGTCGCCGTGTTCAGCCAGGGAATACCCGCCTGCTCGTAGCGCTGCATCACCTGGGGATTGGGATGGCGAAAGCGATTGCGCCACCCAGCGGAGACCAGCGCCAGGGTCGGCTCAGTGGCGCGCAAGAACGCCACGCCGGAGGAAGTCCGGCTGCCGTGGTGAGGCACCGAGAGCACCAGGGGCGGCCCGGCCGAAAGCGCCTCGGCCACGCGGGGCTCAACCCGGGTACTGATATCACCGGTGAGCAAGACACGCCCGGAAACCCCCTCCACCAACACCACGCAGGAACGGTCATTCGCCGCGTCCCCGGCTTGGCCGGATGGCAACACGCGGACGGTGACGCCCTCCCAATGCCACGACCGCCCCACCGGACACGCCGCCATCGGCACCGCCATGCGTTCGGGTTCCCCTGCGTAACGTTCGGCCCGGGGAAAGGCGGCGGCCACGGCAGGCATACCGCCCGCGTGATCGTTGTCGGCATGGCTGGCGACCAATACATCCAGCGTATCGATACCCAGCGCTCGAATGGATGGCAGTACCGCCGCCTCACCCAGGTCGAAATCCGATGGAAACTTGGCCCCGGCGTCGTATAGCAAGGCATGCTGCCCAGTACGCACCAACACCGACAGGCCCTGCCCCACATCCAGCATCCATACCTGGAAGCCGCCTGCGGCCGGCAACACGCGCTGCGGCCACACCAACGGCAGAAACAGCACGATGCCCAGCCAGCGCATCGGCATGCCGCGCGGCATGAACAACCACAGTGCCCCCAGGGTGGACAGCAACAGCGCCGCCAGGCCAACCTCCGGCAAGTACCAGTGCGCACCGGGCCACGTTGCCATCTGCTCCAGCAGCCACCACTGCGCATGCGCCAGCCATGCGGCACACCACAGTACCGGGGTGGCCAACGGCGGGCATACACCCAGCATCACCATGCCTACCAAGGCGCACGGCACGATGACGAAACTCACGAACGGCACCGCAACCAGATTGGACAAGGCACCCACCAGCGACGCCTCGCCGAAGAACCACAGGGTCAGCGGCATCAACGATAGCGTCATCACCATTTGCCCGGCGGAGAGTTCGTGCAGAAAGCCGCGCAAGCCCTTGCCATGCACGTTCAGGCATAGCATGAGAAACGCGACGCCCACGAAGGACAGCCAAAACCCGGCCGAAAGCACACTCAAGGGGTCAAACAGCAGCACGGCCACCAAGGCAAGCGCCAACGACTGCGGCCCACCGGGGTGCCGTCGCAGGCACCGGGCCAGCGCCACCACGGTAATCATCAGCAATGTGCGCACCGTAGGCAGGCCAAAGCCAGCCAGTGCGCTATACACAGCGGCAGCCAGCAGGGCGCCAGCCGCCAGCGCAGGCGGCCTTGGCCAACGCAGGGCCAAACGCGGAAACAAGGCGTACAGCACGCGCATCAGCCATACGCCAAACAAGGCGGCCACGCCCACATGAAACCCCGAGATGGCGATGAGGTGAGGAATGCCGTTGGCGCGGGCTACTTCCCAATCATGCTGGCTCAAGCCGCGAATATCGCCGACGGAAAAAGCCTGCAGCAGCGCGGCATCGTGCGCATCGTCCACGCGCGCGGCAATGCCGCGGCTGATCGCATCGCGCACGCCGTCGATGCATAGGCCTCGCGGTGGCGCAGCGGACCGGCCGGCATCCTCCCGCACGTAACCGGTCGCCACGATGCCACGCTCCAGGGCGCTGCGTTCACTATCGCTGCCGCCAGGATTGAGCAGGCCTCGCGGGCGCTTCAGCCGAAGCCTGAGACGCCAGTGGCTGCACGGCGCCAGCACAGGTGCGTTGTTGTACCAGTTCACGCGAATCAGCCCATGCAGGCTCAAGGGTACGTCATCCAGCCACGCCCGCTCCGCTACCAGCAGGAAGCCGGTGGCATCCTCACGCCGCGACGGCAATCCACTGACGCGACCTTCCACCCACACATCCTTGCCTTCAAGGGCATGCGGCAAGCGTGCCTCCATGCCCGCGCCACCGCACAGGCACGACCAGCCCACGCCGAACAGGCAGCACGCCACCCAACGGCCACGCCGGCCAGTACATGCCAGCGCACAAGCCAGCACCAGCATGGCGATGCTCCACCCACGCGATGGCAGGTGGGGTAGCCACTGCACTGCGAGTACACCCGCGAGCAGCAGCAAGCCAGGTCCGATAGCGCCGCGCACGCGCACCATGACGCGCCTCTTCCGGAGAAAGAAGCCAGCCTAGTCAGCGCAGGATGTTTTGGCGGCGGAAAATCACGTCGGCGCTCACCGTACGAGCGCCTCAGCGGTGAGGCGGGATCAGGCCCGCGCTTTCTCGACCAGCACGCCGCTGTGCAGCTCCAACGTGCGATCCATGCGCCCCGCCAGACGGTTGTCGTGGGTGACCAGGATGAAGCTGGTGCCGATCTCGCGATTGAGCTCCACCATCAGGTCGTAGACCTGCGCGGCGTTACCCTCGTCCAGGTTGCCGGTAGGCTCGTCGCCCAGCACCACGGCCGGGCGCGTCACCAGTGCGCGCGCCACGGCGCAGCGCTGGCGCTCGCCTCCCGAGAGCTCGGCCGGCTTGTGCCCCACTCGCTGGCCCAAGCCCACCTTGCCCAGCAACTCGCTGGCCTGCCGTTGCGCCTCGCCGATCGCCACACCGCGAATCAACAACGGCATGCATACGTTCTCCAGCGCAGTGAACTCCGGCAACAGGTGATGGAACTGGTAAATGAAACCCATCGAGCGATTGCGGACGCGACCGCGGTCCGCATCGGAGAGACGCGAAAGGTTCTTTCCTTCCACCTCCACCTCGCCCTTCGTCAACGTATCCAGGCCCCCGATGATATGCAGCAGCGTGCTCTTGCCCGAGCCCGAGGCGCCGACGATAGCCAGCGTTTCGCCGCGCTTGACGGTGAAACTGACGTTGGAGAGCACATCGGTCTTCAGATCGCCCTCTTCATAGGTCTTGGCGATGCCGCTGGCGCGCAGCACGATGTCGTTGGTGTGACTCATCGGTTTACTCATAGCGAAGCGCCTGCGCGGGCTGCGTGCGCGACGCACGCCACGCGGGATAAAGGGTGGCCAGCAAGGAGAACAGGAAGGTGATCAAGGCCACCCAGCCCACATCGCTCGCCGAGAGCTTGCTGGGTAACTCGCTGATGTAATAGACATCCGGCGAGAGGAAGGTCACGCCGGTCACGTGCTCGATCCACTTGACGATCCCCGGCAGTTTCCACGAAAGCAGCGAGCCCAAGCCCACGCCGAAGCCGATGCCGACAAAGCCCACCAACACGCCCTGCACCATGAACATGCCCATGATGCTGCGCGGCGTGGAGCCCAGCGTACGCAGGATGGCGATATCCGCCTGCTTGTCGGTCACCAGCATCATCAGCATCGAGATCAGATTGATCACCGCGACCAGGATGATCAGCGAGAGGATGATGAACATCACTTTCTTCTCCATCGAGATGGCGGCGAAGAAATTGGCGTGACTATCCATCCAGGTTTCCACCCGATAGACCTGACCCAACTGGTTGGCCAGCTCGCTCGCCACCGAGCGCGCATTGAACATGTCATCCAGGCGCAGGCGGATGCCCGTGGGGCCGTCCAGTCCATTCAGGCGCTCGGCATCGGTCATGTTCACCAGGGCCAAGCCGGAATCGAACTCCTGCATGCCCAGCTCGAATACACCCGACACGGTGAACGAACGCAGATTGGGCACGCTGCCGGTAAGCGGCGAGGACTTGAAGGTGGGTACCGCAACGATCACCTTGTCGCCCACCGCCACGCCCAACTGCATGGCCAGCTCGCGGCCCAGCACCACATTCCAGCTACCCGGCGTGAGCGCGGTAAGCGTGCCTTCGACCATATGCTGGCCGATATCGGACACTTTGGGTTCTTCCGTGGGCTCGATACCACGCAACAAGCCCCCGGTGGAGCGGCGCGCCTGCAGGAAGGCCTCCGATTCCACGTAGGGCGCGGCGCCCTGCACGTGCTTGTTGGCCTCGGCGATCTTCACCGCGCGCGGCCACTCCTGTACGGCCTGCCCCGGCATGCCCGACACCGTGGCATGCGAGATGGCGCCCAGAATGCGCGAACGCAACTCATCGTCAAAGCCATTCATCACCGACATCACCGTAATCAGCGCCGTCACGCTGATGGCGATGCAGACGATGGAAACCGTGGAAATAAACGAGATGAACTGGTTGCGACGCTTGGCGCGGGTATAGCGCAGGCCGATGAAAAGCTCTAACGGTCGAAACATTAGGCGGGTCGCTTGTGGGGTTCGTGAGGGCTGGCCGCCCGTAAGGGGGGATTATCGCCTGAGAAGCGGCTAAGCCCTAGGACCGCGTGGAGACGAAAGAGTGCCATCCATGGGACCTACAGTCTGGGCCGGAGCCAGCTGGAGACGCATGCGCAGGCGCCGACGGATGTCGGCATCGCTGTTGTCCGCTGCCAGAAGCAGGATAAAAGGGCGTGGGGACGGCCCACGCAGGGCCAGCCATATGGCGCCCTCGCCCAGCGTACGACTGGCCATGAGCGTAGCCTTTACATCCGAGCCGTCCCGCAGTCGCAGGCTCCAATCGCCCTCCATCCCCCAGCCCGCTGCCAACACGGGCGAGGCAGTCTGGCGCCGCACGCAACCGATCGCCGCCCCCAGCAGGAGCAGCGACAGCAGCGCCGACAGCGGCGCAGGCAACGCGCTCAACCAGAGCGACAGCAAAGCCAATACGGAGAAAAGAGCCAGCGCCCGCCTCAACCAGCGCGAGGGTCGGTATTCAAAGCCGATGGCGGGAGCGGATGTCATCGATGATGGCCTGCCAATCCGGGCGAGACGCCTGTGCGTGCCCCATCACCCAATCCCACAGGTCCGGGTCCTGCACATCCAGCAATTCATCGAACGCCTGACGCGTGCTTTCGTCCGCATCGGCGAAACGCTCGTCCAGCCAGCCACCGAACAGGGCGTCCAACTCGCGGGTGCCGCGACGGGTGCGCCAGCGCAGGCGCTTGATGCGGGCTTCGTCCATTGCGCGAAATGCCTCCGGAGTTACGCCTCTCCCCGCTGGAGAGAGGATTGGGCTGAGAGGTCGATGATGCATCGACCCGGCAAAGGGACGCTTTACCGCGCCCCCGCACCCTAGCCCTCTCCCCCCTGGGGAGAGGGCGCAAGAGCATCAGGCGCGACGCTCGACGATCAGCTTCTTGATCTCGGCGATGGCCTTGGCCGGGTTCAGGCCCTTCGGGCAGGTACGCGCGCAGTTCATGATGGTGTGGCAGCGGTACAGCTTGAACGGATCTTCAAGATCGTCCAGGCGGGCACCGGTGTCTTCATCGCGACTGTCCACGATCCAGCGGTAGGCCTGCAGCAAAATGGCCGGGCCGAGGTAACGGTCACCGTTCCACCAGTAGCTCGGGCAGCTGGTCGAGCAGCAAGCGCACAGGATGCACTCGTAGAGACCGTCGAGCTTCTTGCGGTCTTCCGGCGACTGCAGGCGCTCCTTGTCGGCCGGCGCCGGGCTCTGCGTGCGCAGCCAGGGCTTGATCGAGGCGAACTGCGCATAGAAGTGCGTGAGATCGGGCACTAGATCCTTCACCACCGGCATGTGCGGCAGCGGATAGATCTTCACGTCACCCGACGCGCAATCCTCGATGGCCTTGGTACAGGCCAGCGTGTTGGTGCCGTCGATGTTCATCGCGCACGAACCGCAGATGCCCTCGCGGCACGAACGGCGCAGGGTGAGCGTCGAGTCGATCTCGTTCTTGATCTTCAGCAGGGCGTCCAGAACCATCGGCCCGCACGAAGCCATATCGACTTCATACGTATCGATGCGCGGGTTCTGACCGTCATCCGGCGACCAGCGATAGATGCGGAACGTACGGGGCTTCTTCGCGTCCTTGGCCGGAAAGTGCTTGCCCGGCTGGACCTTGGAATTCTTGGGTAGCGAAAACTCTGCCACAGTGGCTCTCCAGTCCGGGAATTAGTAAGTGCGCTTCTTGGGCGGCACGACGTCGACGTCCTTCGTCATGGTGTACATGTGCACCGGACGGAAATCGAAGTTGGTTTTGCCGCTCTCATCGACCGACACCATCGTGTGCTTCTGCCAGTCGGCGTCGTCGCGCTCCGGGAAGTCCTCGCGAGCATGCGCGCCACGGCTCTCGTGACGCTGCTCGGCCGAGTACATGGTGGCCACGGCCTGATCGAGCAGGTTGGCCAACTCCAGCGTCTCGATCAAGTCGGAGTTCCACACCAGCGAGCGATCGCTGATGCCGACATCCTTGAACGAGTCGCGGACCTTGGAGATCTTCTCGCAGCCTTCCTTCAGCGACTCGCCGGTACGGAACACCGCAGCGTCGGATTGCATGGTGCGCTGCATTTCCGCGCGAATCTTCGCCGTAGGCAGGCTGCCCTTGGCATTGCGCAGGCCGTCGAAACGCGCGAGGGCCGTATCCAGCACGCTGGCCGGCAGATCCTTGTGCGGCGTATCCGGCTTGATGATCTCGGCGCAGCGGTGCGACACCGAACGGCCGAACACCACCAGATCGAGCAGCGAGTTGGAGCCCAGGCGATTGGCGCCGTGCACCGATACGCAGGCCGCCTCGCCGATGGCGAACAGGCCCGGCACCACCGCATCCACGTCATCACCGCGCTTCTGCACCACTTCGCCGTGATAGTTGGTGGGGATACCGCCCATGTTGTAGTGCACGGTCGGGATCACCGGGATGGGCTCCTTGGTCACGTCCACACCGGCGAAGATGCGCGCCGACTCGGCGATACCCGGGAGGCGTTCGTGAATCACGTCGGCGCCCAGGTGCATCAGGTTGATGTGGATATGGTCCTTGTGCTCACCCACGCCACGGCCTTCGCGGATTTCCATCGTCATGGCGCGGCTGACCACGTCACGCGAAGCGAGATCCTTGGCGTTCGGCGCATAGCGCTCCATGAAACGCTCGCCGTTGGAGTTGGTGAGGTAACCACCCTCGCCACGCACGCCTTCGGTAATCAGGCAGCCGGAACCGTAGATGCCGGTGGGGTGGAACTGCACGAACTCCATGTCCTGCAGCGCGAGGCCCGCGCGCAGCACCATGCCGCCACCGTCGCCGGTGCAGGTATGCGCCGAGGTGGCGCTGAAGTAGGCGCGGCCATAGCCGCCGGTGGCCAGCACCACCGCGTGACCGCGGAAGAAGTGCAGCGTGCCTTCATTCATGTCCAGCGCGAGCACGCCACGGCACACACCCTCTTCGTCGAAGATGAGGTCGATGGCGAAGTACTCGATGAAGAACGTGGCGTCGTGCGCCAGCGCCTGCTGGTACAGCGTGTGCAGGATGGCGTGACCGGTACGGTCGGCCGCGGCGCAGGTGCGCTGCGCGGTGCCCTTGCCGTAATGCGTGGTCATGCCGCCAAACGGACGCTGGTAGATCTTGCCTTCCTCGGTACGCGAGAACGGCACGCCGTAGTGTTCCAGCTCGATGATGGCCGGAATCGCCTCGCGGCACATGTATTCAATGGCGTCCTGGTCGCCCAACCAGTCCGAACCCTTGATGGTGTCGTAAAAGTGGAAGCGCCAATCGTCCTCGCCCATGTTGCCCAGCGCGGCCGAAATGCCGCCCTGCGCCGCCACGGTATGCGAACGGGTCGGGAATACCTTGGTGATGCACGCGGCCTTCAAGCCCTTCTCGGCCAGGCCGAAGGTGGCGCGCAGGCCAGCGCCACCGGCGCCGACCACGATCACGTCGTACTTATGCTGTTGGATCTTGTAGCTTTCCATGGAATCAGGCCCCCAGCGCCACGCGCAGCACAGCCATCAACGTGGCCAGCGTGCCGAGCACTGCAATGAACTTCACCAGCACCAGGAGGGCGACTTCCTTCCAGCGCGTATGCACGTAGTCCTCAATCACGATCTGCAGGCCCAGCACCGCGTGCCAGCACACGGTCAGCACAAAGGCGACCAGCAATACCGCGTTCCAGGGTTTGGCGATGATGCTGCGCGCCGTGGCGTAATCGGCGTGCAGTGCGCCCAGCACCGTCGCGACGAACCACACCACGAGGAACACCAGCGCGGTTGCGGTCACGCGCTGCGTCCACCAATGACCGACACCGGACTGTGCCGAGCCAAGGCCGCGCGCACGCTTGAGGGGGTTGCGCAACTGCTTGCGCACGTCGTGCTGTTGACCGTTGGCGCTCATGCCGCACCTCCCGAGGTCAGCACGTAGGCCCAGACGATAAGGGTCAGCACCACGCTGCCGATGATCGAGATCCAGCTGGAACGAACAAACTGGGGAATGGCGTAGCCCATGCCGCCGTCCTGGAACAGGTGACGGATGCCGTTGCACAGGTGGTAAAACAGGGCCCAGGTCCAGCCAAACATGAGGATCAGGCCAATCGGGCTGCCGATGCAGGTCTTGAACTGGTTGTAGCTGTCTTCGCCATGGGCAAGGGAAAACACCCCCCACAGCACAATCAGCGTTCCAACGGAAAGGGCAATACCTGTGGCGCGGTGCACGATGGAGGTCACCATCTGCACTTGCCACTTATATATGCCCATGTGGGGAGAGAGCGGTCGTTGCGTATCTGCCATGGCGGCTATCCTGGGTGGAATCGCTAATGCCCTTTACCGCCCTTCCCTTCTCCGACACGCCGGCGCAATAAACCGGCGCGGCGAATCAGAAGTCGATACAGCGCCCGTTCTTTTCCCAATCGCCGTAGCGAGTGGGATCCGGGGCCGGCCGCTCCACTGTGGTCTTTTCCGTTACCGGAACAGCAGGCACGGGCGACGGCTCCGCAGGAACGGATGCCGGCTTGGACTTGGTTTGGGAGGACGTATCGGACATGGTATTTGAAAACTGTAAAAGCGTAATACTTGCGTAAATGCAGCACAACCTTGACGACAGCGCGCGCGTCTGACAGAGCACCCGGCCGCACTTGTATGTCCCACGCCCCGCCCCTACCTCGCTGAGCTATGACGCCCCACTACCCCGCCCATATCCTGCAGCTCGAAGGCGCCGACGCCATCGCGTTCGCCCACGCTCAGTTCACAAGCAACGTCCGCTCGCTTCAAGTCGGACAGTGGCAATTCAGTGCATGGCTGGATGCGCAGGGACGAGTGCTTGCCCTGTTCCACCTTGGCCGCCCCAGCGACGACGCCCTGCTGGTCCTGCTGCGTGGCGGCGACGCGGCCAGCTTGGCGCAATCACTGCAACGTTTCGTGTTCCGCTCCAAGGTCAAGCTCACCGTACTTCCTGTTCAAACGCTGGGTACCGCTCCTGCGCGGGAGAGTTACGCCCTCCATCGTGAAGGCGGCGCCTATATCTGGGGCTGCGGCTCGCACAGTCTGGTGACCGGTGCGGCCACCTCCGACGACGACTGGCGCCTTCCGCAGATTCATGCGGGCTGGCCCTGGCTGCCCACGGCTGCGCTGGGTGAATTGCTGCCCCCCGCTTTGTCGCTGGAGCGCTTGCAAGCGGTTGCATTCGACAAGGGCTGCTACCCCGGACAAGAGATCGTGGCGCGATTGCACTATCGCGGCGGACACAAGCGACATATGCATTGCGTCGTATTGTCGCAGCGCTTGACCGAAGGCACCGTTCTGCGCCAGGACGGCAAAGGGGTCGCCCAATTACTCGATATCGCCGTGACGCAAACAGACGTCCAAGCGCTTGCCGTGCTCGACGATGAGGTCGTGAAGCAACTTGAAAATGGCGTAGTGAATGAACTCGACGAAGGCATTTCGTTGCGCGTTACCAAGAGCTGGTCGGCCTAGTGAATCGGATCGCGCAAGGTTTCACGAACACCTCACACGAATGTGAGCACGGCGTGAACCTGAACGGACGGGCACTTGCCAGATCAGAAATGCGCCACTAGTCTCGCCAACCTATTGAGTGACACCCCTGCCCACGGGTGTCGACATACGCGACGAACCGGAGGGGTCCGGATCAGCGCGACCCGGCAGCGATGCCGGTGTATATGCCGCCGTTAGCGCGGAGCAGTTGCAGGCAACGAGGCTGTTAGTACTCGAGCAATGCCTTTGCAGCACAACAAGTTTTGAGTGGCACCGGATCAGCCGCTCGACTCGCCACAATCCCGTGGCAAATCGCCAGCGACCACAAGTTTCGGTCGCGGTGTTCAATCCAGATGGAACGGCCTGCCCGCCCGTCCATCGCAACGGCGCGTGAAGTCAGCACCACCGACCTCACGCGTACAGCACGCTGGAGGCAGACAATGAAACTTTCCATGCTGTTGTGGCTGGCGTCCGTGCTGCCTCAACCCCTCGCGGACCAGACCTGCCTGGCCACGACGGTGTATCTCGAGGCACGCAGTGAGTCGACCATCGGACAGTATGCCGTGGCCGAGGTAGCCCTTCGACGTCGTGATCGCGGCACGTGGGGCGATAGCGTTTGCGAAGTCGTTACTTCCCCGCGTCAGTTTGCGCTGACGACAACGACCAGCAATTTCGAGGTCACCGACCTCAACTCCTGGACCAAGGCGTGGAAGATCGCCGGCGACTCCATCAGCAACTGGAGCCTGCCGAAGGGCGAGCGCACGGTCTATGTCCCGCAGGCGGATCATTTCGCCACGCTGGCGGTAGCCCCTACATGGTCGACGCACCGTATCGTCAAGACCATCGGCGACCACGCATTCTACGCGGTCAACTAACCCACCCATCGCAAAGCACAAAAAAAGGCCCTCGATCGAGGGCCTTTTTATTTGGACGTCTATACGCCTAAAGCATTCAGAGGCGATAGATCAGGTTGTTGCGAATCTGCACATAGTCACCCGGGCGCACCTGCGGATCGGCCGCCTGCGTCACCGTGGCGTAACGACCATCATCCAGCTTGACGGTGACCTGCCAGGCGATATCCGGGCCGCCAGAATTCTTGCCGACCTCATTACCGACCGCACCGCCAGCCACGGCACCCGCGACGGTCGCCAGCGTTCGGCCGCTACCGCCACCAATCTGGTTGCCGAGCACGCCACCGGCAATGCCACCGATGACCATGCCCAGCGGCGACGCACCCTTCTGCGTCTGGATCTGCCGGATATCACTCACCACGCCACACTGCTCGCAACGATTGGAAGCCCCGCTGTAAACCACCTGGCGCTGCGGTGGCGGCGGCACGCAGGCCGACAGCAACGCGATCGAACAGGCTAAACCCACGACAGCCAAACGTTTAAACAGTGTATGCATGACGTGAATCCTCAGTGAGCGTCGGAAACGGCTACCACTCCTTCCTGCACCTGCAGCCTGTCACCCGGATCGTGATCCATTCGTACAGTGCGGGTGACGCCGTTGTACTCGTAACTCACGTCGTACGCCACCACCTTGTCGCCAGCACTGCCGGCCACCGTAGAGCAGCGACGCTGCGTCGTCTGCTGCGTTGCATTGGCTTGATGATTCGCCTGGATCTCATGACCGGCATAGCCGCCGCCAACGGCGCCTGCAACGGTCGCCAACGTACGGCCCTTGCCACCGCCCACCTGGTTGCCCAGCAGGCCGCCCGCGACGGCACCAATCGCCGTACCGGCAATCTGATGCGTGTCCTGCACCGGCTTGTGCGTCGTGACTACCTCGTCATGACACACCTGCTGCGGCGCCGTCGCCTGCTCGCGTACCGGCGTCACACTGATCACGCGAGCATACTTGGCGCCACCCTGGCCGCCCTGCTGAGCCATCGCGCCCACGCCACCATCCGCATTCGCATCGCGATTGCATGCCGAAAGGCTCAATACCAAGGCCGCGCTCACACCCACATGCAGCGCCGTCATGACTAACTTGTTCATAATGTTCTCCTGTCTGGATCGGCGGAGCACCCCGCATCCGCCTCGAACGATCCCGAGTGCTTCAATTGAACCTGCGTTCTACTGAATACTTGCTTAGATCGAGATAGACATTTTTTCGAAATGGGACGCCGATAACTGTGCTCGAACTCACCGACAGCCATGCCCACATCGACGATCCCAGCTTCGATACCGACAGGGACGCCATGTTGGCGCGGGCGCATGCAAGTGGCGTACGCCACATCGTGGTGCCCGCCATCGATCACGAATCCTGGCCCCGCATAGCCGCCATATGCGCAGCGCACAGCGATGCCTACCCTGCGTACGGCCTGCACCCGATCTACATCGATCGTCATCGGCCCGAGCACCTGGACGCCCTCGTCACACAACTGAAAAACGAACCCAGCGTGGCTGTCGGGGAAATTGGCCTGGATTACTTTCTTCCCGAACTCGATGCTGAACGTCAGCGCGAGTATTTCCAAAAGCAGTTGCGCATTGCCCGCGACTTCGACCTTCCGGTCATCGTGCATGCACGGCGCGCCATGGATGAAGTTACTTCCACCATGCGTCGCATGGGCGGCCTGCGTGGTGTCGTACACAGCTTCTCCGGCAGCCTGCAGCAGGCTGAACGACTGTGGGAGCTGGGTTTTCATCTGGGCATCGGCGGCCCGGTGACCCATGAGCGTGCCCAGCGCCTGCGTGGCATCGTGGCCGCCATGCCGCTGGAACATTTGCTACTGGAAACCGACGCACCCGATCAACCCAGCGCGTGCCATCGCGGCGAACGCCATGAGCCATCCCAACTGATTGATGTATTGGACGTTGTCGCCGAACTGCGCAACGAGGACAGGCAACGTATCGCAAGCTTGACTACAGCCAACGCACGGCGCCTGTTCGGCTTCTGACACCGGTATTGTCAGGCCATGTTGGCCGGTGCTAGCCTAATTACTTCACTGGTGAACTGTCCCCTGATGAAATGAAGCGGATGCCCGAATGTCTCGAGCACATGGACGATGGCATCGCCCGTGTCGGCGAGCGTCTTCCGGACTTCCCTGTGCAGGAAGTCGTGCTTATGCGACTGCTTCTGCTGGTAGGTGGCACGCTGCTTGGCGAGCTTGAGCGAAACCTCAAGCCCTACGGACTCAACGACAGCGATTTCCGCACGCTGATGATGATCTACAGCAGCCCCAGCGGCAGCGCCAACCCCAGCGAACTGTGCGAGTACGCCCAGCAGGGCGCGACCAATATGACGCGCATCGCCAATGTACTGGTCAAGGCTGGACTGGTAACGCGCGCCAGCAGCGCCGAGGATCGCCGGCGCGTGGTGCTCACCATCACCGCGGCCGGCAAGCGCCTGGTGCGCAAGATTCTCCCCCCTCTCTTTCCCCAGGTGCTCAGCGCATTCGCGTCGCTTAGCGCCAGCGACAAACGCACGCTCGATCGCTTGCTGCGTCAAGTTGCCGTGAATATCGATTCGCTCACCCACCCGGACCCTCGTCCATGACCCCAAACCTTTCGATTCGTCGCGGCCTGGGCCAGCGCGCACTGCTTGCCTGTGCAGTGGCGCTTGCCGTCGCCGGCTGCTCGATCCCCGCCAAACTCAACCGCCCCGCCCTGCGCGATGACGTGCCGCTCGCCGGCCTGGACGCGGGTCATCGTGCAGGCTGGCCGGACGCCCGGTGGTGGCGCCAGTACCAGGACCCGCAACTGGACCAATTGATCGACATGGCGATGCAAGGCTCGCCGGATCTGGTGCAGGCACGCTCGCGTATTGAGTCGGCCCAGCAGTCTATTCGCGCCGCCACCGCACAAGCTGGCCTGTCCGTGGGCGGTAGCGCCCAGGTCGAGCGCCAGCGCCTGAGTGAAACAGGCTTGATCCCGCCCAAGTTCCTGGGCTTCACCTGGTACAACCAGGGCGACATCGGCGTGCAGGCGCAGTACGACTTCGACTGGTGGGGCAAGAAGCGCAATACCATCGAGGCCGCCGTCGATCAGGCGCATGTTGCCGAGGCGCAGCAAAGCGCTGCCGCGCTGGCAATCCAGAGCAGCGTGGCCGATACCTATATGGGCTGGCTTGCTGACGAAGCGCGCATCGACATCGCCAGGCAGTCGATGCAGGTGCAGGAGCAATTGCTGCGGATCGCCGAACTGCGCGTGCGTCAGGGCGTGGATCGTCCGGACACCCTGCAATCGGCCAAGGCGCAGCTTGCCGCGACCCAGCAGATGCGCGTCGCCATCGAAGGCTCCGCGCGCATTCGCCTTGCGGCGCTTGCCAGCCTGGTGGGCGTGTCGCCTGCGCAATTGCCCGCCCTGCAGCCGCATGCGCTGCCGCAAGTTACCGGTGGGCTGCCGGACAATGTCGGCGTGGACCTGATGGCCCGCCGCGCCGACATCGCCGCCAGCCGCTGGCAGGTGGAGTCCGCGCTGCGCCAGACCGATGTGGCACGCGCCCAGTTCTACCCGGATATCAGCATCAGCGCGATGGCCGGCCTGTCCAGCATCGACCTGGACAAGTTGTTCAGCGCCGGCAGCCGCGTATTTGCGCTGACACCCGCGTTGCATCTGCCGATTTTCACCGGCGGCCTGCTCGAAGCGAACTACGGCGTAAGCAAGGCGCAGTTGCAAGGCGCCGTGGCGCAGTACAACAGCACCGTGCTCAGCGCCGCGCGCGATGTCGCCACGCAAAGCCTCACCGCCCAGCAATTGGAGCAGCGTCGCGACGTGCAGGCCCGCGAGATCGCCGCCAACGAACAGCTGCTTGCCAATGCGCAAGCCCGCGTGCGCCGCGGCGTCAGCGACCAGCGCGAGACGCTGGCCGCCAAGGCGCAGTTGCTGCAGCAACAAGATGATCGCGTGAGCCTCCACGCCCAGGCGCTGTCTACTGATATTTCGTTGATCAAGGCGCTGGGCGGCGGCTACCAGGCCAGCTCGCCCGAGCAGGTTTCCAACGCATCCTCCACCCCTTCCCCGACGACCCTTTCCGGAGACGCCACGCATGAGCGCCACTGATTCCAACGTCCGCTCGCAGGACAATGACAGCGGCATGGCCGCCAAGGATCCAGCCAAGCGCCGGCGCGCGCTGCTGATCGTTGCCTTCATTTTCATCCTCGCCGGTGCGGCCTGGGTGTTGCTGTGGTTGTTTGTGTTTTCCACCCGCGAGAAAACCGACAACGCCTACGTCGGTGGCAACCAGGTAGCCATCTCCGCGCAGGTGCCCGGCACCGTCATCGCCATCCTCGCGGACGACACCCAGCGCGTGGAAGCCGGCCAGGTACTGGTGAAGCTCGACAGCACCGATGCCGACGTGCGTCTGCAGCAAGCCAGCAGTGCGCTGGCCCAGGCCGTGCGCCAGGTGCGCCAGCAGACCGACTCCGCCAGCAGCGCCGATGCGCAAGTGGCCAAGGCACGCGTGGACCTGAAGAAGGCCCAGGCGGATCTCGCTCGCCGCGCCCCGCTGATCGCCGAGCAGGCCGAAGCACCGGAAAACGTGCAGCATCTGCGTGATGGCGTGGACCAGGCTCAGGCCGCGCTGGATGCCGCCCAGGCTCAGGCGTCGGCTGCGCATGCGTCCATCGAAGGCACCCAGGTCGCCAACAACCCCGCCGTTGAACAGGCTCGCGCCAACTTCCGCGCCGCCTGGGTCGCCGCCCAGCGCAACGCCATCTTTGCGCCGGTGACCGGCTACGTCGCCCAGCGCAGCGTGCAGGTGGGCAATAGCGTGCAGCCGGGCCAGCAGCTGATGACCGTGGTACCCCTGCATGACCTGTGGGTGGACGCCAACTTCAAGGAAAACCAGCTGCGCCACATCCGCGTTGGCCAGCCGGCCAAGATCGAAGCCGATGTCTACGGCGGCAGTGTCGAATTCCACGGCAAGGTGATCGGCCTGGGCGCGGGTACCGGCAGCGTGTTCTCCCTGCTGCCCGCCCAAAACGCCACCGGCAACTGGATCAAGGTGGTGCAGCGCGTGCCGGTGCGCATTGCGCTGGACGACAAGGAGCTGGACCAGCATCCGCTACGTGTAGGCCTGTCCACCGATGTCACCGTGGACATCACCGACGACAAGGGTCCCATGATGGCGCCGGCCGGCAATGGTCAGCCGATTGCACAGACCACCGTGTATGACCAGATGGCCAGCAAGGCCGACGAGGAAGCCGAGAAGGTCATCCAGGCCAACCTGAGCCAGCGCAGCGCGAACTAACCAGCGACCCGAGCCCTCCCCATGGCCACCACACCCGAAGACGCCAAGCCGTTGCCGCCCCTGCACGGCACGGCACTGGTTCTGCTCACCATCGCCGTCGCGTTCAGCACCTTCATGGAGGTGCTGGACATGACCATCGTCAATGTCGCTGTCCCGCATATCGCGGGTAGCCTCGGCGTCAGCTCCAGCGAGGGCACCTGGACCATCAGCTCGTACTCGCTGGCCAGCGCCATCATGCAGCCGCTCACCGGCTGGATCGCGCGCCGCTTCGGCGAGGTGAAGACCTTCGTGGTCTCCGTGGGCCTGTTCGTGGTGTTCTCCATGCTTTGCGGCCTGGCCACCTCGATGCCGATGCTGGTGTTCGCGCGCCTGATGCAGGGCGCGGGTTCCGGCCCCATGGTGGCGCTGTCGCTCACCCTGCTGCTGGCGAGCTACCCCAAGACCAAGCAAGGCATCGCGCTGGCGCTATGGGCGATGACCGTGGTGGTGGCGCCGATCTTCGGTCCCATCCTTGGTGGCTGGCTCACCGACAACTTCTCCTGGCCGTGGATTTTCTACATCAACCTGCCGGTGGGTGTGCTCGCGGGTGTAATCACCTGGTCGCTGCTGCGCAAGCGTGAAACCAAAACCTACCAGTCGCCCATCGACATGGTCGGCCTGGTGCTTCTGGTGGCGGGCGTGGGCTGCCTGCAGTTCATGCTGGACAACGGCAACGACCATGACTGGTTCTCCTCGCCGATGATCACCACGCTGGGCCTGATCGCCCTGCTCTGCCTCACCTTCCTGGTGGTGTGGGAGCTGCACGCCAAGCATCCGGTGGTGGACCTGGGCCTGTTCCGCAAACGCAACTTCACTGCCGGCGTCACCGCACTGTCGCTGGGCATGTTCGCCTTTTTCGGCATCAACGTAGTGTTTCCGCTGTGGCTGCAGACCACGCTGGGCTACACCGCAACCTGGGCCGGCCTCGCCACGGCACCGGTCGGCATCCTGGCGTTCCTGCTCTCGCCCGTGATCGGGCGCAATATGCAGCGGCTGGAGTTGCGCGCGGTGGTGACCTTCGCCTTTGTGATGTTCGCGGTCACCTCCTACTGGTTCTCGACCTTCGACAGCTCAGCGTCGTTCTCCTCGCTGGTACTGCCACGCTTTGTCATGGGCATTGCCATCCCCTGCTTCTTCATCCCGCTCAACCAGATCTACCTGGCGGGATTGCCCGCGGAGGAAATCGCCAGCGCCAGCGGCCTGGCCAACTTCTTCCGAACCTTGGGCTCCAGCGTGTCCACCGCCGTCACCGTCACCCTGTGGCAGCACCGCGGCATCCTGCACCACGCCAATCTCACCGAAAACGTCACAACCGCCAACCCCGCCGCCACCCAGGTGCTGCAGGGCTTGACCCATGGCGGCATGAGCCAGATGCAGGCGCTGGGCGTCACCGACATGCTGGTGAATCGCGAAGCGCTGACCCTGGCCGTGAACGATATCTTCCTGGCCTGCGCGGTGCTGTTCGTGCTGCTCATCCCGGTCATCTGGCTGGCAAAGCCACCGTTCGGCTCGGCGGGCGGCGCGGTAGGTCACTGATTTTTTAACAATTGCTGCACCCTCGGGTGCAGCATGACCTTAGCCATGGGCGACTGGTGCGGCGCAATACCTTCTGTTAGTTTGTGCCGCATGGCACAAACGATCCGCATCATCAAGAAGTATCCGAACCGCCGGCTCTACGACACGGAGATCTCCAGCTACATCACGCTGGAAGAGGTCCGACAGCTGGTGTTAGACGGCGAAACCTTCGAGGTCCGCGAGGCCAAGAGCGGCGAGGACCTGACCCGCTCGGTGCTACTGCAGATCATCTCCGAGCACGAGGAAAAGGGGCAGCCCATGCTGTCGCCCCAACTGCTAAGCCAGATCATCCGCTTCTACGGCGACTCGCTGCAGGGCTTCATGGGCCCGTACCTGGAACGTAGCCTGCAGGTATTCCTGGACCAGCAGCAGCAGTTCCGCACGCAGCTCAACAGCCTGCTCGGCCAGACGCCGTGGTCCATGCTCAACGAGCTGACCGAGCGCAACATGGATGCCTGGCGCAACATGCAGCGTGGCCTGCTCGATGCCGCCACCCAGGCACAACCGCCGCGCGGCAGCAAGAAGCCCTGATCCGCTCGCCCGCCACGGCGGGCGTTGCGCACTCTTCTCATTCGGCCGCTGCAGCACAACATGTGCTGCCTTGCGGCATGTGCACGAGTCCTTCACATGATCCCAACCGCTTCCACCCCACGCGTCGCCCTGGTGACCGGAGGCATCGGCGGATTGGGTACCGCCATCTGCCGTCAACTCGCCCAAGCCGGTCGTCAAGTCATTGCCGTCGACCTGCCTGGCCGTGAGGAACGCCTGCACGCGTTCCAGCAGGAGCTGGCCGACCTCCATGGCGCGGTGCGGTTCGAACCCGCCGACGTAAGCCAGTTCGACAGCTGCGCCGCACTGGTCGACCGCATCGAGCAGCGGCATGGCTCGGTGGATATTCTGGTCAATGCCGCCGGCATTACCCGCGACACCAGCCTGCGCAAGATGACGCCGCAGCAATGGCATGAACTGATGCGGGTCAATCTGGATGGCGTCTTCAATACGTGCCGCAACGTGGTCGAGGGCATGAGCACCCGCGGCTTCGGGCGCATCGTCAACTTAAGCTCGGTCAACGGCCAGACCGGCCAATTCGGGCAGACCAACTATTCCGCCGCCAAAGCGGGCGTGCATGGCTTCGGCATGGCACTGGCGCGCGAAACCGCACGCAAGGGCATCACCGTGAACACGGTATCCCCGGGCTATTGTGACACCGCCCTGGTAGCTGCGGTGCCGCAAGACATCCGGGCGCAGATCATTGCGGACATTCCCGTGGGCCGCCTGGGCTCGCCCGACGATATCGCCCGCGCGGTCGCCTTTCTCACCGCCGATGACGCCGGCTACATCACCGGCGCCAACCTGCCGGTGAATGGCGGCTACTTTATGAGCTTCTGATTTCGCGCATCGCCGAGGCTGCAGCAACCGGCTACTCTTGGCGCCCATCGCGGTTGCCAACTCACAGCGGAACTCCATGGCGAAGCACATCACTCTTATCGGCGGCGGCCTGGTCGGCGCGCTGCTGGCCCAGCAACTGGCCGGTCGCGGCTTTCAAGTAGATGTGTTCGAGAAACGCCCGGACCCGCGCGTCGCGGGCTTCGTCGGCGGCCGCTCCATCAACCTGGCGCTGGCCGAACGCGGCTTGCAAGCGCTGCGCGAAGCCGGGCTGGCCGAAGATGTGCTGCAACGCGCGGTGATGATGCGCGGGCGCATGGTGCATACCCGCGATGGTCGCTCCGGGTTGCAGCGCTACGGCGTAGACGACAGCGAAGTGATCTGGTCGGTGTCGCGCGGCGCGCTCAATATGCTGTTGCTCGATGCCGCCGAAGCGGCCGGCGTGCGCTTTCATTTCGGCCAATCCCTGGTAGCGGCGGATTTCGACGCCGGCCGCATTCGTCTCGCCGACGATGCCGGCACGCAGCGCGAGATCGACGCCCCCGTAGTCATTGGCGCCGATGGCGCCGGCTCCGCCCTGCGTGCCGCCATGAATGCGCACACGCCGCTGGGCGAGCGCATTGAAGCGCTGGGGCACGCTTACAAGGAACTGGAAATTCCCCCCGCCGGCATCCTTCCGGTCGAACTGGTGGGTAGCAGCGGCGGTCATGACCAGTTCGCACTGGAGCCGCATGCGTTGCACATCTGGCCGCGTGGCGGCTACATGTGCATTGCCCTGCCCAATACGGAAGGCAGCTTTACCGTGACCCTGTTCCTGCCCGCGCAGGGACCGCACCCCAGCTTCGCCACCTTGCCGGATGCGCAGGCCGCGCGGGCCTTTTTCCAGCACGACTTCCCCGACCTGTTGCCGCTGATCCCCGATTTCCAGAACGATTACGACGGCCACCCGGTGGGTACGCTGTCCACGCTGTATCTCCAGCGCTGGCATCTTGGCGGGCGCGCGCTGCTGGTGGGCGATGCCGCGCATGCCATCGTGCCGTTCCACGGCCAGGGCATGAATTGCGGCTTCGAAGACACCGTTGTGCTGGCGTCCTTGCTGAGCGAGGCGCCGGAACACACGGCCGACGTCTTCGCCGAGTTCCAGCGCATCCGCCAGCCCAACAGCGATGCCATCGCTGCGATGGCGCTGGAGAACTACATCGAGATGCGCGACTCCGTCGCCGATCCGTACTATCTCGCCAAACGCGAACTCGGCGCCTTGCTCGCCACCCAGGCACCGCAGCATTTCATGGCGCGCTACCGCATGGTCACGTTCACCCATCTGCCCTATGCCTACGCCTATGAACGTGGCCGCGCGCAGGATGTGCTGCTCGATCAGTTGCTGCGCGGTTCCGCCGACATGGGGGCGATAGATCTCGCCGCCGCCGTCGGCACCCTTAAAGCCACGCTGCCGCCCCTGCCCGACCTCCGGCATGGATGAGGCCCTGCTCGCCGCCTATCGCACCACCGAATACCGGGTGCGGCGACAGGTCGGCGGCTGGCATTGCCTTCGAATCGATCAGCCGCTGCCGCCAGCGCTGTCGGTCGAAATCGGGGCGCAGCCATGGGGCTTTATCACGGCCTGGAATCCGCGCTCGCAACCGCTACCCCTGGCACAAAACCGGGCAGCCCAGCGTCACTTGCTGTGCCTGCTGCGCGAACGGCCGGACGCGCACATCATCCACGCCGGCCTCGGCATCGCTCGCAATGCGTCCTGGCGCGAACCCAGCCTGTTCATCGTGGGCCTGGAGATAACCGCGCTCGACACGCTGGCCCAGCGCTTCGGCCAGCACGCCTATGTGCATGGCCGGGGTGCGGAGCCCGCTCGTTTACGCTGGACACCGGCGTGCTGATGCGGTGCTCCACTCTCCACGCACCACTACCGTGGGCGCCGTCCACAGGCATCAGCTCGCCGCATGGACAAGCGCGCCGGCCTTTGCGGACAATCGACCGATGACCGCGCCGACCTCCGACGTCCCCGCCGCACAACACGCCTTGCTGGAAGCACGGGCGCTCGCCTTCTATCGCCAGGACGAGCCCGTGTTCGGACCGCTGGATTTCAGCCTGCATGCTGGCGAAGTGGCCTTGGTGGAGGGCGATAACGGCAGCGGCAAAACCACCTTGCTGCGCATCCTCGCCGGCTTGCTGCACCTGGACGAAGGCTCGCTGCATTGGCGCGGCGCACCCTGGCGGCGGGTCGAGCATCTGGGCGACACCTTGTTCCTGGGTCACCACCTGGGCC
>NZ_JAELTT010000068.1 GCF_016428975.1 Dyella sp. ASV21
GGCCTACGTTGTCACCGCTGGGCGCCACCACCGGCAACGCGTGCACGGTATCGATGCCCAGCTGCGAGGCGAGCTCGCGATACTCATGGGCGATAGCGGCAAAGATGTCCTCGCGAAGGTCCACCAGGTCCATCTTGTTGACCGCCAGCACCACCTGGCGGATGCCCATCAGCGCGCATATATAGGAATGGCGGCGTGTCTGCGGCAACAAGCCCTTGCGCGCATCCACCAGCACCACGGCCAGCTCGGCGTTGGAGGCACCGGTCGCCATGTTGCGGGTGTACTGCTCATGACCCGGACAGTCCGCCACGATAAAGCTGCGGCGCGACGTGTGGAAATAGCGGTGAGCCACGTCGATGGTGATGCCCTGCTGGCGCTCCGCGTCCAGGCCATCGGTGAGCAGGGAGAAATCCAGCGCATCCGGCGCATCGGCGTGCAACGTGCGGCTGTCGCGCGTGAGTGCCCTCAACTGGTCATCCGGCACCATGCCGGTGTCATAGAGCAGGCGACCGAGCAGGGTGCTCTTGCCGTCATCGACGCTGCCGCACGTGATGAAACGAAGCAAATGGGCGTTGGTGCGCTCGGTGGCAGCCGCGGGGGCGGTATCCAGCATCGCCATCAGAAATACCCCTCCTGCTTCTTGCGCTCCATCGATGCATTGCCATCATGGTCGATCACCCGCCCCTGCCGCTCGGAGCTGCGCGAGGCGCTCATCTCGTCGATGATCTTGTCCAGTGTGTCCGCCATGGAAGGCACGGCCCCCGTCAGGGGGTAGCAACCCAAGGTGCGGAACCGTACATCCAGCATCTGCACGCGCTCGCCTTCGCGCAGGACAAAACGCTCATCGTCCACCATGATCAGCGCGCCGTCCCGCTCCACCACCGGGCGAGGCTTGGCAAAGTAGAGCGGCACCACCGGAATCTGTTCGCGCCGGATGTAGTGCCATACATCCATCTCGGTCCAGTTGGACAGCGGGAACACACGCACGCTCTCACCCTTGAGGATCTGCGTGTTGTAGGTGTGCCATAGCTCCGGACGCTGATGCTTGGGGTCCCAGCGGTGCTGGGCATTACGGAAGGAAAACACGCGCTCCTTGGCACGCGACTTCTCCTCGTCGCGGCGTGCACCGCCGATGGCGGCATCGAAGCCGTACTTGTCCAGCGCCTGCTTGAGGGCCGCCGTCTTCATCACATCCGTATGCACCGCCGAGCCATGGATCAGCGGTGAGATGCCCTGGCGCACGCCCTCTTCATTAATGTGCACCCGCATTTCCACGTCCCCGGCGGCGGCCACCTGATCGCGGAAAGCGATCATCTCGCGGAACTTCCAGGTGGTGTCCACATGCAGCAACGGCATCGGCGGGCGCGCCGGATAAAAGGCCTTGCGCAGCAGATGCAGCAGCACGGAGGAGTCCTTGCCGATCGAATAGAGCATTACCGGGCGCTCAAAAGCCGCCGCGGTTTCGCGAAAGATGTGGATGCTCTCGGCTTCGAGCGCGTCCAGATGGGACAAGGAAGACATACGTTACGTAACCAGCCTCTGGCATCGGGCTCCGGAACGCCGGACCCATATTCCGTCAAATCTAACGGAAAACCGCGAGCCGGACATCGACGATGCTCGCGGACCCAGGGAAAACGCTCAAGCCTCTATCTCGCTGACAGCGACCATCATTTCGTCACCCAACGTAGGCGAGACTGTCCTCAACGTCTAAGATCGACCCCATGAGTACATCGATGGCGACAGGAAGCGCACAACTCGATGCCACCGCCGCGCCGCCGCGCCTGAGCATTGCCGGCGACTGGACGCTGGCCCACTACCACGCGCTGGAACGCGCCGTGGCGGCGATCGGGACACCATTGGCCGCCGACGTGGCGATCGACACCAACCAGTTGGGCGCACTCGATACCGCCGGCGCCTCCCTGCTCGCCGGCCTGCTTGGCAACGAGCGCCTGAGCAAGCTCGCCAGCACCGACCCGCACCTGCCCACCGCCCAGCGCGCCCTGCTGCAGACCGTGGGTACCGCCATGGCGGGCTACCAGGAGCCCCGGCGGGCTCGCCGCGGCAACGCCCTCACCGACCTGTTGGCGCGCATCGGCGCGGCGATGGAGAACATCTACCACCAGCAGGTGCGACTGCTCGGCTTTATCGGCCTCACCCTGCAAACCTTCGCCCAAACAGCGTTGCGTCCCCGGCGCTGGCGGGTCACCTCGCTGGTCGCCCATATGGAAGAGACCGGGCTGGATGCGGTGCCCATCGTGGCCCTGCTCACTTTTATGGTGGGGGCGGTGGTGGCCTTTCTTGGCTCCACCGTACTCGCCGACTTTGGCGCCACCATTTATACGGTGGACCTGGTGGCGTTCTCCTTCCTGCGTGAATTCGGCGTGCTGCTTACCGCCATCCTGATGGCCGGCCGCACCGCCAGCGCCTTCACCGCCCAGATCGGCTCAATGAAGGCCAACGAGGAGATCGACGCCATCCGAGCGCTGGGGTTGGACCCCATGGAGTTGCTGGTGTTGCCACGCGTGCTGGCCATGTTGGCCGCGTTGCCCATGCTTACCTTCCTGGCAATGATCGCCGGCCTCGTCGGTGGCGGGCTGGTCTGCGCGCTGGTGCTGGATATTTCGCCCGTGATGTTCATCAACCTGGTCAAGTCCGATATCGGGGTGCGCAATTTCCTGGTGGGCCTCGCCAAGGCTCCCGTGTTCGCCTTCCTGATTGCCGTGATCGGCTGCCTGGAAGGCTTCAAGGTCACCGGTAGCGCCGAATCGGTCGGTGAGCACACCACCTCCAGTGTGGTGCAGTCCATCTTTGTGGTGATTCTGCTCGATGCCCTGGCCGCGCTGTTCTATATGGAGATGGGCTGGTGAACGCCGCGCTCAACGCCAACGCGCCGGACAACGTCATCCAGGTGCGCAACCTGGTGAACCGCTTCGGCACGCAGACCGTGCATGAGAACCTGGACCTGGACGTACGCCGCGGCGAAATCCTCGGCGTGGTGGGCGGCTCGGGCACCGGCAAATCGGTGCTGTTGCGCAGCATTGTCGGCCTGCAACGCCCCACCTCCGGGCAAGTACACGTGTTCGGCCAGGACCTGCTCAGCCTGTCGCCGGAGCAGCGCTCGCGCGTGGAACGTCGCTTTGGGGTGCTGTTCCAGAACGGTGCCCTGTTCTCCTCGCTCAACATCGTGGAAAACGTCGCCATGCCGCTGATCGAGCACGCCGGCCTGTCGCGCCCGGAGGCCCAGCAACTGGGCGGCGTAAAACTCGCCCTGGCCGGGCTGCCGGTAAACGCGGAAACCAAGTACCCCTCTGAGCTTTCCGGCGGCATGGTCAAGCGTGCGGCACTCGCACGCGCGCTGTCGCTGGACCCGGAAATCCTGTTTCTGGACGAACCGACCGCCGGCCTCGATCCCATCAGCGCGGCAGCGTTCGACCAATTGATCCTGACCCTGCGCGATGCGCTGGGACTGACCGTGTTCCTGGTCACCCACGACCTGGACACGCTTTACACCATCTGCGACCGCGTGGCCGTGCTGTCGCAAAAGAAGGTGCTGGTGGTCGGCCCCCTCGACGAGGTCGCCCAGAACAGCGACCCGTGGGTGCAGGCGTATTTCCACGGCCCGCGCGGCCGCGCCGCCGAAGAGGCGCATGAGCGCGAATCGTCCCCCGAGGTGAAGTGATATGGAAACCCGAGCCCATCACGTATTGATCGGCCTGTTCACGGTGATCGTGGTGACCGCCGCATTGCTGTTTGCGCTATGGCTGGCCAAGTCCAGTTCGGACAAGCAGTTCGCGTACTACGAAATCATCTTCAACGAATCGGTGACCGGCCTCTCGCAAGGCAGCGCGGTGCAGTACAACGGCATCAAGGTCGGCGATGTGACCCAGCTCAAGCTGGATCTCAACGACCCCAGCAAAGTGCTCGCGCGCGTGCGCCTGGGTGGCGACACGCCGGTGCGCCAGGACACCCACGCCAAGCTGGCCATGACCGGCGTGACCGGCCTGGCCATTATCCAGCTCAGCGGCGGCTCACTGGAAAGCCCGCCGCTGGTGGGCAAAAACGGGGCACTGCCGATCATCGTCGCGGATCGCTCGCCACTCAGTCGCATCCTTGCCAACGGCGAGGACCTGATGGTGAACATCAACGATGTGGTGGCCCGGGCTAGCGCCCTGCTATCGCCGGAAAACATGGATCGCGTGAGCCGCACGCTCGATCACCTGGATAAAGCCACCGGCGCCGTGGCTGACCAACGCGACGATATTCGCGACCTGCTGCGCCAACTGGCGCAGGCCAGCAAACAGGCCAACGACACGCTGGCCGTGACCCAGCGCCTGGTGCAAAACACCAATGGACTGGTCGACAACCAGGCCCGCGCCACGTTGGACAGCGCCAAGAATGCGCTGGCATCGGTGGAACACGTCACCGCCAATATCGATCAGTTGGTCAGCGACAACCGCGCCGCCATCAATGGTGGCATGCAAGGCTTCAGCGAGCTTGGACCGGCAGTGCGCGAACTGCGCGACGCCGCCGGCTCATTGCGCGGCATCTCGCGCCGCATCGACGAAAACCCGGCCGGCTACCTGCTTGGCCGCGACCGCAGCAAGGAGTTTGTGCCATGACGCGGCTTATCCGCTCCCTTTCACTCTGCATGGCAACGGCTCTGCTGGGCGCCTGTTCGATCCTTCCGAAAACCGAGTCCCCGGACATCTATCGCCTGCCCGCCACGCCGCTGGCGCATGCCCAGGCACCGGCGGTGAGTTGGTCACTGCGCGTGACCACCCCGCAGGCCGAACGCATGCTCAACAGTTCGCGCATCACCGTGTGGCCGCAGGGCGATGTGGTAAGCGTCTACCAAGGTGCACGCTGGAGCGACTCGGCCACCACGCTGCTGCGCAATCGCCTCATCGATGCCTTCCGTGACGATGGCCGCATTGGTGCCCTGAGCAGCGACGATGACAGCCTGCAAGCGGACTACGCGCTGGCTGGCGATCTGCGTGCGTTCCAGTCGGTATATCAGGGCGGCCAACCCGTGGTGGTGGTTCGCCTGGACGCGCGACTGGTGCAGACCAGCGGTTTACGCATCGTCGCCACCCGCCGCTTTGAAATCAGTCAGCCGGTGAGCGGCACGGCCGTGCCGCAGGTGGTGGCGGCCTTTGGTCAAGCCAGCGACGCACTCGCCAACCAGGTGGTGGCCTGGACCATGCAACAACCCTTGCAAGCCCATCCCCCCTTGAGCCCCTGAGCGCGCTCAGCGCGCTCGCGCATGAATCTGACGAAAGGTCAGGTTGAGTCGCGGCCCCGTCACGGCACCCGCCTTCGGCAGCTCATGCTGATAATGCCGCTGCGTGTCGCCGGCCATGCGCAGCAGGCTGCCGTGTGCCAGCACCACCGCGCGCACCTCTCGCCGGCCAGCCTGGTGCCGGGGACGCAGGCGAAAACGACGCTCCGCACCCAGGCTCAAGGAGGCAATGACCGGCCGCAAACCCAGCTCCGGTTCGTCGTCGCTGTGCCAGCCCATCGAGTCCTGGCCGTTCCGATACAGATTGGCCAGCACGCTATTGAAAGGCGCCCCGCACACGCTTGCTACGCGCTCGCGCAAACTCGCCAGCAGCGGCGACCACGGCCGCGGCTCGAAGCGCGTACGTGAATAGACATAGGTGGCATCCGCATCGCCGATCCAGCAGCTCAAGCGAGGCGAATCCACCTCGCGGCCGAAGATGCGAATGCGGTGGGTTTCCCAAGGAATGGACGCCATGAGTTCGGCCAGGAGACGATCGGCCTCGTCTGCGGATAGCCAGCGCGGCCATAGGTCCAACTCGGCGCCCGGCAGTTGCAGGGGCTGCCAATCCTGGATGGTGCCTTCGTCGAACAGACTCACGTCCTGCCTACCTGTGGATCGCGACCGGCTCAGACGATAGCCGGAAAGTCCGGCTCGACGTCCAGCGTGGCGGCACACACCGATGCCAGCTCAAGCAGGCGCAGATCCGAGCCGCGCGCACCGACCAACTGCAGGCCAATCGGCAAGCCATCGGGCAGGTAGCCCATCGGAATATTCACTGCCGGGCAGCCAGCCAGGCTGGCGAAGCTGGTGAGGTCGGCCTGCGAATCCGGCACCGGACCGTCAAGCGGGAATGCGCCCTGCGGCGTGGTCGGCAACACCAGTACATCGATCTGCGCGAACAGGCGGCGCATCTTGAGCGTGGCGGCATCCAGTACGCGATCGGCGCAGGCATAGTCGGCCGCACTCTTGCCCGCCGCATAACCGAGCAAGCGGCGGAAGTGCTCCGACACGCGCCCATCAGTGCTGGCGAGATCGTCGGCGAACGTACCCAGCATTTCCGCCTCCATCAACAACAGGCCGGCGCGGCGGGTGCGCGCAAAATCCCAGTCGGAGAAATCCACCGTACGTCGCTCGCCCAGCTCACGCGGCCACTTGGCCAGCGCCTCCTCGAACACGGTGATGACCTCCGGCCGCACGCCCACCGCCGCCAGGTCGGGCAGAAAACCGGCACGCAGGCGACCGGGTTCCCAGTCCGGCGGTGACAACGCCACGCGGCGGCGACGCGAGCGTGCATCGTCAGCGTCATAACCGGCCAACACCTGCAGTAGTACGGTGAGATCGTCCGCGCTACGCGCGATCAGGCCCACCGTATCCAGACGCCGCGCCGCCGGCACCAAGCCGCGCGCGGAAATTTCGCCGTGGGTGGGCTTCAGTGCATACACACCGCAATAGCTTGCCGGGATACGGATCGAACCCAGACTATCCGAGCCGATCGCGGCTACCGCCAGACCGGCGGCCACCGCGGCCGCCGCGCCCCCGGACGAACCGCCTGCCGTATAGCCGTGGCGGTGCGGGTTGTGCGTGGGGCCGTGATGCGGGTTGTCGGTGGTGGCGCCCAGCGCGCCTTCATCCATATTCGTCTTGCCGATCAGCACCGCGCCGGAGGCGCGCAGGCGCGACACCACATGGGCATCCTCGGTGGCGGGGGCACGACGCCCACCCAGGCCGGCGCTGGTCGGCCAGCCAGCCACGTCGAAATTGTCCTTGAGCGCGATCGGCAGCCCGTCGAGACGGCCGATGACGCCATCGCGACGGCGGTGCTGCGCTGCCAATGCCTGCTCCTGTAGCAGCGACGAACTGAGGCCGACATAGGCGTTGAGCTTGGGATTCAGGCGCTCGATGGCCTCCTGATACACCTCCGCCAGGGCCTGCGGCTGCACGCGCTCGACCGCCAGCCAATGCAAAAGCTGGCACATCGTGGCCCGGCGCATGTCGAGATCACGGATCGGGGGTTGCTGGTTCATGGTGTCTTCCCTGGGCTCACGGTTCCGATTATCGACACCATAGATGAAAGGTTTGCAAGGAAGAAACGCCGCCTGTCGACCCGATCCGTTGCCCGCGACCTGCCGAACCCGGACAATGCCAGTTTGCCCGTTCCATACGTGAGGGAACGGTATCGTGACGCTATAGCCCGACGGAGCCCGCCATGAGCGAACGCGAAACAATGGAATACGACGTCGTCGTCGTGGGAGCCGGCCCTGCGGGGCTTTCGTTTGCCATCCGCCTGAAGCAGCTCAAGCCCGACCTGAGCGTATGCGTGATCGAGAAGGCCTCCACCATCGGCGCGCAAATCCTCTCTGGCGCGGTGATCGAGCCGCAGCCGCTCGATGCCCTGCTGCCAGGCTGGCGCGACAATCCGCCGCCTATCTGCGTGCCCGCCACCGAAGACGAATTCTGGCTGCTCTCCAAGACCGGGGCCCGTAAGCTGCCGGTGCCTCCGGGCATGAACAACCACGGCAACTTCATCGTGTCGCTGGGCGCCATGTGCGCATGGATGGCACCGCAAGCCGAAGCGCTGGGCGTGGACGTGTTCCCGGGCTTTGCCGCCGCCGACACCATCTATAACGAAGACGGCTCGGTCGCCGGCGTGCGCATCGGCGACATGGGCGTGGCAAAGGACGGTTCGCCCAAGCCCGGCTATACCCAGGGTATCGACATCAAGGCCAAGGTCACCGTGCTGGCCGAAGGCGCGCGAGGCAGCCTTACCAAGCAGCTGATCAAGCGCTTTGCGCTGGACAAGGACAGCGACCCACAGGGCTATTCCATCGGCATCAAGGAGCTGTGGCAGGTACCGGCTGGCCGCGTGCAGCCGGGCAAGATCGTGCACAGCTTCGGCTGGCCGGCGGATAACCACACCTACGGTGGCAGCTTCCTCTATCACCTGGACAAGGACCGCATCGCACTCGGCTACGTCAGCGGCCTGGACTACACCGAGCCCAACTACCAGCCGTGGGAGGCCTTCCAGCAGTGGAAGAATCACCCGTCGGTCAAGGCCCTGCTTGAAGGCGGCAGCATTCTTTCCGCCGGCGCACGCGCCATCGTCACTGGTGGCTATCAGTCGCTGCCCAGGGTGGAGATGCCCGGCGCGCTGCTGATCGGCGACACCGCCGGCCTGCTCAATGTGCCCAAGATCAAGGGCACCCACCAGGCGATCAAGAGCGGCATGCTCGCCGCCGAACACCTGGTGGCGAATGACCTGAAGCCGGCCGGCTTCGACGCCAAGCTGCGTGGCTCGGACGTGATGGCCGAACTCAAGAAGGTGCGCAACATCAAGCCCGCCTTCAAGAAGGGCCTGTGGTTCGGCATGTTGAACGCCGCATGGGAAACCGCCGTGGGCGGCGCCTCCCCGTGGACGCTCAAGAACAAGGCCGACTACGCCATGCTGCACAAACTCGGCCAGCAGGAAGAACCCAAGCGCGACTATGTGCAGCGCGAGCTGCCGCCGCGCGATCGCCTGGCCGGCGTCTACTTCGCCGCCACCGAGCACGACGAAGACCAGCCCATCCACCTTCATGTGTCCGACACCAATGTCTGCGTGACGCAGTGCGCGGTGGAATACGGCAACCCCTGCACACGCTTCTGCCCGGCCGGCGTGTACGAGATCGTGGACGACGCCACAGCCGAGAACGGCAGCGGCAAGCGCCTGCAGATCAACGCCGCCAACTGCGTGCACTGCAAGACCTGCGACATCAAAGACCCGTACCAGATCATCAACTGGGTGACGCCGGAAGGCGGCTCGGGGCCGAACTACCAGAACCTGTGAATAACGCACTTACCTGGCGACTGAGCCGCATTGTTTACTTCGCCCGACGCGCCAGGGGCAGCATCGCCTTGCGAGGATGGCGAGGGACGCTCCAGCACCTGTTTCGACAGCGAATGGAGGTTCAAGCTGGGGATGCTAAGGACGTCGCTCCGCTCGAGGTGGTAGCCCCTATTTCGGTTAAGGGGCACCCCGCGCGACACGTGCTGGTAATCGACAGCGTGGTGCCGGACCCCACCCGGGACTCCGGCTCCGTGCGAGCGTGCCAGATTCTTCAACTGTTGCACGCGGATGGCTGGGAAATCAGCTTTCTGGCGGGCGATGGCTACGCCTCCGCCGGAGATATCGCCCGCCTGGCGGCCCTGGGTGTGCGTTACGTGGATGGCCACCCTCTTCGCTGGCTGCGCAAGAACGGCCATCGCCTTGATGCGGCCCTGTTGTGTCGTGTACCTATCGCTACCCAGTACCTGGGACTCGTTCGCCAATATGCGCCAAGGGCTACCGTTGTTTTTGACACGGTCGACCTTCACCACCTGCGTGAACGGCGCGCGGCGCTGCTTACCGGCAACCGGCGCCTGGGTAGACATGCGGAGCAATCGCGACGGCGTGAGCTCGCGGCCATTTCCCGCAGCGACGTGACCTTGGTCGTCAGTGCCGACGAACAGGCCACGCTGGCGCGCGAGCTTCCTGGCAGCCGCGTGGAACTTCTGAGCAACATCCATGAGGTGCATGGTCGACGCCAAGGCTTTCACGCGCGCCGCGATCTGCTGTTCGTGGGCGGATTTGGGCATCCCCCCAATGCCGACGCCATGCATTGGTTTGCCACGGACATCCTGCCCTTGCTGTTGGCCGATGACCCCTCGATCACACTGCACCTGGTGGGCGACATTGACGAAGCATCGCGGCGACTGCTCAACCGCGAGGGCCTGAAGATTCATGGTCGAGTGGACGATCTTGCGCCGTTGCTGGATGGCTGTCGCCTCTCCGTGGCTCCCCTGCGTTTCGGTGCCGGAGTGAAGGGCAAAGTGAACTTGGCGATGAGTTATGGACTCCCTGTCGTGGTCACGTCGGTTGCGGCCGAAGGCATGCACCTCACGGACGGGGTTGACGCTCTCGTGGCCGATGATGCAGAACGATTCGCCGCTTCGGTAATGCGGCTCTATCGCGATCCCGAGTTATGGATGCGATTGTCCGACGCTGCCCTGGCCAACGTAAGCAACCACTTTTCGGTGGATCTGGCTCGGCGCAGCCTCCGCGGCATCTTTTCGCGCGGGACGCCATCGACGGACGAGGCCTGAGATGCGCCGGCTACTCATCCCACTCCGACAATGGCTGGCGAAGCGGCCTCACCTGCGCCGCCGCTTGACGCTGATCATCTATCGCTTTCCTGCTCTCGACATGCGCCTGCGTGGCCTCCTCCACTCAGCGGAACGCCCGAACCGAATGCGGCAGATCGATGCTTCGCACCTCTCGGAAGACGGGCGGCATGTCATGTCGCGCCTACGTGCAAGGATGCCCGATCGATGAAAGTACTGCTCGACATGCAAGGCGCCCAGTCACAGAGCCGGCATCGTGGCATTGGTCGCTACACGCTAGACCTGAGCCGCGCCTTGGCTGCACGCTCCACTGTGGGGACCGAGCTTCACTTCGCCTTCAATGCGCAGCTCGATGATGCCACGGACTCCATCATTGCGAGTCTCGCGCCGAGCGCGAACGCTGCCCACCGTCTGCACTACAAGTCGCTGTCCAATGTAACGTTCCATGATGCGGGCAACGACGCCCGACGACATGCTGCCGAGATGATTGTCGGCCACGCATTGGAACAGACGGGTGCCGACGTCGTTTGGTATAGCAGCATGATCGAGGGTTACAGCGAAGACGTTGTGATACCTCCCGTGGCCCTGCGCTCGACACGAACGGTAGCCACGCTGTACGACCTGATTCCTCTGCACGACCCGGAAACTCACCTGGGCCACCCGCGCGTTCGCCAGTGGTACGAGGCGAAGCTCCAAGCGCTCTCCCAATGCGATCTTCTGCTGGCAATCTCCGAGTGGGCGCGCACCGATGCCATCACGCGACTGCAACGAGACCCAAGCAGCGTGGTGACCATTGGTGCCGGTGTGGATCCCAAGTTTTGCCGACCCGCATTAAACAGCCCACTGGACAGGGGCGTCATGCAGACGCATGGCATCCACCGACCCTACGTGCTCTACAACGGTGGCTTCGACGCGCGAAAGAACGTAACCCGGCTCATCGAGGCGTTTGCGCAGCTGCCCCCCACGTTGCGCGACAGCTACCAGTTGGTAGTCGTTGGTCGAACGAGCACGGAACAGATGGCGACGCTTGCCGCCACCATTCGCCGCGCCTCATTGCCAGCCACGTCGGTAGTCTTTACCGGCTATGTGTCGGATGAAGTACTGATCGACCTTTACGCTCATTGCGCGCTCTTCGCCTTTCCCTCGACATTGGAGGGTTTCGGATTGCCTCCACTCGAGGCCATGTCCTGTGGCGCCCCCGTGATCGCAAGCAATACGACTAGCTTGCCTGAAGTCATTGGCTATGCGCAGGCCACCTTCGATCCGGCCAGCACTGGCGCAATCACAGAGAAGATGCGCCAGGTGCTTGAGAACCAGAGCTTCGCGGACACCTTACGCGAACAGGGCAAAATACAGGCGGCCAAGTTTTCTTGGGATGCAGTGGCCGCGCGCGCGCAAGAGGCTATCGCCGATCTCGTAGCGCACACCACGGTCCGCCCCGAGGGCGTCTCGGTGAGCTCCGGCCAATACTCGCTGTTGTGTTTGTACGCCACGGTGCCACCGGCATGGATAAATGAACTCGCGAAACGGTATGCGCTGGACCTAGCTGAACTACCGCGAGATTCCGGCCAACTGGATGGCGCGCTGCGCCAGCAACTCGATGCAGCCGATCTCGTTGTATACGTCGCCTCCCCCGAGACCGCATGGCGCGTGCCGCCGTGGATGCGCGATTGGCCTGGCGTACTGGTTATTGAGCAAGGTGCCCTGAATGAGGCCGGCGAAGCCACGGACAGCTGCGAAGCTCGCTACCGCAGCGGCGGCTATGCCTATTGCAAGGACGGCAGCTCTCCCCTCCGTTACCAACTGAGTGAAGGATGCATGGGTGTGGTCATGGGCATTGATCGCCCATTGCCCAACGCCGCTATTGCACCATCGATTCCATGGGTCTCGCTGTCCCCCGCCTCCCACATGGAGCGCTTCTGCGTCACCCTGGAGGCATGGCGGCAAAAGGGGCCTGCGGCTATGGAAACCCGTCTACTCCATGCCCTGGCAGCGGGTCCAGCCCGGCACCTCAGCGACGACGAGCAGGCCGCCCTTAGCGATGCCATCGTCGCGGCCCGGACGCCTACCAGCCCCGGCCGATGGCTGGTCGACGTGTCGCAGATCGCTCGTCACGACATTGGGACTGGCGTGCATCGGGTCGTCCGATCCATTCTCAGACAATGGCTGCAATATCCGCCCCAGGGCATACGCATCGAACCGATTGCCTTTGTCGACGGCCACTATCGCTTTGCCCGTCGCTACGCCCTTGGCCTGCTGGAACTCGACCCCGCCCAGTTGAATGATGACTTTGTCTCACCCGCTGCCGGCGATACCTATGTAGGACTCGATTGGGCGGCTGAGACAATGACCGCCACTGAACCCTTGCTCCGGGAGTGGCATCGCCATGGCGTCGGCATGCATTTCGTCGTGCACGACCTGCTGCCCCTTTCCCTGCCACAGGCGTTTCATCCGTTTTCCCGCGAGCTCTTCCTGAACTGGCTGCAGCGCGCATCCGGTGTGGCGGACGAGTTCCACTGCGTATCCCAGGCAACGGCGGTCGACCTGAGGAACTGGCTGGCTGGCGCCCACATGACATTCCAGTTTGGGCAGCCACCCAGGGTTCGAAACTTCCACCTCGGCGTGGAAATCACCGTGAATCAAACTCAAGCCACCGAACTGCCCGCGGCCCTGGCACAAGCCATGGCGGCGCGCCCCTCGCTACTGATGGTAGGCACGCTTGAGCCGCGCAAGGCCCATACACAGGCACTCGATGCATTGGAGCGGCTGTGGGCCTGGGGACAGGACGTCAATCTCATCATCGTGGGGCACCATGGCTGGCTGGTAGAGGAACTGGTCCGACGCCTGGAAAAGCACACGGAGAAGAATCAGCGTCTTTTCTGGCTGAATGATGTCGACGATTCGGTGCTGGAAACCATCTATGGTAGAGCGTCGGCCCTGCTGGCCCCGTCGCTGGGCGAGGGCTTCGGTCTACCCCTGATAGAAGCGGCGCATCGGCGCCTGCCCATCATCGCTCGAGATCTCCCGGTGTTTCGCGAAATCATGGGGGACTACCCTCACTACTTCCGAGCCACGGACCCCGTCGTGCTCGCCGAGGTGTTGGCTACGTGGCTGAACGCCCCGCTGGCGCCCGGCCCCGAGCGCGACTGGCCGACCTGGGCACAAAGCGCTCAGGCGCTGGCAAACGGCATCTTGGCGTCCCCCGAATCAACCTGACCGGGTTCAAACGATCGTTTGACTCGGGCTAGAATGCATAATCAGACTTTTGCTGCCTCCACTTCGGTGGAATGAACCTCCCAAGGACCCGCACATGAAGATTCTTGTAGGCTACAAGCGTGTCGTGGACTACAACGTCCGCATCCAGGTAAAGCCAGATGGCACGGGCGTGGTAACGGACGGCGTGAAGCTCTCCGCCAATCCGTTTGACGACATTGCACTGGAAGAAGCCCTGCGCTTGCGTGAAAAGGGCGTGGCTGAAGAAGTCGTGCTGGTAGGCATCGGCCCGGCCGACCTCACCGCCCACCTGCGCAACGGCCTTGCCATGGGCGCCAATCGCGCCATCCACGTGGTCACCACCGACGCCGTGCAGCCGCTGACCGCCGCCCGCGTGTTCCAGAAGCTGATCGACAAGGAACAGCCGGGTCTGGTGATCCTGGGCAAGCAAGCCATCGACGACGACGCCAACCAGACCGGCCAGATGCTCGCCGCCCTTTGGGACCGTCCGCAGGCGACCTTCGCCAGCAAAGTAGAGATTGCCGACGGCAAAGCCACCGTGACCCGCGAAGTGGACGCCGGCCTGGAAGTGATCGATGCCGAACTCCCGGCCGTGATCACCACCGACCTGCGCCTTAACGAGCCGCGCTTCATCAAGCTGCCCGACATCATGAAGGCGAAGTCCAAGCCCATCGACACCATCGAATTGGGCTCGCTAGGCGTGGAAGCCAACGACCACCTCAAGACCACCCACTACGCGGCGCCGGCCAAGCGCAGCAAGGGGGTGATGGTGAAGGATGCGGCCGAACTGGTCGCGGCGCTGAAACAGAAGGGGCTTTTGTGATCATCCGTGATCAAACCCCGGCCATTCACGGCCAGACTTTTTAATAAAAGCCTCCCTGTCCCACGTTTGAGGGAACACCCATGAGCAAGATCCTCGTCATCGCCGAACATCTCGGCGGCAAGCTGAACCCCTCCACCGCGCGCGCTGTGAGCGCCGCCGCAGCCGTCAAACCCGAAGCCATCGACGTGCTGGTGCTGGCCGATAGCGTCGATGCCATCGCCGCTGATGCGGCCAAGATCGAAGGCGTCAGCCGCGTGCTCACCGTGGCCCGCGCCGAGAACGCCCATCCGCTGGCCGCCGTACTTGCCCCGCAGATCGCCAAGGCCGCTGCTGGCTATAGCCACGTTCTTGCACCGTCCACCACCTTTGGCAAGGACGTGCTGCCGCGCGTGGCCGCGCTGCTTGGCGTAGCCCAGGTCAGCGATGTGATGAGCGTGGAAGGCGCCCACACTTTCAAGCGCCCGATCTACGCCGGCAACGCCATCATCACCGTCGAAGCCGACCCGACCGCCACGCTGGTGGCCACCATCCGCACCGCGTCCTGGCCGGCCGCCACGACGAGCGCCAACAGCGCTCCGATCGAGGCACTGACCCTGGATGTCGCCCTGCCCTCGCATACCCGTTTCGTGGAACTGCAGTCGGGCAAGAGCGATCGCCCGGACCTGCAGAGCGCCAGCAAAGTGGTTTCCGGTGGCCGTGGCGTGGGCTCGAAGGAAAACTTCGACATCATCTACAAGTTCGCCGACAAGATCGGCGCCGCCGTGGGCGCCTCGCGCGCCGCCGTGGATGCCGGCTATGTGCCGAGCGATCTGCAGGTAGGCCAGACCGGCAAGATCATCGCCCCGGAACTGTACATGGCCATCGGCATCTCCGGTGCCATCCAGCACCTGACCGGCATCAAGGACGCCGGTACCATCGTGGCGATCAATAAGGACGGCGAGGCGCCAATCTTCGAGATTGCCGATATCGGCTTGGTGGGCGATTTGTTCAAGCTTATTCCAGAGCTGGAACAGGCGATCAGCTGACGAATTAAGCCCGGAGCACGTAATCCCGCTCCGGGCCAAACGTCCTTACCACCAAAAGTTGAACAATAATGCAAGCCGCCACTTTCGACGGCTCGCCACATGCTGCCTTGCGATTACAACTGGCTGTTCAAAATAAGATGCGGAAGCTGTAACAAGTTACCTATGGTCGTTCCGTCGAAGGGCACAAATTGCCGCCAGTAGGCATACATCATCGTTAAATTAAGTGCCATCAGTATGGAAGCTGAAACCGCCAGCACTAATACGTATCGCCGTCTTATAAGAGCCGCAATGACCATGGCCAAGCCCAGCGCCATGATGGACATTACATCCACCATTGGCCGACTACCGTAGCTACCGCCGAAAGGCCAACAATACCAGCTTGCACAGACGTAGACATGCACGCACACGAGCAGCGCCATCGCATACCCAAGCCAACCCGTACGTCGAATCAATAGCGGGAGGCCAATGAACGCAGCCACCAACGCTGGCGTCCAGAGAAAGGCTCCCTTTCTTACGCTAAATAAGAAGTTGATCAGCTCTGGATGCGCCCAGTGAAAGCTAGCGTCCTCACCAACTACGGCATAGGCATTTACCAGCCAGTGACCAGTCGACACCTTCCAGTAAAGCAACTGCGGTGAAAGAGCAGCCAGCGCCGCAAGCCCTACAACAAAGCCCGAGCGCATCAATGCCCGCAAATCGCGGTCTTTCCACCAGCGCTCGAAGAATATGGCCGCTGGCAGCATCGCGAAGATGGCGTTAGTCATCCTGGTAAGAACAATAAAGCCCGTTACCACCCCTATCGCCACTAACTGCCCTATCGATATGCGACCTTCATTACTGCGAATGTTGAGCAACAGATACAGCAGAAGGGATGTGAGCGCGAACTGATAGATATGGCTGAACGACGCGTCATAAGTCGCGTAGTGGAAGACATTGGTACCCAATACTGTGAGCACAACCGTAATCAATGACGTCGCGGGCGAATGCATAGAACGCAGCGACGCATACAGAAAATAGATTCCAACGCACATATACACGTACGCTGACAACATGTTGGCCCACTGATAGTAGGTCGAATATCCTGTCGCGGGTTGCCCGCTCTGGCGCGCAGCTAGATGAGCGCCCACAAAAAAAGGGCTCTGAAGTATTGCGGTTCCAACTGCATACTTATTGAAATAGCCGGTACCGCCGAGCGGCCTAGCAATGCCGTAGTTGTATGCAGTGGCCCCCGGAGCCATGTTGTTCAGGGCAGGCGTGAACTGGAGATTGTGATCAATCACCACCGACGGCAAGTAAGCGTAATACCCGAAGCCATCCGAACGAATAGGCGGCCCATTGAGCTGTCGCGAGTAGATGTAACAGCACGAAAGCACGGCCATCAGCACGGCCATCACCATGAACGGAAGTACTTCGAAGAAGTATCGAACACCTTCTCGGGTGGGAAGATCAGTCCCGACCCGGATCGACGCCCGCCGTGCAACCTTCCCCATCGGACTATCTTCCATAAATGTCAATTGCGCTCCCTTTTCGCAATTATTGACGGGCAACAGCGACCGTGGCAACAAATTTCACATAGCACCCCAAGCTCCTACACCCAGAAGACGGCCCCAGGCGTCAAATCTCGATCCGCACTTGAGGGGCGGGCCTCCTTGTGAAATGCACCAAGAGCCGATACTTGAAAGCCAGCTGGAGTTCCCCCGGTCAATCGAGAATCCATGCAAGTGCGCCTAGAGTTAAGTAACATGTTGCGCTCCCAGGCGGCTGGGATGACCAGTCATCGTTGGGCAAATGGCTCGCTTCTGCTTACAAGCGAGCAGCGCCCAGCTGTAACTTTCGACTCAAATGTATGGAGAACAAATTGAGCCAGATTTTAGTAACCGGCGGCGCTGGGTTTCTTGGTTCCCACTTGTGCGACCGCCTCATAGAAGCCGGACATGACGTCCTTTGCGCCGATAATTTCTTCACTGGCTCCAAGGACAATATCCGGCACCTGATTGGACATCCCTCCTTCGAGTTGATGCGTCATGACGTAACCTTCCCGCTCTACGTCGAGGTGAAGCAGATCTACAATCTCGCCTGCCCTGCCTCCCCGGTGCACTACCAGCACGACCCGGTCCAGACCACCAAAACGAGCGTGCACGGCGCGATCAACATGCTCGGCCTTGCTAAGCGAACCGGTGCACGCATCCTGCAGGCGTCGACCTCGGAGGTCTACGGTGATCCGGAAGTGCATCCTCAGCCTGAATCGTATTGGGGCCGCACCAATCCTGTGGGCATCCGCAGCTGCTACGACGAAGGCAAGCGCTGTGCGGAAACGCTGTTCTTCGACTACTGGCGCCAGCACCAGCTGGAAATCAAGGTCATGCGTATCTTCAATACGTACGGACCGCGTATGCATCCGAATGACGGCCGCGTAGTGAGCAATTTCATTGTGCAAGCGCTCAAGGGTGAGCCCATCACTATCTATGGCGATGGCACCCAGACTCGCAGCTTCTGCTATGTGGACGACCTTATCGAGGGTATGCGCCGCCTGATGGACAGCGCCGCGGACATCACCGGCCCGATCAATATAGGCAATCCGGGCGAGTTCACCATGTTGGAACTGGCTGAAAAGGTCATTGCGCTGGTGGGCGGCAAGTCCAAGATCACGCACATGCCGCTTCCCAGTGACGATCCCAAGCAGCGTCAGCCCGATATCACTCAGGCCAAGACGAAGCTGGACTGGAGTCCGAAGGTGTCGCTGGACGACGGCCTGAAGGAAACCGTGGCGTATTTCCGCCATCGCCTTGGAGTCTGATCAACCATGAATCACCCTAGGTTGATCGTAGTGACGCCGGTATTTGAGGATACCGAGGCTTCGACCATTCTCTTTTCGGAGCTGGCCAAAGCCTGTGGCAAGGAAATTCACATAGTGGCCGTTGACGACGGCTCGGTGAAGCAGCCCGTCTCGTTGGCCGGCCTGCAAGCTGCGGGTGTACAGGGTGAGGTGATCCGGCTGAAGCGCAACGTAGGTCACCAGCGGGCAATCGCGACGGGCATCGCTTATGTGGCGGACCATTTCCGCAGCATCGATCGGCTCGTCATCATGGACTCTGACGGCGAAGATCTACCGCAAACCATCGCAGCCCTCCTCGACGACTTGGACAGCCACGACGTCGACGTCGTGGTAGCACAGCGCAAGAGCCGCGTGGAGACATTCCGCTTCAAAGCGTTCTACGCGGTCTACAAAGGGTTGTTCAGCCTCCTCACGGGCCGCAAGATCAGCTTCGGCAATTTCATGGCAATGAACGAGACCGGCGTACGCCGTCTCGCCGCCATGGGCGAGTTGGCCACTCATGTGGCGGGAACGGTGTTGGTATCGCGCTTGCGCTGGCGCACTTGCTCACTGGATCGGGGTCCGCGCTACGCTGGCAAGAGCAAGATGAACTTTGTCGGCCTTGCGCTGCATGGTTTCAAGGGTCTGATGATTTTCGCTGAAGATGTGCTGGTGCGCGTGGGCATTGCCTGCGCCCTCGTTGCCGTACTGTCGCTCATTGGCAGCTCCGCCGCGGTGATACTCAAGGCCGTCGGCTATACCACCCCGGGCTGGTTCTCGGTGGCACTCGGCTTGTTGCTGCTGGTGTTCTTGCAGACCGGCGCGATTACGCTGATGACCCTCATGCTAACGGGTATCACTCGTAGCTCCACGGTACTCCCACTCGACTATCGCCAACTGGTCGATAAGGTGCTTTCCACCGCTGAAACTCCCGAGCATGCGTAGGCTCTTGAAGTACCAGCCGGTCCGGTACCTCATCAACGGACTGGCTGCGACTTGTGTCAGCTACGGGGTACTCAGTGCCTGCATTCATATACTCCACGTGCCATCGGCAGGCGTGTCGAACTTCATCGCCGCCGTGTTTGGCATCACGGCATCCTTCCTGGGAAGCAGACATTTCGTTTTCCCGGGTACTACCGAATCGGTGTGGCATCAGTTGGCACGTTTCTGGGTGCTCTATGCGGTGCTGGCGCTGATGCAGGCAGCGGTGCTGTTTGTATGGACCGACTGGGCCAAGCTGGATTATCGGCTAGGTTTTCTCATTGGCACCTTCCTGCAAATGGTGTGTAGTTATTTCGGAGGAAAACATTGGGTATTCAAACAGCAAAACTGACCCGCATCGTCGCGGCAACGGCTATGTTCGTCGTGTCGATGCTGGCGATATACGTCGTGCATTCGCTCTACTTTCGCGTGAACGTAGTTTTCTACAGTGCGATTTTTGACGGAGTACTGGCTACTGTTCTCATAGGCAGCTTGCTGTGCTTGCTGCCATGGTTTCGCGTACTTGGTGGCATCGAAAAAGCACAGCTGCTCGTGATTTGGTTGCTTCTCGGTTATGGCTTTGCGATTTCTGTACCAACGGTGCTGGATCGCTCACTCTCCTTCTACATCTTGGAAAAGCTGGATCAGCGCGGCGGAGGTATTCGTGAGAGCGCTTTCGAGGATGTATTCACCAAGGAGTACGTGAAGGAGCACCATCTAGTGGAGGTCCGTCTCACCGAGCAGCTTGAATCGGGAACGATTGCCATCGACAACGGGTGCGTACTATTGACCGACAAGGGGCGTCGCCTCGCCCATATCAGCAGATTTTTCCGCAACAATCTGCTTCCGAAGCACCGACTGTTAATGGGGCAATACACCGATACGCTGACCGATCCTTTCCGCCACAGCTCAACTGCCGTCGATTACCAATGTAAATAACGGCTTTTTGCCGTGAAATAGTTGCGGGCCGGCTTGCGTCTGACATCGAGAAGTAGTGACAAAGCTTGGGAAATGCCCCGTCGTATCGTCTCTACATCACGCTATCGGTGTGTGCGAACAAAGACACCTCAGGACATTCACCGCCACTGGAGCGACTAGCCGCCCAAAGTCCACCTAGCGGGACACTATAGAAGGAGCCCCTCTATCTGTCCCGACATGTTGTTGTGATGCGCACCTGAGCACAACGGCTCACCATGCCGGTGCTCAATTTAGAGCCTCCTGGTTACGATGCCACATTGCACACGCAGCAATCGGCCGGATTTAATGGAATTCAGTCTATGAAGCACTCATACACCATCGATGCGCACCGCCAGGCCGGGCGATGGCTCCTCGCTCTATTTGCGGCACTGGGAGTGTTCGGATACCTGTGCAAGGCGACACATTACTTCACCTCGGTACCTGGCGACCTCGGCGACGCTCGCTTTAACAGCATCGTTCTCGAGCACGTGTATCAATGGCTAACGGGCAAGACGCCAGATCTCTGGTCGCCGCAGTTCTTCTTCCCCTACCCCGACACCCTGGCATTCAGCGACAACCACTTTGGCTCGGTCGTGTTCTACGCCATTGCGCGCTTGGCACACCTTTCGCGCGAAGCGGCTTTTAACGCATGGTTTTGTATCGGTGCGCTGCTGACTTACTTCTCGAGCGCTTATGCCTTGAACCGGCTGGGTTTCCGGGGGCTGGCCGCTGCTGCAGCGGCATTTGCATTCACCTTTGCGCTCCCCGCACTTGCGCAGGAGGGCCATGCACAACTCGTCTATCGCTTTGCTATTCCACTTGCGTTACTTGAATTGTGGCGATCGCTTGAAGCGCGCAACCTGAAGCGTCTGCCGCAACTGTGCATCTGGGTGGCCGTGCAGTTCTTCTGCTCGATTTATCTCGGCCTGTTCTTGGTGATGCTCCTATGCGCGATTGGTGTGGCTAGCTTTTTTGAGCGATCGCGATTCGTCCCGACAGTGACAGAGACGATCCCGCCGCGTGTAGGCACGGCTCGAAATGTTCTACTTTGGGCCGTCGCTGCCACCTTGTGGGTGGGGCTGCTTCTGATGCTGGCCAAGTATCATTCCGTGGCTCGCGAGTACCACGTTAGCCGCAGTCCGGACGAAATCCGCTCCATGCTGCCGCGCATTGGCAGCTATTTCATCGCCGATCATTCGGCCCTGACGTCCTGGATGGGCAATTGGGTTCGCAATATCCCGATGCGCCATGAGCACCAGCTCTTTTTTGGCCTCGGAATCAGCGCACTAGCGATCTTTGGCTTCATCACTGCAC
>NZ_JAELTT010000069.1 GCF_016428975.1 Dyella sp. ASV21
ACGGCGCGCCGTGACGCTGGAACACCTCGCGGGTAATGCGCAGGAAGCCGAAGACCTTGCCCATGCCTACATAAGGCACGCTCTGGTACAGCACCTCGCGGGCTTCCACCGCGCTCAGTTGTGCAGCGAGCGCCTGCTCCAGGTGTACGCCATAGGCATCCTCGGCCTGGCAGGCGATCAGGGCGGCAAGCTGCACCATCCAGCGCAGTCGCGCGTCCATTGGTGCGGCGGCATTGACTTCATCCAACACCCAGTGCTGGAACAGCGTAGCGAGCTCCGGGTCGGTGGCGTGCTGTGCGCCAAGCAGCGACGGCTGGGCGGCCATGGGGTTATCGGTTGGCGACATGATGAAACCTTTGGCGGGAGAGGGCGTTACTTGCCGGCGCGTGCTGCCAGATGCGGGGGATAACGCTCCCCGTGTACCTGGATGTGCGCCAAGGCATCGTCGATGCGTTGCAGTTCATCGGCCTGAAGCGCGATAGCGGCGGCGCCCATGTTTTCCAGCAGCCGGGTGCGTTTGGTGGTGCCGGGAATGGGTACGATCCACGGCTTCTGGGCGAGCAGCCAGGCCAAGGCGATCTGTGCGGGTGTCGCCTGTCGCGTGGCGGCGATGCGCTCCAGTAGTTCCACCAGGGCTTGGTTCGCCTGGCGTGCCTCGGCCGTGAAGCGCGGCACGATGGAGCGGAAGTCATCCGGGTCAAAGCGCGTGCTGGCGTCGATCTTGCCGGTGAGAAAGCCTTTGCCCAGCGGGCTGAACGGTACAAAGCCGATACCCAGCTCCTCGCAGGTCGGCAACACCTCGCGCTCCGGTTCGCGCCACCACAACGAGTATTCGCTTTGCAGCGCGGTCACCGGCTGCACCGCGTGCGCTCGCCGGATCGACACCACGCCCGCTTCGGAGAGCCCGAAATGCTTCACCTTGCCCTCGGCAACGAGGTCGCGTACGGCGCCGGCAACGTCCTCCATGGGCACCTGCGGGTCGACCCGGTGCTGGTAGAACAGGTCGATGCGATCGGTGCGCAAGCGCTTGAGCGCGGATTCCGCGACGGCGCGTATGCGTTCGGGCCGACTGTCCATGCCCTGCTGCACCAAGCCATCCTTGAAGCCGAACTTGGTGGCGATCACCACTTGGTCGCGCACCGGCGCGAGCGCTTGGCCGACCAGTTCCTCGTTGGTGAACGGGCCGTAGGCTTCGGCGGTGTCGAAGAAGGTGACGCCCGCGTCCACCGCATCGCGGATGAGCTGGATGGCCTGGGCCTTGTCCACGCCGGGCCCGTAGCCGTAGTTGAGACCCATGCAGCCCAGGCCAAGCGCCGAGACCGTGAGGCCGTTGCGGCCGAGAGTGCGTGATTGCATGAGCATGCTCCGTTGAAGAGGAATCACGCTTAGTGTGAGGCTCCGGCTTTGTCTTGATTAGACGCCGTAATGCGAATGCTTTTATGATTTAAATTCATGAGTTGGAGGGTCACGCATGCCTCGCGAGAACTACAACGACTTGCTCGCCTTTCTGGCCGTGGCGCGGGAGCGCAGCTTTACTCGCGCGGCGGCCCAGTTGGGGGTATCGCAATCGGCGCTCAGTCACACCATGCGCGGACTGGAGGCCCGACTGGGTTTGCGCCTGCTCACGCGCACCACGCGCCATGTGGCACCCACCGAGGCGGGTGAACGACTCGTCCGCGAACTGTCGCCCAACTTCGAAGACATCGATGCCGCCGTGGCGGCCTTGAGCGAGTTGCGCGACAAACCCAGCGGCACGCTGCGCATCACCACGGGCGAGCACGCGGCGACCCGCGTGTTGTGGCCGGCGCTGCGCAAGCTGCTGCCGACGTACCCGGATATCCGGGTGGAGGTGATCACCGATTCGTCGCTCACCGACATCGTGGCGGAACGCTTCGATGCGGGTATCCGACTGGGCGAACAGGTCGCCAAGGACATGGTAGCGGTGCCCATTGGCCCGCCGATGCGCATGGCCGTGGTCGGCGCGCCCAACTATCTGGCAGGGCGGCCGGCCGTGCGGACGCCGCGCGACCTTACCCGGCACGATTGCATCAACATCCGTTTCCTCACCCATGGCGGGTTGTACGCGTGGGAATTCGAGCGCGACGGCCACGCGTTGAACGTGCGCGTGGAAGGGCGCCTGGCCTTCAACAATATCCGGCAGATTCGCGAGGCTGCGTTGGATGGTTTCGGGCTGGCTTACCTGCCGGAGGATATGGTCAAGGCCGACATCACCGCGCGCCGCTTGAAGCGCCTGCTATCGGACTGGTGCCCGCCGTTCCCCGGCTATCACCTTTACTACCCCAGTCGCCGCCAGCATTCGCCGGCGTTTTCATTGCTGCTGGATGCCTTGCGCTATCGCTGAGGCGTTGCTGTCGGCGGCGGCGCCTGCAGCAGTGGCGTGACCACCTGGTCCAGCCGCTCACGGGTAAATTCCGGTTGCTTGTCCTTCCAGCCGTCATGGACGAGCCGGCCATCGCGGTCGATCACGAAGGTGACCGGAAGGCGCCATATGCGCCCGTAGCCGGGTACATGCGGATCGCCGAGAAGGCCGACGGGAAAGCTCAGCGCTTTGGCGGTGCGCTGCACTTGGGCCAGCGTGTCCGGCGTATCGAGACTGATGCCCAGTACGACGAGGCCGTCGTCGCGATGCGCATCGGCGTAGTTGGAGAGCAGCGGCAATTCCTCCTGGCATGGCGCACACCACGTCGCCCAGAAGGTCAGGATTACCGTTTTGCCGCGCAACTGCGCCAGGGTGATGCGGTGGCCGTCCAGCGTTTGCAGGGCGATGGGCGGCGCAGGCTTGCCCACCTGCAAATCGTTGGCAAGCGCGGGGCAAGCCGTTGCCGCGCATAGCGCGGCAGCGAGTGCGAAGCAAACAAAGCGTGGCAGGCGATACATCAAAACCCATGTCTCCAACGGTGATACCCAGCGTGTCGCCACCCTTGGCGGCGATGCGCGTCCTACAGCTTCATGCTGATGCCCACGGTGCCGGTCCAGTGCGGGAACAACTGATATCCCTCCAGGTGGCTATACACCGGCACCTGCACAAAGGCGTACATCTGCAGATTGGAGGTGAGGCTGGTGCTGATGCCGGGGCTCAGGTAAGCCACCGTGCCTGCGGTATCGGGCGTATCGGCGAATGCGCCCTGGTCGGCGCTGCGATGGAACAGATTAAGCTGCAACTGCGGTACCCAGTTGGCGTGGGCTTCATAGCGCAAACCCAGGCTGGCGGAGGCCAGATTGCCGGGGCGGAAATTGGCACCGGGCTGGTCCATGCGTTCGCTGACGGCGGCCTGGAATTGTCCATTGGCGAACATATCGAAGTTCTGGCTGATTGGCTGGAAGTAGTACGCGCCCACGATCAGGTCGGTGCTACCGGTGCCGGCTTGCAGGCTGCTGTCCAGCGACTGGCCCAGGCCCGGACCTGAGCGGAACGTGGTGGGCTGCCCCACGAAGCTGCCGTCGTCGGTCTGGCCGCCGTAGTGACCGGTTGGCAGCTTGATGCCGAACTGGATGCCCAGGTTGTGCTGCGGCAGAAAGCCCTGATAGCTGCCGATGACCTTCACATCACCAACGCCGGCCACGTGCGCGTTGCTGATCTGGTCGGGCGAGGTCTCGCTCGGTGTGTAGGGCGCCAGTTGCGTGCCATAGGTGTCGTGGTCGCGTATCACATACGGCACGACGAAACTCACGCCCCAATCGGCGTTGAAGCGGTAGCTGGCGCCCAGGTTGATATAGCGATTGATGGTCTGCTTTTCGATCTCCCCGCCGCCCAGCGAAGGGTCGGACGGCTGGTTCACCACCTGCGCCGGCCCCGCGCTGCTGCTGCCGTGGCGCAATTGATCCTGGTCGATATAGGTGTAGTCGATGTTGATGCGCCAGCCGCTGGCGGTTGAGTAGCCCGTGGCGGCATCGGTGCTGAGCGTGCAGCCGCAGGTGGCGCAGGCATGGGCTAACTGCGGCAGCGGTCCAAGGGCAAGCAGGGCGATGGCGGCGCTGCGTGCCTTGCGCCATGAGGGCGGGCGATGAGTGAGGCGACGCGGAATAAACAACGTGGAGATAGGCATGGACGGGTGGCTCGCGACGGTGCGTCGGACGTGGTTGTCCGCGCACGTAAAGTGCTGCGCATGTGCGAACGCAGTTCCTGAGAAAACGCGCGAGCGCGCGTTTGCCGCAGGCTGCGGCGATGGCAGGGGGAGGTAAAGCGCGTCAGGCGAGCGACGGTGGTCCGCGTGGATCGGCGCTGAGTCGCGGTGTGCGATCCATGCGTGGCAGCGCCACGCGGGGTGCCACGAGCGGAGTGGGAAGCTGCGGCCACAGCGTGGGCACGCCCGCGCTCAACAGCAGTGATTGCTGTTCCAGCAGTACGCAGTAGCCGCAGCGATCGGTCGTGTCCGATGGATGGTCCGGTGCCGGGGCATGGTCGCCCATCGACATGGCTTGCGGACAATCGCTGCCCATCATGGCGTGCATGGACGCCGGCATCGGCATCACGCGCGAGATGGCCGGCGCCACGACAATGAGCGCCATGGCCAGCCAAGCCAGCCAGGTCACGAGTTGTCGGTGAGGTCTGCGTCGCGGCACGTGAATCGATACTGGTAAAGAGCGAGCCAAGGACCTCAATGTAGCATGCGTGGCCGAGCGCCCAGCGGTGCGCGACGTCGCAGGCGTGGCTTGGAGATGCTCGGAATTTCCTGCGATTCCGGGGCGGGAGGTGCCCCGGAATCGCCGTGCGTGGCCTTAGAACGTCGTGTCCAGCTTGATCCACAGCGTGCGGCCCGGTTCGTTCACACGCAGCGTGTTCACGTAACCGGTCAAGCCCACCGTGGCTGCATTGACGTGTTCGGCGTAGGTCTTGTTGAACACGTTGTCCACGCCCGTACTCAGCGTCAAGCGCGGATCGAGACGATAGGCCGCGTTGAGCGAGAACACGCCAAAGCCCGCGCTGGGTCCAAGATCCTGCCCCACGATGTTGCCTTCGTTCCTGGCGACACGATGCTGCGCCGTCGCCAGTCGCCACAGCGCGCCGGCTGACCAGTGCGGGGCCTCGTAGGTCAGGCCCAGGCGTGCATCCAGCGGTGGCATCTGTGGGAGCGGGCGATGCTCGGTGCGGTTCTCGCCCCAGGCGTAGGAGAGCGTGATATCAGCTTTCCAGTGATCGGTCACGGCGTAGCTCGCACCGGCTTCACCGCCTGCAATGCGCGCCTGCACGTTGCTGGCCGAGCCGCTGTCCATGGCATGGACCGGGTAGTGCATCAGGATGAAATCGTTGACGACGCCGGCATAGGCCGAGACCCAGGCCTTCAGGCGATCGGTGCGATAGTGCATGCCGATATCCAACTGCGTGGTGCGCTCGGGCCGTAGAGCATTAAAGCTTGCCAACGTGCCCTGCACGTGCTGGCCGAACAGCTCCCAATAGTCGGGGAAGCGCTCGACGTGGCCGATGCCCGCATAGAACGTGGCGGGCAGGCTGCGCAGGTCGCGCTCGTAGCGCACGAAGCCGGCGGGCAGTGTGTCGCTGCGGTTGGCGGCTACCGGCATGCTGCCCATCGCCATGCCGCTCATGGCGCCCATGCCGGCCTCGCTGGCATCCAGCGTGTAGCCGCGCGCCTGTGCGCGATCCACGCGCACGCCGGAAACAAGGCGCTGGGATGGGGCGAAGGCCCAGCGCGCCTCGCCGAAGGCGCCGATGTCTTGCAGGCGTGCATCGCGCACACGGGGCTGGTCTTTGTAGTAGCCCATCATGCTGCCCGGTGGTCCACCCATGCGGCCGGTGTGCACGCTGGCGGAGCCATCCACGCCGGCCTGGATTTCCAAGGCATCGTCCCAGCGCCACGTGCCGACCACGCGGCCACCCGACGTGCGGCGGTCCACGTCCGCCGCCATGGCCATCGCCATCATGCTGTGCGGGTCGGGAAGGCGCAGCGTGTAGTTGTCCATCACGTGGTCGGCGTATTGGGTATACGCCTGCATCTCCAGCTTCTCCCAATGCGTGGTGAGGTGTTGCTGGGTCCACTTGAGTGCGGCGCTCTCGCGAAGGAACTGCGCGCCGTCCATGCCGCTGAAAGCGTAGGCGGCCTGCCCGTTGCCTTTGCCTGCGGATAGCTCCACGCGTGTGTCGTCGCTGGGCGTCCAGCCCAGCGTGGCGTCGGCGTTCCAGCGGTCGTAGCGCGAATGCACGCGGTTGCCGTCGCCATCCTTGTAGTCCTGCGCATGCGTGTGGTTGGCGCTCAAGCCCAGGTAACCGACGGAGTTGCCCGCGCGCAGATCCAGGTTCTGGTCATTGCGACCGGCCGAGCCGAACAGCGTGCTGGCGCTACCCTCCACCGTGGCTTGGGTATAGCGCGCGTAGTCGCGATCGAACAAGACGACGCCAGCGGAATTGCCAGGGCCGTACAGTACGGTTTCCGGCCCCTTGATGATGGTGACGCGATCGTACAGTTGCGGTGCGATATATGCGGTTGGCGGGTCCATGCGCGAGGGGCAGCCGCCGGCGATCTGGCCGCCATCGATGAGGATGTTGAGGCGCGACCCGCTCATGCCGCGCAGCAGCGGGTCGCCGTTGCTGCCGCCTTTGCGGATGGTGGAGAAGCCGGGAATGCTCTTGAGGAAATCGGCGCCGTCGCTGGCCGGTACCGGCTGGCGCGGCTGCTTGGGGTCGGTGGTGATGGTGAGCGGGCTGTCCTGCATAGTGGCGGTAACCACCACCGGCGTCAGCGTGGTGGAAGCGGGGGAGGTGTCGTCGGCGGCGAACGCCGGGGCGCTGAGTGCAAGGCTCACCGCGAACGCGAGGGCGCCGCGCGTGGCGGTGGAGGGCATGGGGAGAGTGATCATGTGCGAGTCTTGTTGTGACGAAGCGGCGCGACGGCGCGCCAGGTTCCAGGCATGGCGACGCACGCCTTCCCACGCGTTGATTACGCGTAGACGTTCGACGCCGGCGGGTGCCGGAGGGGAAAGTTGGGCGATTGAGCGGAACGGCTCAGCGTGAAGCGAGCGTGCTCAGCGCCGGCGCGGGCGGGCCACGCGCCGGCTGCTTGCGCGCCACGGCTAGCGACGCGTCCTGATGATCGTCGAACGCCTTGATCGGCGCACCGGGCAGGGCGGCGACGGTGAAGACGATGCTGCCGCCCAGCAACGGTGAGTGACCGATGAGTACGCAATAGCCGCACGCATCGAGTGCATCGGCGTGGTGAGGGTCGGTGGAAGGCGGTGCATGGCCGTGGTCGCCACACATGGCGCCCATGCCCGATGGCATGCCCGCCGCCATGTGCAGGCGCGACACACTGGGTGCGACCAGCAACAGGCATAACGCCCATAGGGCGAGCCATGCCACTGCGCTGCGTTGGACGCGTCCGCGACCCATGCCCATCCAGAGTAAGAACTTGCGGAATGGTGCCATGAAGCCGCTCCCCGGGGCAGGGCCGGCGTGCTGTGACATATCGACGCGCGTCGCCGCAGGCTGCTCGGCTTCATGGCCCGGGTGCCATGGCTTGGACGCCGCGTGCATCCATCGCGTGCACAAGGCTTAGAATTCCGCTCCAATCCCACCAGCGAGAGCGCTGCGCATGAAGGGCGATGGAAAGTACTGGTTTGGTCGCAAGCGGTTTGGCATTGGCTATGGGCCGCGGACCTGGCAAGGGTGGCTCGCCACGCTGATCTACGCCTTGTCCATGTGGACGTTACCTCGCGTGATCACGCCGGCGGGAGACCACGTGATCCGCATGGTCCTGATAGCGGTGCTTACCGTGGTGTTTCTTGCGGTGTTCTTCTGGAAGCTGGATACCTCGGGTCCCGCGTGATGGGGTCAAGGAACGGCACGTGTATCGATGGCATGACCAAGGAGCCAACGCATGAGCGTCAGCGATAACGGCATCAACCTGGATGCGCAACCCAGCGGCACGGGCTGCGTCGAATGCCTGAAAACCGGTGGCTGGTGGTTTCATCTGCGCCGTTGCGCGGAGTGTGGGCACATCGGTTGTTGCGACAGTTCGCCGAGCCAGCATGCCAGCAAGCACTTTCACGCCACCGGGCATCCGGTGATCAGCAACTTCGAGCCGGACGAACGCTGGTTCTACGACTACCGCACCGACGCGCTGTTCGAAGGGCCTGCTTTGCGGCCGCCGTTGTTCCACCCCCTGGATCAGCCGACACCGGGGCCGCAGGGCAAGGTTCCCCGCAACTGGCAGTCGCTGCTGCACGACTAGGGACGCGTTTTCCACTGGCGTGAGGCGGCTCGGGTGATGTTAAGTTGCCGGACCCTTCACATGCTCGTTGGAGCCGCCCATGTCCCGTGTATCGCCCTTCGCCTTGTCGGTTGCCGCACGTCGCAGGTTTTCACGCCTTGCCTTGGCCGTCGCGTTGGCGCTTACCGGTGGCGTGGCCATCGCACAGGACGACGTGCCGGCGCCGCAGGACACGCCGTACGCCGGCACCATCGCGCTTCACGTGGATGCCAGCGACAAGGTGCAGGGCATCTTTCGCGTACGCGAGAGCATTCCGGTCAAAGCCGGTGCCTTGACCCTGCTCTATCCGCAATGGATTCCCGGCGACCACTCGCCGACCGGCCCGATCAACATGCTTGCCGGCCTCATGCTCAGCGCCAACGGCAAGCCGCTGGCGTGGAAGCGCGACAAGTACAACGTCTACGCCTTTCATGTGGACGTGCCCGCTGGCGTGACCACGCTGGAGGCGGAGTTCCAGTACCTCTCGGGCCGCAACGAAAGCGAGGGCTTCGAGATCACCGACACCATGATGGACATGGAGTGGAGCAAGGTGACGCTCTATCCAGCCGGCTATTACTCGCGCGGTATCACCTATGCGCCCAGCGTGACCTTGCCCAAGGGCTGGCTGCTGGGCACGGCGTTGGAAACCGCGGTGCAGTCTGGTGACACCATCACCTTCAAGCCGGTGCCGCTCAACACCTTGATCGACTCGCCGATCTACGCGGGGCAGTACTTCAAGCGCGTCGACTTGAACCCGGGCGGCGATGCGCCGGTGCATATGGACGTGTTCGCCGATGCACCCAAGTACCTGGAAATGACGCCCGAGCAGGTAAGCGTGCATCGCAACCTGGTGACCCAGGCGACCAAGCTGTTCGGCTCGCATCACTACGATCACTATGATTTCCTGTTCTCGCTGTCGGACCAGTTGGGCGGCAATGGTACCGAGCATCATCAGTCCAGCGAGGATGGCCTGGGCACGGACTATTTCACCGCGTGGAGCGATGCCGCACCGGATCGCGACCTGCTGGCGCACGAATACGTCCACTCCTGGAACGGCAAGTTCCGCCGGCCGGCCGATCTGTGGACGCCCAACTTCAACGTGCCGATGGGCGATTCCCTGCTGTGGGTCTACGAGGGGCAGACGCAGTACTGGGGCTTTGTGCTCACGGCGCGCGCCGGCATGTGGACGCCGCAGCAGTTCCGCGATGCCCTTGCCATGGTGGCCGCCAACTACGATCGCAACCGCGAAGGCTTTGCGTGGCGCACGCTGGAGGACACCACCAACGATCCGACCGTGGCGCGTCGTTCCAGCCTGCCTTACCGCAGCTGGCAGATGAGTGAGGAGTACTACAGCGCCGGCCAGATGATGTGGCTGGAGGTGGACGGCAAGCTGCGCGAGCTGACCAAGGATCGTAAATCGCTGGATGATTTCGCGCGCGCGTTCTTTGGCGTGGACAACGGCAGCTACGTCACCAAGACCTATACCTTCGACGACGTGGTGGCCGCGCTGAATGGCGTCGCCCCGTACGACTGGGCCGGCTTCCTGCGCAGTCGCGTCGATACGCTCAACCCGCCGTTGCAGAACGGCTTGGCGGCCACCGGTTGGAAGCTGGTCTATACCGACCAGGAGAGCGCCTATGAAAAACAGTACAACAGCCGTTCGCAGCCCTCGCGCCACTTGTACAACTTCGCCTGGTCCATCGGCGTGACCATGAACGACAAGGGCCAGGTGAACGATGTGCGCTGGAACGGGCCGGCGTTCAAGGCGGGGGTGACCACCGGCGCCACCCTGGTCGCCGTGAATGGTCAAACCTATTCCACCGATACGCTCAAGAGCGCCATCATCGCCGCCAAGACCAGCAAGGCGCCCATTCAACTGTTGCTGCAATACCAGGGTGGCTTCCGCACGGTGGCGGTGGATTATCACGAGGGGCTGCAGTATCCGCACCTGGTGCGGATCAACGGCACGCCCGATTACCTGAGCGAGATCATCGGCGCCCGCAAGTAGGGACGATTGCAGTGAATCGGTGTGTCGATATGGATTATTTCGACACACCGGGATGCATTGCGTTAGAGCTGGCGGCATCGCACCCGATTACGCCCGTCGTGCTTGGCGTCGTAAAGCGCGGCGTCGGTGGCGGCGATCAGCGCATCGGGCTGCGGCCCGATAGGCGGCGTCGCATAACCGACGCCCACGCTCACGCTCAGATACTCATGAGGGGGCGGCATGGGCAGTCGTCGTTGCGCGACGGCCGTGCGAATCGCCTCGCCCAGCATCTTCGCGCCCTCCATCGTGGTGGCGGGAAGCAGTACCGCAAACTCCTCCCCGCCATAGCGCGCCACCAGGTCGCTGCCCCGCGTCACGCACTCCGTCAGCGCGGTGGCCACGCCGCGCAGATAGGCGTCCCCGGTCGGATGCCCGAAGCCATCGTTGAGCGGCTTGAAGTAATCGATGTCGATCAGCAACAAAGCCATGCCCTCGGCGTGCCGTCGCGCATGCGACCAATCACGGATGAGCGTCTCATCGAAATGCCGGCGGTTGGCAATGCCGGTGAGGGGGTCCATGCGGGAGAGTTCATTGAGCTGATCCTGCTCTTCCAGGGTACGCACCTGGGTAAGCACACTGCGCACCCCGTAGCCGAGCATTGCGATAATCATGCCGGCCATCGACAGGGTGGGGTGGGTACGCAGGATGAGCACGGAGACGATCAGTAACGTCACCGGCATCATCAGCGGACTGCCGGCGCGCACGATATGGCTGAGCTTGCGCGGGGCATCCACGTTGTCACTTCCACGCGATGGGCGAATCGCCAGTACCAGCAGAAGCACGAACGGCAGATCGATGACCAGGTCGATCGTGCTGCCGTAGTCGGTGTCCGCCTGAAAGTGATTGATGTAGCCCGCCGTCAACAGATAGGCGACGGCGAAGGCGCTCAATGTGCGGAAAAAGGCCCGGCGATCGCCATCGGACGTCGCCACCCAGCGCACCAGCGCGAACACCGCGATGAACACATTCTCGATGTCGAACATCAGGCGCAAGCGGGCCACGCCTTCGTCGCTGGCATTGTTCAGCGTGGCATAGGAAAAAGTGTGCACGAAGAACAGGTAGCCGATGGACAGGGCGAGCAATCCATCGATGATGCGCACCGGCCATGCTTCCTTGGCCGGTGTCGCCATCGCATACGTCAGCGGTACGCCATACAGCACGTAACAGAACATGCTCACCCCCGGCGTAGGCGTGCCATGGACCAGGATCAGCTCCATCAGCATGTTTGACGCCATGCCCACGGTCCACAGCAACATGCCCAAGGCCAGCGCTATCCATCCACTGGCGGCCGAGTCGCCACGACTGCGTCGCATGCATGCAAGGCCGGCCAGCAGCGGGGCGGCGATCAGAAAGAGGTAGGAGAGCAACCGGGCCTGATGAGGGAACAGCAAAACAGCCAAGGCATGGCAAACAAGAAACGCGATGGCCAGAAAACCCAGCACGACGCCCCTTCTCCTAAGACACTGGCTCGACGATACGAGAGTATTTCAGCGCAAGGCAAGCCCAATCCATACACGTTTTCGGCCGCTCTTCGCCGGAGCTTGAGGGCGCTTGTCGCATGGAAACCGATAGGGGCGTGGATCACCGCATGGCGTCCATGCCGGCCGGCGCGCATCCTCTCCCGGCCAGCCTGATCGATGCCCTGCACGCCAGGATCGTATCCACCGGTGCCCCGGCGAAGCGTGACGGCTCCGCTGTTTCCGAATGCGGACACCTATCCGCGGATGACCCGTGTGCCCGGCATGCAGGGGGAGGGTTAGGGAGGGTAAGCGCATGCTCCGGCGCTGGGCGCCGGAGCCGTAGCTCAGCGCGCGCCGCCGAGTGTGGTGCGCATACGCATGGCGATGCGCGGAATGGCGCGGAACTGCTGTGCCCACCAGCCGCGACCGTAATCGCGCAGGTGACCTTCGGGGGCGGGGAGCTGATCGCGGATGCCGGTGGGCTCCGGTGTGGTATCCCAGGAGGCGGTGCGAAACAGCATGTCCCACCAAGGGAGCAGCACGCCAAAGTTGCAGCCGTAGCGGGTGCCCTCATGACCGTAGCCGATGGCGTGGTGGCGACGATGAAAGCTGGGGCTCACCAACAGGCGCTCCAGCACCGGCCCAAAGGGCAGGCGCGCGTTGACGTGCTGCACGCTCTGCAACACGTTGCTCACCGCCACCAGTACCACGTACTGGCCCGGCTCCACGCCGATGAACAAGGAAAGGGCGGCGAAGAAGCCCGCTTCGATCACCGTATCCAGCACGTGATTGCGGTCGTCGGTCCACAGTGACATCTGGCGCTGGCTGTGGTGCACCGCGTGCAACTCCCACCACACGCCAAAGCGATGCTGCCAGCGGTGATACCAGTAGCCGGCAACATCGAGCACCACCAGGTAGATCAGAAAGGACACCAGCGGATGGTCGCTCAGGCCCGGCCAAAAGCCATCCAACTGGATGTTGGGGATGCCGTGGATCGCCATCAGGCTTTGCAGCCGATCGAACCAGGGCTGCAAAAGCATGAAGAACAGCATGTTGTATACACCCAGCTTGGCGATCCAGGTGTAGAGAATATCCACGCGCGTGGCCTTGCGATCCTGCCATGGCTCGATGGGGCGCAGCGCCTCCAGTGGACGCAGCACGGCGTACATCACCACGATCTGCAGCATGCCGATGATGACCCAGTAGAGCGCATCATAGGTTTCCTCGTCGTAGCCCATCAGGCCCAGCGCGAACAGCAGCGGTTGCGCAACATCGACGTAAAGCCAGGTTTGCAACTGGGCGATGCCGTCTTGGAGAGTATTGATAAGGTCGATCATGTTCGATGCGGCGTCCGCAAGTGGTGGTGTGGATCAATCCGGATTGGGGCCGAGCAGGGGCGCGCGATTGGCGAAGTAGATGCCGTGCGGCGAGCGACCCACGCGAATGGTGTCCACCAGCTTGTAGGTACTCATGTCGATCACGCCCACCTGGCGCGCAAAGCGGAAAGTGACCCACAGAAAGCGGCGGTCGGCGGTGAGTTCCATATCGTCCGGGCCGGGCAGCAGGCCGGTGATGTCGCGGGTCTTGGTGAGGGTTTGATAATCGATGATGCTGATGGTGTTGGATACGCGGTTGCTGATGGCCACGTGACTGCCGTCGTTGAGCCCGCGGAAGTTGTGCGCGCCGCGCCCGGTAGGAATGCGCTTGACCACCTTCTGCTTGCGCCAGTCCACCACGGCCACATTGTCCTCGCCGGTCATGCCGACCAGCAGGTACTGATCGTTGGGCGTCATCCACAAGCCAGCCGGCGCATTGCCCACCGGCATGCGCCACGCGATGGTCTGGGTCGCCAGGTCGATGGCGGCCAGTTCGCCCGAGTCCTGCAGGGTGACGAACACCAGCTTGCCGTCGGAGGAGAAGTTGAGATGGCTAGGCGTCTTGCCGATCGGGATGCGCTTGGACACTGTGAAGTTGCGGCCGTCATAGCGGTAGATGTCCACGCGATTGAGGCGCAGCGCCGCCGTGACGAACCAGCGATGGTCCGGCGAGAAACCGAGCTGATACGGGTCATCCACGCCTTCCAGGCGACGCTGCAACTGACCGGAGCGCGGGTCGATGAACATCAGGCTGTTGGATACGGAATTGGCCACGATGAGCGAGCTGCGATCGGGCGTGATCATCAAGTGGTGCGGTTCCTTGCCGGTAGGCAGCGTGTCGACCACCTTGCGCGTCACCGGGTCGATCAGGCTCAGCTGGGCCTCGGCCGAATCCAGCACGATCACGCGCTCCGCCGCGACGGCGAAGCCAGGCAGCGTCAATAGCGCAGCGATGAAAAAGCCACCCCAGGAGCGTGGGCGGAGCGAGGCGAGGAAAGAGCCAACTAACGAGAGCTTCATGTACGTAACCTGGTGCTGCGGTAAGGGTGCGTGCCGTCGCCGATCAATGCGCGGTACGTTGCTGGGTGTTGGACGTGAGCAAGGACAGCGGCACGGCGTCGGCCATGGCTGCGTACCCGGCATCGCTGGGGTGAATGTGGTCGCCGCTGTCGTAGTTCTTGCGCAGGCTGCCCGGGCGCGCAGGATCACGCAGTGCCGCGTCGAAATCCACGAAACCGTCGGCCTCGCGGTTACCGCGGATCCACTGGTTGACCGCGCTGCGCAGTGATTCCCGGGCAGCGGGCAGGTCTGCCGGCGTCAACGTGCCCAGCAGCACCCGTGCATGATGCCGATGCGCCGCCGCAATGACACGACGGTATCCGGCGATAAGGCTGTCGGCGCTGACGGCCGTGTGGGGTTCATCGCAATCGAGGCCACCGTGCGCGGGCATGGCGGCGAAGTTGATGTCATTGATGCCGATGAGCGCGATCACCGTGTGCACGCCTGGCTGGTTGTCCAGTTCGTGTTCGATGCGCGCGACCAGTCGCTCGCCATAACACGGCGAGTCGGACAGCAGGCGGTTACCGCTGATGCCCGCGTTGAGCACGGCCGGTGGCTGGGTCATGGCGCCGCCGAGCCGGCGCGAGAGCGCGTCGGGCCAACGGCGATTGCTGCCCGGGGTGGAGCGCATGCCGTCGGTGATCGAGTCGCCGATGGCAAGCACCGCACCGGTGGGGCTTTGTGGCACCGCCAACGAGGTCACCCAGGCAAACTGGGTAAAGCGCACGCGGAATGCGTCCGCCGCGCGGTCGTCGGTGTGATCGCCCGGCGTGGAGATATAGCTTGCCTGGCTCGCCACGCGATGCCACGCCTGCAGGCGCTGTTGTGGGCCGAGCAGGCTGCTGATGGCGTACGGTTGGTGGCTGGTTACCGCCAAGGCGACCGGGTCGCTGTCGGCCTCGCCCCCGGGCGGAAGGCGCAGTTGCGCCTGTCCACCGAAGGTCACCGCCATGCCAGCACCACGGGTGGCTGCTGCGCTGCTTTGGGCCGGCGCGATGCGCATCCGCTGGATATCGAGTGGCGTGTTTGCATAGCGATTGCTTACATGCAGGCGCACTTCCTGACCGCTGAGCGTGGGATAGACGATCTGGCGGACGGTGCGACCACTTACCTCCGGCGCCTGGTACAGCGGCGGCAGTGCCGCGCGCTGAGGAATTGCTTGCAGCGAGGTCATCCACGTCGACGTCCACGTGGTGGACTCGGCGAGGGCCAGGCAAGGGAGCAGTGCGAGGGCGAGCAGGCAGCAACGGCTGGCGCGGCGCGATTCAAACAAAGACGACAAACGCACGAGTAAACCTTTCATCCAACAACGTCAAAGAATGCCTGCAGTTGGCTTTCCTCAGCCTGTACCGCTGTGCAAAGCCTGCAGAAGAATGATGCGCGCGCGGGTCACACACGGCCCTGGCGGATAAATGGCAAGGCGCTGACGCATCGAAGAACGCATCTTCGCCTGCCTCCAATCGCCGCGCGCGTATCGCTGACGGAACGTGTGTCGGCCAGGCCGGCATGCGTTGTCTGCAAGGGCGCTGGATCAGGCCTGGGGCGGTCCGCGCGAATGGGGGGGCAGGCCGGTGGCATAGGGCGCCCGCTGCGCCGCGTCCGCGTGCGCCATGGCGGCCGCGCGCAGCGGGGCGACCTGCACATGGACGCTGCCGACCAGGCCCGGACTTTGGCTCGCCAGGGCGCAGTAGCCGCAGGCGTGGTCTGCTGCGGGGTGTGCAGGGGCGCCGCGTGCGCGATCCAGGCCGTGCCCCGTGCACCACGCGCCCAGGTCGAGTGGGGGCGTCACGCTTGCCAGCGTGCGCGACACCGTGGGTGCAGCCAGCAGCAGCCCCAGGGCAAGCAGGGCCAGCCAGGTGGACAAACGGCGGCGGGTAGGGCGACGGTGCAAGGGGAACCTGGCGAGCTAAAGCCTTGAGCAAACTCGCGGAATCATGCCACATCCGGCGTTTGCCCGGGGCGGGGCGCCCGCTGTGGCCTCACGTGTCAGGCCTTGAGCAGGTGATCGTTCTCTATATCGGCCATGACGCGGTTGCGGCCCGTGCGCTTGGCGCGGTAGAGCGCGGCATCCGCCTCACGGCATAGCCGCTGCAAGTCGTAGCCCGCCGTGCGCGCAGCCGCCAGGCCCACGCTGGCGGAGAAGGAGACGGCGCCCTCGTCGAGCTCGATGCTGGTGGCCTCAATAGCTTGGCGGATGCGATTGGCTACCACCAGGCCCTGATCGCGTGAGCAGTCGAGCAGCAGGATGGCGAACTCCTCGCCACCGAGTCGGCCAAACAGATCGGTGGGGCGCAAGTGTTGCTTGCAGATGGCGACGGTTCGTCTCAGCACGGCATCGCCGGTGGCGTGGCCATGCGTGTCGTTGACCTGCTTGAAGTGATCCAGGTCGATAAAGATCAGGCAGGCGGCGCCCGATTTTTTCTCCAGTTGGCGTACGGCGCGATCCGCCGCGCCGATGAAGTGCTGATGATTGAGGATGCCGGTAAGGCCATCCATGGAGGACAGCTTCTTGAACCGTAGCTGCGAGCGTTTCAGGCGCAGCAGCCCGAACACCGCCGAGACCAGGATCACCAACAACAGCGCGATGTACAGGCGGCCGGTTTCCACCGCCTTGGTGTCTAGTGCCCGCTGCAGCCGGAGGATATTGTTCTGCCGACTCAGTTTTTCCGTCTCGAGTTTTTGCGCGAGCACATGCTGCTGGGCCACGGCATAGGCGAGTGCGCGGGCGCGAACGTCGTCGAGGTAGCCCACATCCTGCGCTACGTAGTGCTCGTGGTGGGCCAGCGCGGACACGACATCGCCGCGCTTCTTGTCGAGCCGATAGAGCAGCAGATACGTGTCACGCAGCGTTTCGTTGAGATCGTCGGGATCGCTGAGCGCGATGGTGGCAAGGGCCTCCTTGCGCGCCGATGCTTCGTCGCCCAGCTGCCAATAGGCCTCGGCCATTTCCGCGTGCGCGGCCAGCGTGTTGGAGTAGTACTGACCGGCAAGAATGCTTGGCAGGATGCGCTGCACCAGCGCCAGCGCTTTCTCCGGCTGATTCTCGTCAAGGTAAAGACTGCCCTTGGTGAGCAGGATGGTGTTGGTGAACACCGATTCCCCCGCGGCCTCGCATGCCTCGACGCCTTGCTGGAGTTGCGGGCTGGCGGAGGCGATCTTGCGACCCTCGTAAAGAGCGGTGAGCAAGATGGTCATCGGCTTGCAGGACGTCTCGCTCGTCGGGAGGTCCTGCGCCATATCGTGCGCGTACTGCGCGGCCAGATCGTATTGACCGGCCGAGCGCAGCAATTGCGACAGGTAGGACAAGGCCATGAAGCGGGCAAGCCGATCCTGGGCTCGGGGCAGCTCGGCAACCAGCCGATTGGCCAGCTCAAAGGCTTCGCCATAGCGCTTGTTGCGGGCCATATCGCCCATCAGCACGGCGGTGGCCTTGGTGACCAGGGCGGGGTTTCCCGAATGATCGATCACATCCAGAAAGCGCGGCTCGGCGTTGCTGTAATCAGCCTGGAAAGAGGCTTCCCAGGCCTCCAGATAGCGCAGGCGCCAGTACAGCTCTGGTGCCATCGTTACGGCATGCTCGCGCAACTCCCGCAGTTGCTGAGCGAAACGCGAGTGATCGGCGGTGCGCAGGCTTTCGGTCTGATCAAGCCGCGCCGCGAGGTCGAGCTCCTGCGTCGCCGCATGCGCGGGTGACAGGAGCGCGCAAAACGCCATGGCCGCGAAAGCGGGCCATGGCAGATGCCGGCACCACCTGCGCAGCATGCCGGCGAGGCCTATCAGGCGTGCGAAGCGTCGCTCGGCACAGGATTGGCCGGCTGCTGCGGATGGTCCTGATCGTCCTTGTGATCGGGCTCTTCTCCCTCGTGGCCGCCCGTATGCGAGTCGTGGTTCACGCGCATGGGCTTGTGGCCAAGCTCCGCCCCCAGCAGTGAACTATCACCGGCCTGCACGGCGGCCTTGAGCGCATCGGAGGCGTTGGCCTGCTCAAGCACCTTGCCCAGATCTTCGGCCGAGGCATGACGCAGAGCAGCGTCCTTGCCGATAGCTTCCAGCAAATCGATCGTGTTCGACATGTTTTCCCCCTGTTTCCCTTTGACTACGTGCACCCCGAGGGATGCAATCCTCCCGGGGATACTAAGCGGTAATTGATCTTATAGGACACTAAGACGACAGCTATATGCGCCGTCGCCTGGCGGAGTTCGGGCAGTGGGCTGCCCGGGCAAGGTCGGCCGATAGGCTGCTTCCTTTGGCGTGACCCTATAGCGTGGCCCGATTCATGCCAGGGAATGGGCCTCATCCAATATCCGCAAGCGCTGACGGATCGCCTGATTGGGCTTCAATGCCGTGGCGGGCGGCAGCACCAGGGTGTCCTCTGCGGTCATGGCGGTGGTGGGCAGGTCACGCAGGGTCACATGGCGGATCTGCGGCTTGTCGATGGGCAGCGTGGCGGCGCGGTAGACGATCACCTCGTGATCCAGCGGATAGTCGGCGCTCAACACGTCCACCAGCACCTGCTTGTAGGCGGGGCCGGTTTCAAAGCGCGTCAGCGACCAGTCGCCGACCAGTGCGGCCTGCCACAGCACCAGATAGCCGGTGGCATCGATGCGGCGCTCGTAGAACAGCAACTGGCTGGCTTCAAAGTGCTGGCAGCCGAAGCGGCCCGGGTCGATGCCCAGGTCGGCGTACAGGCAGTCCTCGGCGGAAATGCCAGGCTCCAGGTGCGCGACGAAGCCTTCCGCGCGGGCTTCATTCACAGCGGTGCGCGGCGACCAGGCAAAGATGCAGGGATGTCCGTAGAACACGCCGCAGACGCGCTTGCCCGCGCGCACTTCGGCCAGCATCACGTCGACCCATTCGCGGTAGGTTTTCTGGCGCGACTTGCCTTCCCCGTAGTAGGGCTGAAGGCTGTGCACGTTCGGGTTCATGCGGCGCAGCCACATCTCGCTGGCGCTGGTGGATAGCGCGGCAAAGACCACGTCGGCCTGCTCGATATGACTGCGCGCGAGCGGAGTGAGGTGCGAGCCCAGGGTCATGCCCAGGCCGACGCAGGCCAGCGTGCCGCGGGTGGTGCTATTTGCAGGTGCGGAAAGGTGTGTATTCATCGCCCGATAGTAGGGCAACGCTTGATACAGGCGCACGCGCACGTCGCCGCATGCGCAAGGCCGGTCAGCGGTTACAGATAGGAGGCCGCCGTCCCAGGCGGCACGCGCTGGCGCCAGTCGCCCAGCATCTGCGCGAGTTCCGCCGCATAGTCGAAGTCGGGCTCCGCGCGTGGTTCAAGGGTCTGCATCACCTCGAACGCAAAGCCGGCTTCGCCCAGGCGGTGCCAGTCGTCCATCAACGCCTTGTTTCGATGCGTGCCGAGCCGGAGTTCAGCGCGGTGACGATTGAGGCTGCCCGTGAGGTGAGGGCTTTGATCGATCAGCATGCGCCCGGACGCCAGGTTTCGGATCGCGTAGATACCCATGGGCGGTAATGTCAGCTTGTAGGCTTGCTTGAGTGCCTTGCGCGCATGGCGATCCATTACCTGACGACTCCGTGACGGCCTTCGGGCCAGGAGGGACCAAGCAGATGGTGAATCTGCGCCTGCACCTCGCCGGGCCACGATGCCATCCGCTGCGCTAGTGTCGCGCGATCATCGGCGAACAAGGCGCGCACGGCTTCTTCGAAATGCGGCCGGTCTCCCGCCATGTCGCGCATATACAGGTAGCAGGCTTCCTTGGCCTGGGCCGCGCGATATCGGCCGTGTGCATCGCGGCTGGCTTCTTCCACCATGGCACGCAGACTGGCGCTGGCGCTGCGGGGCTGCGCCTTGAGCCACGCCCAATGACGGTCCAGCAGGCGAACGCTGCGCTCGCCGTGGTGTGCGGTGCTTGGCTGTTCGGCCAGCAAGGGCGGCAACCGCTGCTCGCCCGTCGACACAGCCTCGGACAAGGGCAGCAGCCGTGCGTCCTCAATGGCGGCGATGCGGTGGCCCATGCCCGCCAGATACGCCGCGTGTGACGCAAAGCCGAGGAAGGTCGAGGCATCGCGATGGCGAATCAGCATGGCCATATCCCAGCGCTCCTCAGATGGACCGATCAGCCACGCGCCACCCTCGCCAAGAAAAGCGATATCGCCACCGGACTCGCGCAAAAAGGGCAGCGTATGCGCGATATAGCGCTGAAAGGCATCCGCGCCGCGGATAGGCGAGGACGGCGCCAGTGCCGGGCTGGCCGAGTAGTCCGCGATTGCACGAAAGCGAAGCAGATTGAGCATGACCACCGGTCCGCTCAGTTGCCGCATGACAAAGGCGCGCCCCGAGGCTTCAGTGGGCTCGAGATAGCGGATGGTGGTGGGCGCGGATGCGGGCATGTCACGGATTCCAGGTGCGGGGCCGCCGGAGCGGGTCGGTGTTGCGGCGAAATATACCCGGGTATAAATGGCGAATCAATAACACCCGGGTAAAATTAGCAAGCAAGCCGTCGCCGCCAGGCGCGGGCCTAGGCATCCGAAGGGGCGATGGGGAATGTCCGCCTTGCCCGGCCCAAACCGATGCGCTGCTTGCCGCACGTCACGCGCAGGTATGGCCTGATGGCTGCAACACGGCCATGCGTCGGGTGCGGATTCTGGTCAGGTCGAACATCGAGTCCGGTAGGCGCTGGACACCCACTGGTACTGACCATGCGTGCGAGAGGCGCTTGCCGATATGATTTTGAAAAGGTCTGCTTTCGACCGAGGCTGTGTGAAAACGTAACGCCGATGGTCGAGATGGCCGGTCGCTCGGCTCGTTATGCCAACGCATGGCTTCGAGTCGAAGCGATGCCATCAGGCCATGATCGCCTGCATCAGTGGCCTC
>NZ_JAELTT010000006.1 GCF_016428975.1 Dyella sp. ASV21
GTACATGGGCGAGCACATCGCCCACGCTTTCTCCCGGCAAGATTCGGTAGTTCACCGTGCCAGTGGCCATGGAGGGCAACATGTTGTCATTCACGCCGGCCTGGAAGGTCGTTTCGGCGGTGGTGGTGCGCACCAGGGCATTGCCCGCGGGGGTCCGCGCCAGCTCGTTGATCAGCATCGGCTCGAACAGCCAGCGGTTGCGCACCAGCATCCGCCGACGAAATGGAAGCAAGGGCGCCACGGCATCGAGCATGGCCTTGGCGGCGGGAGTGACCCGCGCCGGGAACTGGTTCACCTCCAGCTTCACCATGGCGCGACTGAGAATGCCGATCGCCGATTCTTCACTTGGCTGCGAGGAGTGACCGCCTGCGGCCAGCACGGTAAGCCTGACCGTAGCGAAGCCCTTTTCCGCGACACCAACCACGGCGAACTCACCGGGGACTCCCGGCAACAGTTCGCGGGTGATCGCGCCGCCTTCATCCAGCACCAGCCCGGCATGCACGCCGCGTTGCTGCAGCAATTGAGCGATCGCTTTCGCCCCTTGCTGGCCCCCACGCTCTTCGTCACTGCCGAACGCAAAGTAGATGGTGCGGCGCGGCACAAAGCCCTGCTGCAGCAATTGCTCGGCGGCCTCCAGAATGGAAACGAGACTGGCTTTGTCGTCCAGCGCGCCGCGCCCCCACAACACGCCGTCCGATATCTCGCCCGACCAAGGGTCATGTAGCCAGCGCGCACGCGTCTCCGGGTCCACCGGCACCGTATCCTGATGGGCGGAGAAGATGATCGGCGTCTGCGTCGCGTCGCTTCCCTTCCAGGTAAACAGCAACGCGCCGTGTCCCACCTCTTCCAGTACCAGATCGTTATGGACGCGTGGGAATTGCTGGGCCAGATAGGCATGGAACGCCCGCAATTGCTCGATCGGCGGCGGCGCATCGCTGGTGGAAACCGTGGGCAGCCGCACCGCGCCGGCCAGGCGTCGCAGCACGGCGGGCGCTTCCAGTGCCAGTGGCGCAATGGGCATCGTATCGACCGGCGCGGGCAAGGGTGATGGTGTCCAGGTACGCTCCAACAACAGCGCTCCCAATGCCACCAGACCGAGCACAAGCGCGCTCGTCAGCCTCCATACTCGCTTGCCCATGCCCGAACGTCCGACCGAAATACTCGGAGCCAAGGTTGCGTCGTCCAGCAGCATCTCGACAGTAGCCGCAGCACCCGCCAATGCGTCGGCGTGGTGAGTGCGACGGCGACAGCGAGGGCGTCAATCCATGCTGTGCAACAGCTCGACCAGCGGCTGTTGCGATACGCGTATGCCGCCATTGGAGGGGCGATCGAGGTCCACGATGATGGAGAGCGACAGCACCACCAATACAAATACCAGCAGCGATGCCACGCGATAACGCCCACGTTGGTATCCGGTGAGACCCGCGGCCACGATGCAATACAGCAGCAGCGCCCACATCAACCGCGCAGGAACGTGCGAGCTGCGCGAGGCGGCTCGCTCCCCGGCAACATCGATCATGTCGTTGGTCGTGCTGACCAGCAGTTGCGCCAGGGCGGTGGTTCGATGGGGGTAAACCGCCTCGCTGGTCTGCTTCCAGATTTCCAGCTGCACCTTCTCGCTCGTCGCGGCGGCCTCTTGCTCCGCCTTGGCGGTGTCGGCCAGGCCGTACTGGACGCGCAGCCCCACGTACTGCTTGAGCAGCGCACGCAGGTTGTCGCGTGGCTCCGGATCCAGCAGATCCATGCGTAGCCACGTGGTCCCGATGGCGTTGGCTTCCTTCACCACCAGCGTGCGCCGTTCGTCGTAACGCTGCAGCGACAGGGAGAAAGTGAAGCCAATCAGCAGGGCCAACAGGCCGAGCACGGCGGTGAGGGAAAATTCATCGCCCTCCTCGCCGCTCGACGCCCGGCGACTCAGGCGCTTGCTCAGCAGCCAACCCGCTTCGCTGGCGATCACCATGGCTACTAGTACGATCAGGCTCATCCACCCGATCGGCCATTCGAGAAACAGCTCGTTCATAGGCGCCACGCTTCCCCCGCGAAATGAATATCGACTCGAACTGGACGTGCTTTACAAGGCCGGCTGTCGCGGCCAGCGCAGCGCGTACCAAACGGTCAACAGCGAGAGCGCCACTTCGATGCACCCCAGAACCAGATAGAAATGCCAGGCGCCGGGCATGGACATCAGCATGATGGCCGCATAGGCCAGGCCCAGCACGATATTGGCGATACGATTGATCGCGGGCGGCAGCACCAGGCACAAGATCACCATCAGGCTGGGCACCGCCATCAACAACGCCGTGGCCAGCAGCACGCCTTGCGTCGTCGGGCCCAGCGGCCCCATTTGCCCATCGAGCATGCTTTTCAGGGTACCGGGCCGGTACAGCCCGAAATAATCGCCATAGATGTAGCAAAACATCAGGCTGGCCCACAGGGCCGAGAGCTTGATCTTGATCGGTACTGGCGTGTTCTCCAGCGCCCCTTTGCTCGCGCGCATACGTTCCCCCTCGTTATCGGTCCATGACCTCGTCGGCACTGCCCTGTCTTGGCCGGAGGCGCGCCACTCACGGGTGCCCGGCGACAGTCGGGCGATCTTCGCACGGCCGGCTGGAAGCGCGCGATGGCCTGGGTGCATGATGATGCGGCCACCGCCGAAACGATCGCTCCACATGCATGTCGCTGTTGCCGCCCTGACTCACCGCCGCGCCTCACCGGAGTGCGCGGCTTGATCTCGCCCTCGCCGATGCCCCCATGGGAGCCGCTGGCGGAAGACGCGCTGCTGTTGCGCTTTGGCGAGGTCATCGATGCCGCGCTCAATGCCCGGGTGCACGCGGCGGCGGCGCTGCTGCGACATCAGCTGCACGGGGTCGAATGCGTGCCCGCGTACGCCAGCCTGCTGTTGCGTTTTGAGCCTGCCCAGTGGGAGCCCACTGCGCACGCCAGCTCCTGGCAGCGGGTCGCCGAAGCGGTGCGGGCCGTCTTGCAGATGCCGGTACCGGTGCAGGAAAACCCGCGCGAGGTGGAGCTTCCCGTGCTGTATGGCGGCGACTGCGGGCCGGATCTGGCCACCGTGGCAAGCTACGCCGGGCTCAGCGAGGCCGAGGTCGTTGCGCGCCACTGCGCCGGCAGGTATCGCGTGGCGATGCTCGGCTTTGCACCGGGCTTTCCTTATCTGCTGGGGCTGGACCCTGCGCTGGCCTCACCCCGCCGGGCCAAGCCGCGCCTGAGCGTACCGGCCGGCAGCGTAGCCATCGGCGGTCAACAGACCGGCGTCTATCCGCAAGCACTGCCCGGTGGCTGGCAGGTGATCGGGCGCACGCCGCTGTCGCTATTCGATATGCGTGCCGAGTCACCCGCACGCCTGTGTCCTGGCGATGGCGTGCGCTTTCGCGCCATCGATCAAGCCGAGTTCGCACGCCTGAGCGCGATGCCGGAGGCCGATCGATGAGCGTATCGGTGCTCAAGCCCGGCTTGTTGACCAGTTTGCAGGATGGCGGCCGGCCCGGTTATGCCGCGCTGGGCGTCGGCCGCGCGGGCGCCATCGATGTGCCCGCCTGGCGACTGGCCAATGCGCTGGCAGGTAATCGGGGCGATGAGGCCGCGCTCGAACTTACCCTGATCGGTCCCACCCTGCGCTTTGAGCGCGCGGCGGTCATCGCACTCACTGGTGCGCCCGTGGATGCGCGTGTGGATGGCATGCGCCTGCCCGGCTGGACGCGCTGCGTGCTTCCCGCAGGCAGCGTGCTGCAGCTCGGCGCCATGGCGCAGGGCTGCCGCGCTTACCTGGCGATCCGCGGCGGCTTTATGGCGGAGCCGGTGCTCGGTAGCCGCAGCACGGATCTGCACGCGCGCATCGGCCCTCATCAAGGGCGCCCGCTCAGCGCGGGCGATCGCCTTGCCGTGGGTGAATCCGGGCCGGTGCTGACGCGCGTGCACACGCCGTCGCCACTGGCCTGGAGCTTGGACCCGCAGCCCTGGTTCGATTTCCACGCCTCGCCCATCGCACTGCTGCGCGGTCATCACTTCGCCGCGCTGAATGAAGATTCGCAACAAAGGCTCTTCCAGGATCGCTTCGTGGTGAGCACCGACAGTAACCGCACGGCCAGTCGCCTGGATGGTCCGCGCCTTGCCTTGCGTGCACCGCTGGAACTGATTTCCGAAGCGACCTTGCCGGGCACGCTGCAATTGCCGCCGTCCGGACAGCCCATTGCGCTGCAAGTGGAGGCGCCGGTGACAGGTGGCTATCCGCGTATCGGCCAGATCGCCGCGGTGGACTTGGCGCGACTGGCGCAGCGCCGCCCAGGCCATGCCGTATGCTTCGTCGAGACCACGCTGGAAGAGGCGGTTGCCCGACTGGCGCGCCGCCAGCGACGTCTGCAACGCTTGCTCCATGCCATCGCGCAACGACTGGAACACGCATGACCGCACCCGCCACCAAAACCATCGATATCAATAGCGACCTGGGCGAATCGTTTGGCGCCTGGCGCATGGGCGATGACGAGGCACTGCTCGCAGTCGTCAGCTCGGCCAACATCGCCTGCGGTTTTCATGCCGGCGATCCGGACATGATGCGGCGCACGGTAGCGCTGGCACTGGCGCATAAGGTTGCCATCGGCGCGCACGTCTCGCTCCCCGACCTGCAAGGCTTCGGTCGTCGCGAAATGGCAGTGACACCCAACGAGGTGTACGCGATGACGCTCTATCAGATCGGCGCCCTGCACGGCTTTGCGCAGGCGGCCGGTGCACGCCTGCGGCACGTCAAGCCCCACGGCGCGTTATACAACATGGCCTCACGCGATCGCGTGCTGGCCGACGCCATCGCTGCCGCTGTACGCGATGTCGACCCCACCCTGCGCCTGTTTGGGTTGGCCGGCTCGGCCCTGCTCGACGCGGGACGCGCAGCTGGCTTGCCAGTGGCGTCGGAAGCCTTCGCCGATCGCGGCTATCGCGCCGATGGCTCGCTGCAACCGCGGCGCGAGCCCGGCGCCGTCATCACGGAGAGCGACCAGGCCATCGCCCAGGCCATGGCCATGGCGCGCGAAGGCAAGGTGCGCGCCGTGGATGGCGAAGTCATCGAATTGGTGGCCGACACCTTGTGCGTACACGGCGATGGCGCGCACGCCGTGGCCTTTGCGCGCAACCTGCGCGCGGCACTGGAGGCCGTGGGCATTGGCGTTTCCGCCCCGGGGGATGCCGCATGAATTACTGGCCGTTGCTCGGCGTGGCGGTGATCGTGATCGGCTTTGCCCTGCGTTTTAACGCCGTACCGGTCGTCGTGTGCGCCGCCTTGGCCAGCGGTCTCCTTGCCGGCCTTCCGGTCACTGACCTGCTTGCCCTGCTCGGCAAAAGCTTTGTTTCCAGCCGCATCTTACTGTTGTTCGTCCTGACGCTCCCCGCCATCGGCCTGCTGGAACACGCCGGCCTGCGCGAACATGCCCAACGCTGGATGACGCGATTGCGCGGCTTCACACTCGCACGCCTGTTGATCGGCTACCTGTTGGTGCGCGAAACCCTGGCCACGGTCGGCCTGTACGGCGTGGCCGGTCATGCGCAAACGGTACGGCCGCTACTGGCGCCGATGAGTGAGGCGGCGGCAGAGAAAATACTTCCCACGCTCAGCGCGGAGGATCGCGACGAGCTGCGTGCCATGGCGGCGGCCACCGACAACATCGGCCGTTTCTTTGGCGAGGATGTATTCATCGCCATGGGTGCTGTGCTGTTGATCCAGAACTTCTACGCGCAGCACGGCATCGACCTTACGCCACTGTCTATCGCGCTATGGGCCTTGCCCACGGCGATTGCCGCCTTCCTGATCCACGCGACGCGCATCTGGCTGTATCAGCGCCGCCTGCAACGGCGTGCCGCAGCGCTCCACGCGGGAGCGCGCTGACCATGCTGCGTATCGAGTACGGCTATTGGCTTATCGCCGCGTTCCTGCTCTATGCCGCCGTGCGCAATGTCCGCGAAGGCCATTACTGGCGCGCGACGTTCTGGCTGCTGCTCGGTACGCTGTTTGCTGGTGGCGATTATGTACTCGCCCAACAAAAGGCTGGCGATTCCGTTCCGGCGCAATGGGCCGGCGCAGGCGTGATCGCACTGGCCTTGCTCGCGCCGAAGCTGCGGCGCCTTCCGCATGCCGAAACCAGCTCCGTGGAGCAACGCACCGCATCGGCGATACGGCTGGGTCACCGATTGTTTGCGCCTGCCCTGCTCATTCCTTTGGTGACCTTGCTGGTCGCCTTGCTCGGCACGCATCTGGCGTGGGGTGGACAACCGTGGTTTGCCCCCACGCAAACCACGCTGATCGGCCTGGTGCTGGCATGCATCCTCGCCCTCCTGGCCGCCGCATGGGTTACCCGCGAGCCCCTGTCGCAGGGCTTGGCCCAGGGCCGTCGGCTGCTCGATGCCATCGGCTGGGCCGCGCTGTTGCCCTTGCTGCTCGCCGCGCTGGGCGAAGTGTTCACGCAAAGCGGCGTCGGCCATGCCGTGGCGGCGCTCGCCAACATGATCTTGCCCAGCGGCAGCGCGTTTGCCTGCCTGCTGGTATTCGCGCTGGGCATGGTGCTTTTCACCGTAATCATGGGCAACGCATTCGCCGCGTTTCCGGTCATGATGGCCGGTATCGGCCTGCCGCTGCTGGTGCAGCGCTACGGCGCACACCCGACCATTCTCGGGTCGATGGGTATGCTGTGCGGCTATTGCGGCACCCTGCTCACACCGATGGCTGCCGATTACAACCTGGTGCCCGCCGCGCTGTTGGAGCTGCGCAACCCGTACGGCGTGATCCGCGCGCAATGCTGGAGCGCGGCAGGCATCTTCATCGCGACGTTCGCCATGATGTGGCTACTGGTGTTTCGCTGATCATCACCCCACGGTCCCCACTTATGCGCAAGCATTCCCGCATTCTACTGACTGGCTTTACCCCGTTCGGCAACGAGACCATCAATCCGTCGTGGGAGGCGGTGCGCCTGCTCGATGGCCAACGCATTGGCGACCATGTCGTGGCGGCCCGGCTGCTGCCTACCGCGTTCGTGGACGCCCGGCGCGAACTGGAGCTGGCAGTACGCGATATCGAACCGGACATCCTGCTCGGTGTGGGACAGGCGGGTGGCCGCAGCCGGTTGTCGATCGAACGTGTCGCCATCAACGTGCAGGACGCCCGCATCCCTGACAACGCGGGCGCCCAACCCATCGATGAACCGGTGCTGCCGGGCGCTCCCGCCGCGTACTTCAGCAACCTGCCGATCAAGGCCATGCTGGCCGCCGTGCAGGCCGCCGGCGTGCCGGTGGAAATCTCCAATACTGCCGGCACCTTCGTGTGCAACCACGTGGCGTATCTGATGCTGCACCTGGCCGCCCAGCACAAAGGCACGCGCGCGGGCTTTATCCATATTCCGTATCTGCCCGAGCAGGCAGCGGGCCTGCGGGATGCGCCCAGCATGGCGAAAGAAGAGGTGATTCGCGGCTTGACGGCGGCGCTGCACGCCGCGGTCAACCAGATGGAGGACGACAAGCTCGGCGCCGGCACGCTGGACTGAGCGGCCGCACCCTGCCGCTGCGACGACAGGATGCGGCCATGGGCGATTACTTCGATATCAACAACAGCAACGACTGGCCGCATTGGCCATATGTCGTGCCACCGCCACCGATCAAGGTTTCGTTGCCGGGCGTCACGAAGGTGTTCGCGCCATCGTTCCAGTTGCAGGTATCCGTCACCCGGTACCAGTTGGTGCCCGAGGGCGGCGGCGGCAAGGTGAAGGTGACACTCCCCGACCAGCCGTTGTACGCGACGTAGATCGAATTGGCGTCGCCTAACGAGGGACCGTTGATGGTGTAGGCGATGGCGTAGTTGCTGGTGTTGTTCCAGTAGCTGCTGTTGGCGGCCGCCCCGCTGGGCTGGTACCACGCCAGCTGGCTGGTCGTATACCAGCTGGCGGGACGCAAGGCCGGATGCGCCTTGCGGAAGGCGATCAGACGCTGCGCAAAGTTGTAGAAATTGGACTGATCGCTGCTCCAGCTATTGGTGAGCCAATTTGCGGTGGAGTCGAGGTTGTAGGCGTTGTTGTTGCACTGAAGCGTGCGCAGGTATTCGTCGCCACCTTGCATGAGCGGTGTGCCCGCCGAGAGCATTTCGAAGGCCATGCCAGTGCGCGCCGCGCGGCGCTGATCGAACGCCGTGCCGGTGCCCGCCGACATGCCCTGGTCCCAACTGTAGTTGGTACTGGTACCGCCATCGGACGGCCCATACGGCCACGCCTGGCTGTTGCTTGAGCCGTTGCAGGAATAGACGTCCTTGAGGGTCAGACCATCATGCACATCGATGAAGTTGACCGAGTTCCACGGCGCTCGCCCATTGGCCTGGAACAGATTGGACGAGCCGGAGAAGTCGTTGGCGTCCTGGGTGATGTAAATGGTCATGGTGCCCAGCGCGTTCTGCGCCTGGCGCAGGCTGTCGCGGAACAGGCCATTCCACTCCGACCAGCCCTGGGGAAAGCCGCCCAACTGATAGGAGTTGCCGCCAATCGCCCACGGCTCGGCGAACAGATCGACACCACTGCCGCCGCCGGCAGGACGCACGGTGAACTCGCGCAGGATGCGGTTGATGGCGACATTGCTGTCGGCCGCATCGAAGTTATAGCCGCCGTTGGGGCAATTGGGCGCCGCCGAGGTATAGGCACCATTGAGGCAGCTGTTGCCGAGCACGGAGGCCAGATCGAAACGAAAACCATCCACGCCCAGCGTATTGGTCCAGTAGGCCAGCGAATCGACGATCAGATTCTGGGCAACGGCGTTGTACGTGTTGAAGTTCGCGCCAATGCCGGTGTTGTCGTAGAAATACTGGTTGCCGGAAGCCAGCTCGTAATACGTGGCGTTGTCCAGGCCACGCCAGGAGTAGATGGTGGCGGTGGTCGGGTCGCTGCCGCTCCAGGTGCCACCTTCGGCGGTGTGGTTGTAGACCACGTCGACGTACACCTTGATACCGGCGTTGTGGAATGCCTGCACCATCGCCTGGAACTCCGCCGTGGGGCCGCCAGGCGACTTGTTGTAGGCATAGCGCCGATCGGGGGCGAAGTAGTTCTCGGTCATGTAGCCCCAGTAGTTCTGGTTGGCATCCGAGTTGGGTACTACATCGTTGGCGTCGTTCTGGGTTTCCTGCACCGGCAGGAACTCCACCGCCGTGACGCCCAGGCTCGCCAGGTAGGTGGCCTTGAGGCCGGCACCGTAATACGTGCCGCGATACTGCGCGGGGATGCTGGTGTCCTGCTGGGTGAAGCCGCGCACATGCACTTCGTAGATGACATCGTCCTTCTGCGCGCGGGTAGGCTTGGTGCCGGTGCTTTGCGTGCTCGGCGCCAGCACGATGCCCTTGGGCGCATAGGTACCGCTGTCGATGTTGCGATAGCTGGCGCCCGAGGCGAATACATTGCCGTTCTGGTTGGACGGGTTGAGCGGGTCCTGGCTCACTTCCTGCGCATAGGGATCGAGCAGGAGCTTGTTCGGATTGAAGCGATTGCCGTTGGCGTCCACGTCGGACACGAAACCGGCTTGCGAACCCTTGCCCCAGCTCGCGCTATAGGGCCAGTTGGGACCCCACGCGCGATACCCGTAGTACACGGTGCCGGTAATGCCTGCCGCCTGAATCGCCGACACCGGTACCGTAACGGCCCATACGCCATTGCCTGCGGGGCTCAACACATACGTGGCCGACTCCTGCGCGCCGTAACCGCTCGCATACAGGTACACCACCATGCGCGTGGCCTGCGAGGAATAGACACGAAAGGTGATGTTGGCCTGCTGCGCGTCGTAACTCGCGCCCAGGCTCATGCTGTTGATGGCCGCCTGGACGGGCGTTGCCGCTGTCCAGGCAAGACTGGCGCATGCCAGCAACGCGGCAAGGATCTTCGGGCACTTCATCGGGTTGAGCCTCCATCCTGTTTCGTGAACGATCAGGTAGAACAGCATCGACGCCATGAAGCGCTTCCTTGCCGCGGCTGGCGGGTGGAACAACGAGCCACTACTGCGCGAGGTGACGCGCAGGTGCGCGCGTGATCTCCCCACGCGCGGCTCCTTTTCGAGCAACAGTGCGAGCGATGGTAGGAAGCATCGCAGTGCAGCAACCAGCGGCTGCATACGTATTCATTGCACGGGCATGCCGCCGTGCGACTTACTCGACCGAACGCTGCCAGCGCGCCAGCTGTTGCTGGAGCGCCTCGTTCTCGGCCTTGAGTTCCGCCACCTCGCGGGTGAGCTCGGTTACGCGATGGCGCAAGGTGGGCAGATCGTCCGTGGTCTCCTCACCGGCGGCGGGCGATTCCTTGGGTGGCCGACGGCGCGCTTCGCGTGCGCGCTTGGCCGCCTGCTTCAGCTCATCGCTGCCTGCCTGGGCGGCGGCGCGCTGTTCTTCTTCCGGCAAGGTGGCGACGGCCGCCGCGGCATTGATCGACAGGCTGCCGGATTTCACCGCCGCCACCACTTCGGGCGCGGCCTGCTTCTGAATCTTTTCGATCGCCATCACCTGGCTACTGCTCAGGCGTGCCTCGCGCGCGAGTTCCTGGCGGCTGGGCAACGCTTCCTTGCGACCGGATCCGACCGGCGCGGCGGTCTGCGTGACCGGCTCGGCCACATCGGAAGCGGCCGCTTCGGGCGTTGCTTCCACAGCGGGTTCCTGTTTGGTCCGCACGCGGCGCGATGAAAGGATCTCGCGCTTGCGCAGCGCCAGCACGCCGCGCTGGAAATCGGACACGCTGCGACGGCCCAGATGCTGCTCGATCATCCACAGGTGCACGTCTTCCATCGACTGGAAGCGGGTGTTCTGCACGGTGCGGAAGGGCAAGTCGTGCTTCTTGCAGATGCCGTAGCGATTGTGCCCATCCACCAGGATATTGCCCCACAGCACCAGCGCGTCGCGACAGCCCTCGGCGAGCAGGCTGCGCTCCAGCGCTTCATGCTCGTCCGGGGTGAGAGGGTCGATATAGGCCTTGAGTTCTTCGTTGACGACGATGTCCATGGGTGCGGCTACAGCTTTGGCGAAACGGGGGCGGCATTGTAGAGAACCCCGGCCCCGGATGCCCGCCCCACCAATACGCCCGCGCCAGGCGCGTCGTGGGTCTGCTAAGTTGCCGCTTCCACTGCCTCGAACGGATGCCCATGGAACGACCCACCCGTCTTGCCGCCGCACTGCTCGGACTCACCCTGCTCGGCGCCCCGGCGCTGCATGCCGACAGCCCGGCCCGTACGCCCACGCCAAAGGAACTGCTGGACAAGTCCAGCGCGCAGGAATGGCGCACGCCCGACCCGCAGAACCTGCTGCTGATGCAGCTGCCCCAGGGCAAGGTGGTGATCGAGCTGGCCCCGGATTTCACCCCGCTGCACGTCGCCAACATCCGCACGCTGGTGCGCGAGCACTATTTCGACAACATGGCGGTGGTGCGCGTGCAGGACAACTTCGTTACCCAATGGGGCGACCCGGAGGATGACGACAAGGGCGACAAGGCCAAACTCAAGCCGCTGGGCAGCGCCAAGGCCACCTTGCCGCCCGAATACACCCGCCCCATGGATGCCAAGCTGCCCTTCACCGCGCTGCCCGATGGCGACGTGTACGCGCCAGAAGTAGGCTTTTCCGAGGGTTTCCCGGTGGCGCGCGACAAGGCCAGTGGCCAGGCGTGGTTGACCCACTGCTACGGCATGGTGGGCGTGGGGCGCGACATCGACCCGCAAACCGGCAACGGCAGCTCCTTGTACGCCGTGATCGGCCAGGCGCCGCGCGGCCTCGACCGCAACCTCGCCGTGGTCGGCCGCGTGCTGCAAGGCATGGAGTTCCTCTCCGGCCTGCCGCGTGGCACCGGCCCCCTGGGGTTCTATGAAAAGCCCGAGCAGCGCCTGAGCATCCGCTCGGCGCAATTGGTGTCCGAACTTGCACCGGCCCAGCGCCCGAAGATCGAAGTGCTGCGCACCGACAGCGCCACCTTCGCCGCCCTGATCGATGCCAAGCGCAACCGCCGCGACGATTTCTATCGCAACCCGGCCGGCAAGATCGACCTGTGCAGCATCAATATCCCGGTGCGCGAGGCCAAGGCGTCGCCCTGACGAGCATCCGTTCCCACATCGGGTCTCCAACGAACGCCGGCCCTGCGCCGGCGTTTGTCTTTCTGCCCGATCCCACGGGTTAGTTCGGGGCCACTTGCCTCGCGCCGAATTTCGATATATCGTTTTATTTCGATATATCGGACTATGCAATGCGCGCCACGTCCTCCACCGGCCGCCTGCTCGGCCACGGCGATCTCCGGCTGTTACTGCTGGTGCTGATCGAACAGCAGCCTCGGCACGGCTATGAGCTGATCCGGCTGATCGCCGAGATGTTCCATGGCCATTACACGCCAAGCCCGGGTGCCATCTATCCCACGCTTACCCTGCTGGAAGAACAGGCCCTGTTGCGCGCCACCGAAGAACCCGGCGGCCGTAAAAGCTATGCACTGGCGCCTGCCGGCAAACGCTTCCTGGCCGATCACGCCGAGTCGGTGGAGGCCATGTGGCTGCGCACTCGCCATGCCGCCCGCACGGCCGCCAAGATGACCGTGCCGCCGCCCGTGCGCCACGCCATGGAGGCGGTGAAACACGCGTTGCTCACGCACCCCAAGGCATGGAATAGCGCCGAAGCGCGCCGCGTGGCGGCCCTGCTGGAGCGTGCCGCCGCCGAGATCGCCCACGCCTCCGAATCCTGACACCCGACCCCATCGAGTATCCCCATGACCCGACATGCCCATCAGATGCAGCGTCACACCGTGGTACTACGCGAGCTGGACGTACTGCGCGTGGAGCGCCTGACGCCGCACATGCAACGCGTGGTATTGGGCGGCAACGCCTTGCGCGGCTTTCTCAGCGCCTCACCGGACGATCACGTCAAGCTGTTCTTTCCCAACAGCGCCGGCCAACTGGTGCTGCCCACCGCAGGCAACGGCCGCCTGGAATTTCCCGAAGGGCTGGAACCGTCGCCCATGCGCGATTACACGCCCCGTCACTACGACGACGAGTTCAACGAACTGACCGTCGACTTCGTTTTGCACGGCGACGGCCCCGCGGCCAACTGGGCGGCACAAGCGCAGCCGGGCCAGCGCATCGGCGCGGGCGGTCCACGCGGCTCGTTTATCGTGGCCGACGATTTCGATCACTACGTGATGATCGGCGATGAAACCGCCCTGCCCGCTGTTGGCCGCTGGCTGGACGAGCTGCCCTACGGCGCACAGGCCACCGCGCTGGTGGAAATTCCCGGTAGCGCCGATCGCCAATCCTTGAGTTCGCGCGCCCAGGTGGAGTTGACCTGGCTGGAGCGCGACAGTCTGGACCCGGCCGCCAGCCGCCTGCTGGAACAGGCCTTGGAACGCCTGCCAGCGCCGCGCGGCGATGCATTCTGGTGGATCGCCGCGGAGTCATCGCGGGCGCGCCGCATGCGCCAATACCTCACCGATGAGCTGGGCGTGCCGAAGGAATGGGTGCGCGCTACCGGCTATTGGAAGGCGCCGGGAAGTGTCGAGGAAGAGTGAAAGCCGTGAACTTCCGCTGAGCGTGCAAGGGCGATAACCACAAAATTTTTCCACCCCGGCCGCTATGACTGTTCCATTGGCCCGTTCCTCGGCCGTTGCAGGAGAACTTGATGGCCGGGCGCCGCAGCAAATTGACGTGGTTTGTCTACGTACCGCTGGCCAGTGTGCTGCTGTTGATCGTGGTATTGCTGGTGATACTGGCGACGTTCGACTGGAATCGCCTCAAGCCCACCATCAACCAGCGCGTGAGCGCCAGCATCGGCCGTCCGTTTGCCATCAACGGCGACCTGCGCGTGGCCTGGGCGCGCGAACCCAGCGCCGACGGCCTGGCCGCGTGGATACCGTGGCCGCTGTTCGAGGCGCGAGACGTCTCCATCGGCAATCCCGATTGGGCCAAGCAGCCACAGCTGGCCCAGTTGGACGCGGTGCGCTTTCGACTGGCGCCGCTGCCGCTACTGGTGCATCGCGTGGATATTCCCACGCTGTATCTCATCCATCCGCGCCTGGACCTGGAGCGCGATGCGCAAGGTCGCGCCAGCTGGGATCTTTCTCTGGCGAGCAACGGCGGCCCATCCACCTGGTCGGTGCAGCTCGGCGCGCTCGGATTTGATCGCGGACATATCGCCTTCGACGACGCCGTCAGCAAGACGCAGTTGCAGATTGCCGTGGAGCCGCTGGAGAAGGCGGTGCCATACGACCAGATCGTGGCGGAGCAGTCCTCCGAGGCACGCGAGCAGGCAGGACACACCGTAGGTGCCGCCGGCGGCAAGGCGTTGGCCAAGGCATCGGCCACCACGCAGGCACAACTGCGCGACACCCGCGCCAATTACCAGTTCGCCTGGCAGGCCCAGGGGCAATACCAGGGCGTGCCGGCCACGGGCCAGGGCAAGATCGGCGCGGTGCTGGCCTTGCAGCAGACCGATACGCCATTTCCGGTGCAGGCCAAGGTGGCGTTTGGCGATACGCGCGTCGCTTTCGTCGGCACGTTCACCGATCCCTTGCACCTGGCCGCGCTGGATATCCGCCTGTGGTTCTCCGGCAGCAGCATGGCCAAGCTCTATCCGCTGACCGGGGTCACCCTGCCCGATACCCCGCCTTATGCCACTGAGGGCCATCTGCAGGCTAACCTGCAGCGCGGGCACAGCTATTTCAGCTATCGGGATTTTCGCGGGCGCGTCGGCGGCAGCGACCTGGCCGGCGATCTCGCCTACGATGCCAGCGCGCCGCGCCCTAAGCTCAGCGGCAAAGTGAGTTCGCAACTGCTGCGCTTCAGCGATCTGGCGCCCCTGATCGGTGCCGACAGTGCGCCCACGCGCCAGCAACGCGGCGATGCCACACCGCAGCCCAGCGACAAGGTGTTGCCGGTGGAACCGTTCCGCACCGACCGCTGGCGCGCGATGGATGCCGATGTGAACTTCAGCGCAGCGCACATCGAGCGCGACGCGGCCTTGCCCATCGATGCCCTCTCCACCCGTATCGGGATGGATGGCGGCGTACTGCACCTTGATCCGCTGGCCTTCGACCTGGCCGGTGGCCAGATCAACGGGCATCTCTCACTGGATGGCAGCCGTGCGCCGATGGCGGGTGCGATCCGCCTGGGCGCGCGCCATCTCAAGCTCAAGCAGCTGTTTCCCACCTTCGATCCCATGCGCACGAGCTTTGGCGAGATCAATGGTGAGGTAGCGCTGGATGCGCGCGGCAACTCGGTAAGCGACCTGATGGGCAGTGCATCGGGCGAGGTGAAGCTGCTGATGAACGACGGCGCGATCAGCAAGACACTGCTGGAAACGGCCGGACTCAACGTGGGCAATATCGTCATCGGCAAGCTGTTTGGCGACAAGACGGTAAAGATCAACTGCGCCGCCTCGGACCTTGCCGCCAGCAACGGGGTGTTTCAGACGCGCCTGTTCGTATTCGACACCGAGGATGCGGTGATCCACATCAACGGCTCGGTCAACTTCGCCAACGAGCGGCTGGACCTGGACGTGCGCCCGGACGCCAAGGGCCTGCGCATCCTGTCGCTGCGCTCGCCGCTCTACGTCAAGGGCACGCTCAAGAACCCGGATGTAGGCGTGCAACCGGGGCCGCTGATCCTGCGCGGCGGCGGTGCGCTGGCCCTGGGCGTATTCGCCGCCCCGGTCGCCGCCCTGCTGCCGCTGGTCGCCACCAGCAAGAATGCGCCGGACAACGCCTGCGCCGGCGTACTGGAGCAGATGCGTAGCCCGGCCAAGGCCAGCCCTGCCGGCACGCCCGCCGCCAAGCGCTGAGAGCCCGCTCAAAATCTCCGCGCCCGCGGGGTTGCGCCGCTAGAATGCAGCGCTCCCCGCTTTCCACCGATGTCCGCCCATGCAACCCGTCATCAAGGCCCGCTGGCAGATTCACTTCTGCGTCCTGCTGTGGGGCTTTACTGCCATTCTCGGCAAACTCATTACGCTGCCCGCCCTGCCACTGGTGTGGTGGCGCATGTTGATGGTGACGGCTGCATTGCTGCTCATTCCCAACGTGTGGCGCGGCCTCAAGGCGATGCCCGCGCGACTGCGCTGGGCTTATGCCGGCATCGGCGTGCTGGTGTCACTGCACTGGCTCACTTTTTACGCGGCGATCAAGCTGGCCAACGCGTCGGTGGGCGCCACCTGCATCGCGCTGGGCCCGGTGTTTCTGTCGCTGGTGGAACCGTGGATCGCCAAGCGCAAGTTCGACCCGCGCGAGCTGCTGATCGGCGTGGCGGTAGTGCCCGGCGTGGCGATGGTGGCGGGCGGCGTACCGGTGGACATGCGCGCAGGCATCGCCGTTGGCACCTTGTCCGCCTTGCTGGTGGCCTTGTTTGGCTCACTCAACAAGCGCCTGGTGGAACACGGCGACCCGCTCACGGTGACCTGCCTGGAGCTGGGCACGGGCACGCTCTTTCTCACCGCGCTGGCGCCGCTGTTGCCCCATGTCGGGCCGGCCTTCGTACTACCCAGCCTGCATGATGCGGCGCTGCTCACCCTGCTGGCCTTCGGTTGCACCCTGCTGCCCTTCGCCCTGGCCCTGGTGGCGCTGCGCCATATGAGCGCGTTCGGCACCCAGATGGTGACCAACCTGGAGCCGGTCTACGCGATCGTGCTGGCTATTGTCCTGCTGGGCGAGCAGCGCGAGCTGGATGGCTGGTTCTACGCCGGCGTGGCGGTGATCCTGGCTGCCGTGTTCGTGCATCCCCTGCTCACCCGCCGCCAAAACCGCCCCTCTCAGCCGGAGCTGCTGGGCACGGCCGAAAGCCATAGCCTGGTCGAATAGGCCTCGCCGGGTCGAAAAAACACCTACCCTTGAACTGCGCAGGGCTAAAGTCCTCCGCGGGTTGTTCCGGTGTGTTCCATCCGGCCGAGGGGGCCAGTGATGACTGCCAGCCGTTTGCCGGCCGTGTTCAAGGTCGAGTGGTTTCTTGCGATCAGCCTGGCCACCACGGTGGCGTTTGTGCTGTTTGGCTCGCGCCTGCTGGCCGGACTGGAGCGTCCGGTGTGGTTGGCGCTGATCTTCGCATGGCTGTTCACGGTGATCCTGGGTTCGGCGATGTCGGTGGTGCGTCATGCCGAATGCCTGGGCGACCTGCTCGGCGAACCGTACGGCACGCTGGTGCTCACGCTGTCGATCACCGCCATCGAGGTGATCAGCATCACCGCCATCATGCTGCACGGTGACAACAACCCCACGCTGGCGCGCGACACCTTGTTCGCGGTCACCATGATCATCTTGAACGGCATGGTGGGGCTGTCGCTGCTCTCCGGCGGCTGGCGACATCGCGAGCAGCACTACAACCTGCAGGGCGCCAATGCTTATCTCGGCGTGGTGATTCCGCTAGGCATCCTGGCGCTGGTGATGCCGGACTTCACCACCACCACGCCGGGGCCAACGCTCTCGCTCGCACAGGAGAGCTTTCTGGCGGTGATCTCGGTGGGCTTGTACGTGGCCTTTCTCGGCCTGCAGACGCGGCGGCATCGTGCGTATTTTTCCGCCGTCGCGCATGAGCACGACGACAGCGCCGTCGCGCAGCGCAGCGCCACGCGCACGCTGCTGCACGCAATGCTGCTGCTCGCCTATATGGTGCCGGTGGTGTATCTCGCCGAGAAGCTCGCCCACCCGGTGGACTATGTGGTGGAAACGTTGCGCAAGCCTGCCGCATTGGCGGGTCTGAGCATGGCCATTCTGGTCGCCACGCCCGAGGCCATCGGTGCGGTGCGCGCGGCCCGTCGCAATCACATGCAGCGTTCGGTGAACATTTTCCTGGGCTCGGTGCTGTCCACCATCGGCCTGACCATTCCCGCGATCCTGCTCGTCAGCCATCTCACCGCGCATCCGATCGTGCTGGGTCTTCAGCACACGGATCTGGTGTTGTTCGTGCTCACGCTCGCGCTGTGTCTGGTGACCTTTTCCAGCGGGCAGACCAACGTATTGCAAGGCGCCGTGCACCTGGTCCTGTTCGTGGCCTACCTGTTCTTTATCTTCCAGGGCTGAAGCGTTTACGGCGCGGCCATGGCGAGGCGCGCGCGCAGGTGATCGATAAAAGCGCGCACCTTGGCCGGCGGCTGGCGCCCTGAATAAACGGCGTAGATACCGCATTCGGGCAGGCTGTATTGCGCCAGCAGCACCACCAGCCGCCCTTCGCGCACGTCCTCGGTGACCAGATAGTCGGGCAGGATGCTCACGCCGGCGCCGTTGACGACCAGCGCATGCGCGGCCGCCACGTTGTTGGCTTGCGCGGTCTGGCGCATGCGTACCGTGCGGCGTGTGCCATCTGGCGCGGTGAACGTCCAGCGCAGCGGCGAGGACAGCAGCGCCAGCGCTACCCAATCCAGCGCGGCCAGTTCCTGCAGGTTGCGCGGCTCGCCGTAGCGGGCCAGATAGGAGGGCGCCGCCACCACGAGTTGCCGAAAGCCGTCCAGCCGCGCCGAACGCAAATTGGAGTCGCGCAGCCGCCCCATGCGGATGGCCAGGTCGAAGCGTTCGGCGATCAGATCGCTGACGTGATCGGCCAGCGCCAGATCGACCTGCAATTGCGGGTTGAGGCGGATGAAATCGGCCAGCGCGGGCGCCACCACGGCCGTACCGTAATCGCCGGTGGCGGTAAGGCGCAGCGTGCCGCTGGGCTTGTCCTGGCTGCGCCCCACCTGCGCGATGGCCGCTTCGGTTTCTTCCAGGATGCGCGCGCAATCGGCGTGGAATGCCGCGCCCGCTTCGGTCAGCGTCATGCGTCGCGTACTGCGCAGCAACAGCGTCACGCCCAGCTCCTGCTCCAGCCGCGCGATGTGCTGGCTGACCATCGCCTTGGTCATGCCCAGTGTTTCAGCCGCCGCCGTAAACGAGCCCGCGCGCACCAGCGCCACGAACACCGAAAGCCGGTTGAGATTGATATCGCCCGCCATGCCGCACCTCACTGTCAACTCAAACTTTACAGTGAATTCCCCTTGGGTGCGTTTATCGCGACACGCCAGTGGCGCATCATGCCCTTCGCCGGCCGCCCACGCGGCGCGTTCACACCGATCGCGTCATGGTCAAGCGGCCTCTTCCCATCCCTCTGGAGCGCACCATCCATGAAGATTGCCCTTTTCGGCGCCACCGGCCATATCGGCCACGGCATCCTCGACGAAGCCCTGTCGCGCGGCTACCAGGTGACCGCCATCGTGCGCGACGCCTCGCGGCTCACCACGCAGAACCCCAAGCTCACGGTGGTCACCGGCGACGTCGCCAAACCCGACACTTGGCTGGAGGCCGTGCGCGGCGCCGATGCCGTGGTGGCCAGCCTGTCGCCCCGCCGCGACAGCAACCCCGAAAGCATCCCTGCTAATGCCAAGCGGCTGCTGGACAACCTGCCCCAAGTCGGCGTGACGCGCCTGCTGTGGGTTGGCGGCGCCGGCTCGCTGGAAACCGCGCCGGGCGTGCGCGTGATGGATGATCCGAACTTCCCCGCCGCATGGAAAACCGAAGCCACCGTACAAGGCGAGGCGCTGGATGCGTTCCGCGCCAGTAAGGCGGCGGTGGAGTGGACCTATATCAGCCCCGCCGCGATGATCGAGGACGGTGCGCGCACCGGTCACTATCGCGTGGGCGGCGACCAGTTGCTGGTCGATGCCCACGGCAAGAGCCACATCAGCGTGGCCGACTATGCCGTCGCCCTGCTGGACCGCATCGAGAAGAACGACGCGCGTCGCCAGCGCATTACGGTCGCCTACTGAGGCCCGCACGGGGGCGGCGCAGGCCGCCCCTGACTCAGAACCACACACGCACGCCGGCCAACCAGGTGGTTTCACGCGCGTGCCATTCGGCTTCGCCCGACGCGCTCGCCGATGTTCCGAAGCGGCGCGTCCAGTTCACCCCCACGTACGGTGCGAACTTGCGGCTGAATTCATAGCGCAGGCGCAGTCCGGCCTCGGCATCCGATAGCCCGGAGGACACGCCACGCGGTGGATCGTCCTTGCCGTAGACATTCAACTCCACTCGAGGCTCGAGAATCAGCCGCTGCGTGAACAGCAGTTCGTAGCTCGATTCCACGCGCAGCGCCGTACGCCCCTGCTCGCCCAGGTAAAACGTGGCCTGGGTTTCGAACCCATAGGGCGCCAGCCCCTGCACGCCGGCCGCCAGCCACTGACGCGTGGGCCCCTGACCGAAATCGTGGCGTATGCCCAACTGCGTATCCCAGAAACTCGTCCAGGCGTGGCCCCATAGCGCCTCGATGCGGCCATCCCGGGTACCGCCGGCATCGCGCTCCCCTTCGGTCTTCAACCACACCCGATCGATGGGACCACCCCACGCACCTTGTGCCTCCCACGCGCTGGCGTAGTCGCCGCGGGTGCTACGCGTGCGCTCCAGCCGATCGAACAGCAGCATGCCCAGTGACGCGGCATCGTCCATCTGCATGACTTCGGCCATCTGCGCCGGCGACATTGTGTGCATCGGCTGCGCAGGCGGTGGCGGCGGTACATGCTCGTTGGGTGGCAACGCATCGGTGTTCGATGCCTGCGTGGCGTGCATGGAATGATCCATGACAGGCGCCTCGTGCGATTGCGCTGGGGTGCTCTCCTGCATGTCGTGCATTGCCGGCATGGGGTCCATGGGCGCGCTCTGCGCCGATGCCAACAGCGGCAGCAAGGCAACGGCGGCCAGCAGATAAGCTCGCGTGCTCATGCCACCACTACCTCGCGGAACATGCCCGCCTCCATGTGGTAGAGCAGATGGCAGTGATAGGCCCAGCGCCCGAGCGCATCGGCACTGACCCGATAGCTCACGCGCTGCGCAGGCTGCACCATCACCGTGTGCTTGCGCACCTGGAAACTGCCATCCGGCGCCTCCAGTTCGCTCCACATCCCGTGCAGATGAATGGGGTGGGTCATCATGCTGTCGTTGTTCAACACGATGCGCACGTGCTCACCATGGCGCAATCGCAACGGCTCGGCCTGGGAATAGCGCTTGGCGTCGAACGACCACAGGTAGCGCTCCATGTTGCCGGTGAGACGCAACTGGATTTCGCGATCCACCCGCGGCGAGATCGGCGCATCCACGGCGTGCAGATCGGCATAGCTGAGCACGCGCCGCCCGTTGTCGCGCAAGCCCACGCCCGGATCATCGAGGTTGCTGCGCGGCGCGGGCACACGCATATCCACTTCCGGCCCCGTCGGGAGCGGTGCGGACGTAACGTGCGCCATGGACACCGGCATACCCGGCATGCCGGGCATCGCGTCCATCGCCATGCCTGCCATGTCGCCATGCCCGCCGTGGTTCATGCCATCGTGATCCATCGCACCCATCATGTCGGCCATGCTCAGCAACGGCCGGGGGTCCAATGGCGGCACGTCCGCATTCATGCCGGCGCGCGGCGCCAGCGTGCCGCGCGCATAGCCCGTGCGGTCCATGCTTTGCGCGAAGATGGTCCAGGCGCGGTCTGCGCTGGGTTGCACGATCACGTCGTAGGTCTCGGCCGCGCCAATGCGAAACTCATCCACGCTTACCGGTTCCACCGGCTGGCCATCGGCGGCCACCACCGTCATCTTCAAGCCGGGAATGCGCACGTCGAAGAACGTCATGGACGAGCCGTTGATAAAGCGCAGGCGTAGCCTGTCGCCGGCATCGAACCGACCGGTCCAGTTGCCGGCCGGCGTGCGCCCGTTCACCAGATACGTATAGGCCGTAGCGGAAACATCCGCCAGGTCGGTGGGGTCCATGCGCATTTGATTCCACATGCGGCGCTCGGCCAGGGTACGGGATACGCCATCGCGCCCGGTCTCACGCAGAAACTCGCCGACGGTGCGCTTGCCATAATTGTAGTAATCGCCTTGCTTCTTCAGGTTGGCGTAGATGGTTTCCGGGTCAAGGTCGGTCCAGTCGTTGAGCATGACCACGTAATCGCGTTCGGCCAGATGACGCTCGCCGCCGCGCGGTTCCACCACGATGGGGCCATACAGTCCGGTCTGTTCCTGGAAACGCGAATGGCTGTGATACCAGTACGTGCCCGCCTGGTTCACGGTGAAGCGATAGACATACTCACCGCCTGGCGGAATGCCATCGAAACTCAGGCCAGGCACACCATCCATATCGGCGGGCAGCACCATGCCGTGCCAATGAATGGAACTGGTTACCGGCAGGCGATTGCGCACGCGCAGGGTCACCGTGTCGCCCTGGCGCCAACGCAGAAGCGGCGCCGGCAATTGTCCGTTGACTACCGTGGCGATACGGCGACGACCGGTGAAATCCACTGGCAGCTCGCCGATGTCCAACTCAAAATGCGTACCGCTCAGCTCGGCGCGCGGCGTGATTGCCTGGGCCAGCGCATCGCCGCGCCACAGGCCTAGCCCGGCCGCCACGCCACCCAGCGCCAACCCTTGTACGAAACGTCGTCGCGACGGCTGAAAGCCGCGCGTATCCTGCATGCTCATTTCACTGCTCCGTCAGCCGTATCCGTTGCGCGGACACGTCACATCGACCGACTCATCGGCCATGACCATCGAACGGAGAATCAGGCGACCGGTGGTCGCAACGGTGGCTCGTAGACGGGCTGAGGCGCCACTTGGCGATAGACCCGCCAAACCGCGCTCGTGGGAGCGGCCTGCCGCAGCGCAAGGGCCAACACGGTGGGCGTATACAGCGATGCGTGCGCGCAACAGCCATCGGTCGCATCGGCGGCGGTTTGACCCGCATCGTGATGATGCGCATCCACGCCGTGCTGCATGCCCATCACGCTGTCAGCCATCACCATGGCGGCACAACAATCAGACGACCGCGCCCAGACCGCACTCGCCAACGTCAGCCACGCACACAGCGCCAGCGCGAACACGGCGCGGCAACGGCGAAAGTGGCGCAAGAGAGGGCGAGTCATGAGGGCAGGATAGCGAGTGGGCGGTCAGGGGCTCAACTCTGGAGGTGGGTTTGCGCGGGCTGGTGGGCTGAGTTGGTGCTTGGCGGATGGAGCAGTAGTGGTTTTTGGACTGGCTGCCTGCTTCTGCGGGGATCACGTTACGGGTGAGGGTCGGGGTGTGTTCCGCTCTCTACCCAGGCTCTGCCTTCTCCGGGGGCGCCGCAAGCCTGGGCGCGTCCTTCCTCCCCCCCAAAACAAGCACCTGATCCGCAGCCCCCTATAATCACCCTCCAATCTCGCGGCCCCGCACCCCATGAACTATCGCCACGCCTATCACGCCGGCAACTTCGCCGACGTCCTCAAGCACACCGTGCAGCTCGCCCTGATCGAGGCAATGCAGGCCAAACCCACGCCGTTTGCCTTCATCGATACGCACGCGGGTAGCGGCTGCTATGCGCTCGATAGTGCCGAGGCAGGCAAGACCGGCGAGTACAAGGATGGTATCTCGCGGCTGCTGTTTCCCGACCTGCATGCTTCCAACGGCAAGGCCGCGCCGCTTCCACCGCTGCTTCGGCGCTGGCTGGACAGCATTATCAAGCTGCCGGGCAACGAGCATGGCCTGAAGCTGTATCCGGGTTCTCCCTTGCAGGCTGCGCGCGCCATGCGCGAAGGCGACAGCGCACAGTTGTGCGAGCTGCATCCGGAAGAAGCCGTGCGCCTGCGCGAGCTGTTTCATCACGACAACCGCGTGCATGTGCATCAGCGCAACGGCTACGAGGCGCTGAAAGCGCTGTTGCCGCCCAAGGAAAAGCGCGGACTGGTGTTGATCGACCCGCCGTACGAAGCGCAGGAGGCGGAGTATCGCGTGATCGAGCAGACGCTCAAGCTCGCCCTGGAGCGCTGGCCGACGGGTGTGTATGCGATCTGGTATCCGATCAAGCTGCGTAGCCAGGTGCAGCCCTTCCATCGCTGGCTCCAGCGCTGTGGCGCCCGCCGCGTGCTGCGTGCCGAGCTGCTGGTGCGCAGCGACGACTCGCCGTTGCGCCTTAACGGCACGGGCATGGTGGTGCTCAATGCGCCGTGGAAGCTCGACGAGGTGCTGCGCGAGCCGTTGCGCGCCATGACGACGCTGCTGTCTCAGGATCGTCCGGCGCAATGGCGATTGGATTGGCTGGTGGAAGACACCGCCAGCTGAACCCACAACGCGTTCAGCGACCGGTGTCTACCGACGACCCGGGTGGCCCGTTAAGCTGGGTATCTCGTAACCCGGAAGCCGGAGTCCGCCATGTCCATTCGCCTCGCCCCCGTTCTGCGTCGCGGCCTCCTGCCCGCCAGCCTGCTCGCGCTGGCGGCGTGTGCACCGGCACCGATCTACAAGCCCTCGCCCACCACCGTGGCGGTGGCGCCCAATATGGTGGCGCAAACCCCGGAGCGGTTCGCCAATGCCGATGTGATCTGGGGCGGTCGCGTGGTGGAAGTACGCAACCTGCCCGACCGCAGCGAAGTGGAGATCGTCGGCTACCCGTTGGACAACTCCCAGCGCCCCAAGGTGGACGACAACGGCGGCTGGGGCCGCTTCATCGCGGTGATGCCGGGCTATGTGGAACCCTATAACTACCCGCCCGGTTCGCTGGTGACCCTGGCCGGTCGCCTCACCGGCAACCGCGCGGGCAACGTGGGGCAGGCCAACTACGTGTTTCCGCTGGTGAGCGTGGCGCAATCGCATGTGTGGACGGCCGCCGAGTTGCAGAACGGCAAGTCCAACGTGAGCTTTGGCTTGGGTCTCGGCGTGGGCATCCGCTAAGCCTCGACGCGGGCGGCTGGCCCGTTACACTGCGGCCTTCGTTGCATGGGAAGGCACGATGGCCGCAAACGCCAATTCGCTCAGGGCGATCCTGCTCGCGCTGGGTGCGAACTTCGCTATTTTTGCCAGCAAGCTGGTCGCCGCGCTGTTGACCGGATCGGGCGCCATGCTCGCCGAGGCGGTGCACTCGCTGGCCGATTGCGGCAATCAGGGGCTCTTGCTGTTCGGCATGCGCCAGGCCGATCGCCCCGCGTCGGACGAATACCCCCTCGGCTGGGGCCGCGCGATGTATTTCTGGTCGTTTCTGGTGGCCATGCTGCTGTTCAGCGTGGGCGGCATGTTTTCCATCTATGAAGGCGTACACAAGCTCAGCCATCCCGAGCCACTCAAGTGGCCGTGGCTGGCGATTGGCGTGCTGGGCTTTGGCGTGGTCGCCGAATCGTTCTCGATGCACGGCTGCCTGCAAGAAGTGAACAAGGCCCGCGAGGGACGCAGCCTGTGGCGCTGGTTCCACGAAACGCGTTCGAGCGAACTGCTGGTGATCTTCGGCGAGGATCTGGCCGCCTTGCTTGGCCTGGCGATTGCGCTGGTGGCGGTGATCGCCACCATGCTCACCGGCAATCATCTCTATGATGCCGTGGGCACCATCGTCATCGGCGTGCTGCTGGTGGTGGTGGCCATCGCGGTAGCCAAGGAAGTGAAGGACCTGCTGATCGGCCAGGGCGTGGAGCCCAAGCGGCGCGAACAGATCATCGCCTTCATCAACGCACGCCCGGAAGTGGACGTAGTGCTCAACCTCATCACCTTGCAGATGGGCCCCGACGTAATGGTGGCGGTAAAGGCGCGCATGGCGCCCGCACCCGACCAGGGCACGCTGATCCGGGGCATCAATGACGTGGAGCGTGCCATGAAGGCCCAGTTCACCGATATCCGCTGGAGTTTCTTCGAGCCGGACGTAACGGACTGATCCGCCTCAAGGATTCTTGAGCTGCAGCAGATCCCACTTGTTGCCGTACAGATCCTGAAACACCACCACCGTGCCGTAGGCCTCGTCACGCGGTTCCTCGCAGAACACCGCGCCAGCGGCAAGCATGCGCTGGTAGTCACGCCTGAAATCGTCGGTGTGCAGCAGCAGGAACACGCGCCCGCCAGTCTGGTCGCCGATATGCGCGCGCTGCGCCTCGGTGGTGGCCTTGGCAAGCAGCAGGCGCGTTTCGGTCGCGCCAGGGGGCTGTACGACGACCCAGCGCTTGCCGCCACCCATATCGGTGTCTTCCAGCAATTGGAAGCCCAGTACCGACGTGTACCAGGCGATGGCTTCGTCGTAATCGGCCACCACCAGGGCGATGCTTCCAATGTACTGCTTCACGTTACGGCTCCTGCGACCAAGCGCCCAGCTCGGCCTGCATCTTCTTGGTGAGTTTCGCGCGGACCAGGCCGTAGGCGGTGCGAATCAGCTCGGCCAATTCGGCGGTGGCGAAGCGCTGCGGTTCTACTACGGAGACCCAGCGGGCCCGCGCGAGATAGGGGGCGGCGATCATACCTGGCTGGTCGCTCAGTTCCAGAAAGCGCTCGTCGTGTACCTTGAAGGAGAGCCGACCGCCGTGCACCGGCATCACCACGAACATCTTGCCGCCGACGCTGAAGACCAGGTCTTCGCCCCATTTGATGTCCCGCGTGACACCCGGCCAATGGCCGCACAGGGCTTCCAATTGGTCCGGCGTGATGCCTCTTTTGGTCGCTGCCATGACCTTCACCCTCCATCCACGTACTGGCGTACCCGATAGCCATTGTGGCGCAAGGGCGCCGGCCGGGCCCAGCGCCTGTCGCGGGGCAATGCGGTGCGACATAGCGCCACCCAAGAGCTTGCCCTATGAGGCTTTTTATTCATGTTGCAGTGCACACAGTACGGTAAAGTATGGGCATGACTCCCGCCATCGACCTCACCCATCCCCGGCACGCGACGCCGCCGCCGCGCAGCCGTGAACGTTACGCCCGCCCGCCGCTGCTTCCGGCGCCGAAGGGCGAGCGCGTGCATACGAATGATGGGCGGGAACTGTGCCTGCGCCATATCGAGCCCGGCGACGTGGCGGCACTGAAGCGCCAGTTCGGCCGGCTGTCGCCGGAGGACATTCGTCGGCGCTTCCTGCACGCCATGTCCGAATTGCCCGACCCGATGGCGCAGCGCCTCGCGCGCATCGATCCGGCGGTGGAAACCGCCTTTGTACTGATGGATGAAACGGTCAAGCCGGCCGAGCTCCGTGGCGTGGGCCGCATCTACGTGGATGTGGCGGCCAACAGCGCCGAATTCTCGGTACTGGTGGAGCGTGACTGGGCCCGCCAGGGCCTGGGCGCCCTGCTGATGCAGCGCCTGGTGGACGACTGCCGTCGCCGCGGCCTGAGCGAGATCTGGGGCTACGTGCTGCTGGAGAACCGCCCCATGCTGCACCTGTGCAAGGACCTGGGCTTCGTCCGTCGCCTTACCCCGGACGAACCGGGCACCACGCTGATCTCCCTGCAGCTCTGAACGCGGTCCGATCTCCTTGATGTGAAGCACCGCCCCGGCACGCCGGGGCGGTCGCGTTACACTTGCCCGCTTTCCTGGCGCGGCTTGCTGGCGGCGCCCTTGAACCTGGCGTATGCATGGCCAATACGATTCCGCACCCTCCCCTGCCCACCACGCCCAAGCAGCGCCGCTTCTGGACGTCGCCGCAGGGCTCCTCGCGCGCCCTGCTGGTCGCCGAAGCCGCGCGCTCGCATCCGGGCCTGCTGGTCGCCGTCACCCGTGACACCCAGCGCGCGCACGCGCTGGAGGACGAACTGCGGGTATTCGCAGGCAATCTGCCGGTACTGCACTTCCCGGATTGGGAAACGCTGCCCTACGACGTGTTCAGTCCCCACCCGGACATCGTCTCCCAGCGCATCGCCACCCTGTACCAGTTGCCCGACACCCAGCGCGGCGTGCTGGTGGTACCCATTGCCACCTTGATGCAACGCATTGCCCCGCGCAGCCACATCACGGGCGCGGGCCTGGTGGTGAAGAAGGGCCAGAAGATGGACCTGGCCAGCGAGCAGCGCCGCCTGGAAGCGGCCGGTTATCGCAATGTGCCGCAGGTGGCCGAGCCGGGCGACTTCGCCGTGCGTGGCGCGCTGATCGATATCTTCCCAATGGGCGCGGCGGAACCGTTCCGCATCGAGCTGTTCGACGACGAAGTGGAGTCCATTCGCAGCTTCGACCCGGAATCCCAGCGCTCCCAGCAACAGGTGGAAGACATTCGGCTGCTGCCCGCGCGCGAGTTTCCGCTCACCGAAGGCGCGGCCAAGGATTTCCGCACGCATCTGCGCGAGCGCTTCCCCATCGACGTGCGCCGTTGCCCGCTCTATCAGGACATGAAAGAGGGCGTGACACCGGGCGGCATCGAGTACTACCTGCCCATGTTCTTCGAGCAGACCGCTACGCTGTTCGACTACCTGGCCGACAGCGCGGTATTCCTGCTTGGCGAGAACGCACTCGATGCCGCCGAACAATTCTGGACGCAGACCAGCGAGCGCTACAACCAACGCGCGCACGACATCGAGCGACCGGTGCTGCCGCCCGCCGAGCTGTACCTGGCGCCCGAACTGCTGCGCGAGCAGCTCAACAAGCGCCTGCGCGTGGAACTGGTGGAAAACGGCCACGAGCACGCGCTGCCCAGTGGCACCCAGCCGGCGCCGGAGCTGCCGCTCAACCGTAAGGGCGAGGAGCCCGGCACCTCGCTGCGCCACTTCCTCACCAACTATCCTGGCCGTGTGCTGATCGCAGCTGATTCGGCCGGACGCCGCGAGGCATTGATCGAGCAGCTCGCCAGCGCCGGCCTCAAGCCCGACGCCGTGGAAGGCTGGCAGGCCTTTGCCGCCGGCAACAGCACGCTGCGCCTGGCCATCACCATGGCCAGCCTCGAACAAGGCTTTGCGCTCACCGAGCCGGCGTTGACGGTACTTACCGAGCGCGAACTTTTCGGCGAGCGCGTGCGCAGCGAACGCAAGCGCCGTCGCGGCGCCGCGCGCGATCCCGACAGCATCATCCGCGACCTCACCGAACTCACCATCGGTGCGCCCATCGTGCACGTCGATCACGGCGTGGGTCGCTACCAGGGCCTGGTTTCGATGGAACTGGGCGGCATGGAGGGCGAGTTCCTCACCATCGAATACGCCAAGGGCGACAAGCTCTACGTGCCGGTGGCACAGCTGGGCCTGGTGAGCCGCTACACCGGCACCGCGCCGGAACTGGCGCCGCTGCATTCGCTGGGCGGCGACGCGTGGGAACGCGCGCGCCGCAAGGCCGCCGAGAAAGTACGCGACGTCGCCGCCGAACTGCTCGGCATCTATGCGCAACGCGAGGCACGTGGCGGCGAGTCCATGTCGATCGATCGCCAGTTGGTGGAAGAGTTCGGCGCGAGCTTCCCGTTCGAGGAAACGCCCGATCAGCTCCAAGCCATCGACGCCGTGCTCGGCGACCTCGCCGCCCCGCGCGCGATGGATCGCGTGATCTGCGGCGACGTGGGTTTCGGCAAGACCGAGGTCGCGCTGCGCGCGGCCTTCGCCGCCGCCACCGCCGGCAAGCAGGTCGCCGTGCTGGTGCCCACCACCCTGCTGGCCCAACAGCACTATCGAAATTTCTCCGACCGCTTCGCCGACTGGCCGGTGCGCGTCGATGTGCTCTCGCGCTTCAAGTCCACCAAGGAAGTGAACGAGGCGCTCAAGCGCCTGGCCGACGGTCAGATCGACGTGATCGTGGGCACGCACAAGCTGCTCGCGCCCGAGATCAAGTTCAAGAACCTGGGCCTGGTGGTGGTGGACGAAGAGCAGCGCTTTGGCGTGCGCCAGAAGGAACAGCTGAAGAAACTGCGCGCCGAGGTGGATCTGCTCACCATGACGGCCACGCCGATTCCGCGCACGCTCAACATGGCGATGAACGGCCTGCGCGACCTGTCGCTGATCGCCACGCCGCCGGCGCATCGCATGGCGGTACGCACCTTTATCTCGGCCTGGGAGCCCGCGCTGATCCGCGAAGCGTTCCAACGCGAGCTGGCGCGCGGCGGCCAGGTGTATTTCCTGCACAACGAAGTGGACACCATCGAGCGCGCCGCACGCGAGCTGGAAGAGCTGATCCCCGAGGCACGCATCGGCATCGCCCACGGCCAGATGCCCGAGCGCGAGCTGGAACGCGTGATGGCCGATTTCCATCGCCAGCGCTTCAACGTACTGGTGTGCACCACCATTATCGAAACCGGCATCGATATTCCCACCGCCAACACCATCATCATCAACCGCGCCGATCGCTTTGGCCTGGCCCAGTTGCACCAGCTGCGCGGTCGTGTGGGGCGTTCGCACCATCGCGCCTATGCCTACCTGGTGGTGCCCGATCGCAAGGCCATGACGGCCGATGCCGAGAAGCGCCTGGAAGCGCTCGCCTCGCTGGAGGAACTGGGCGCGGGCTTCACCCTTGCCACCCACGACCTGGAAATACGTGGCGCGGGCGAACTGCTGGGTGATGAGCAATCCGGCCAGATCCAGGAGATCGGTTTTGGCCTCTACACCGAACTGCTGGAACGCGCGGTGCGCGCGCTCAAGTCCGGCAAGGTGCCCGACTTCGATCTTAGCAGCGAGCACGAGACGGAAGTGGAGCTGCATCTGCCCGCGCTGATTCCCGACGATTACCTGCCCGATGTGCACACGCGCCTGACGCTCTACAAGCGCATTGCCAGCGCCCGCAATGATGAACACCTGCGCGACCTGCAAGTGGAGATGATCGACCGCTTCGGCCTGCTGCCCGATCCGGCCAAACAACTTTTTGCGGTAGCCACGCTCAAGCTGATGGCCACGCCGCTGGGCATCCGCAAGTTGGACTTCGGTGCCAACGGCGGGCGCATCACCTTCCGCGACAAGCCCGAAGTAGACCCGATGGCGATCATCCGTCTGATCCAGAGCCAGCCCCGCGTATACAAGCTCGACGGCCAGGACAAGCTCAAGGTGGTCCTGGAGCTTCCCGGCGCCAGCGAACGCATTCGCACCGCCCAGGAAGTACTGATCCAACTGGGTGCCCGTCGCCCCGCCTGATCTCCCGCCCATTCCGCGGGCGCATGACGCGCCCGCGGACGCCAACATCCCTCCGTTGACGTACCATCGTCGACACACGATCGAGGGGGCGAACAGGTTGCCCGACGACGAACTGGCCCTGGGGAGGCTATCCGCGAAAGCGGAGGAGCTTTCGCGCGCGGCTGCTCGACTGGCCGCACGCCGGGTGAAAAGCGTGGAGATCACTGACTGACGACGCCACGAACGGCAAGGTAAAACAGCCTGACAAGGCGAACGATGGGCGAGCTTTGCTCGCCACATGCTGGACGCTTCTTGCTTGCCCACTCCTTTGAACGCCACTACCGAGCCGGAATAGCCATGGCCCACGATCCATCCAGTGCAGCCCTCGATCTGCCGATGTTTACCCCGAAGATGCTGATACGCCCGGCGATAGCCTGGACCACCGTTGCCTTGTTCCTGGTGTTCGGCTCCGATTGGATGGCCCACCTCAGCCGCCACGAAATCGGCCTGTCGCTGTTCGCGTGGCTGTTCTTTGTGATCGTTTGGGTATCGTTTGGCGTGGTGCACGAGGCTGAGGAACTGGCTGGCCTGCTCGGTGAACCCGTGGGCACGCTGGTACTCACGCTTTCCATTGTCGTCATCGAAGTGGTGCTGATTTCGGCCGTGATGCTCGGCGCGGGCGATACGGCGACGCTGGCGCGCGACACCATGTTCGCGGTACTGATGATCGTGCTCAATGGCGTGGTGGGCATTGGCCTGTTGATCGGTGGCATGCGCCATCACGAACAAGCCTTCAACCTGCACGGCGCCACGGCGTATCTCGCCGTGATCATTCCCTTGGCGACCATTGCGCTGGTGCTGCCCAGCTTCACCGCGTCCACGCCGGATGGCACGCTCACACCGGTGCAGGCAGTGAGCTTCTCCATCCTCACCATGGCCATGTACGGCATGTTCCTGTGGCTACAGACCGGTCGCCACAAGGGCTACTTCGTGGCGCCCCGCTCGGACACCGACGCCAACGTACCGGAGGAACTTCCGCCGCCGCCGCGCAAACCGCGCAAGGGTGAGATGGCGATGCACCTGGTGTTGCTGCTGGTGAACATCCTGCCCATCGTCATCCTGTCCAAGAGTCTGGCCAAGGTGCTCGACTACGGCATTGCCGCCACCGGCGCCCCGCCGTCACTGGGCGGCATCATCATCGCCATGCTGGTGTTTACGCCGGAAGGCGTTTCCGCGCTGATCGCGATACGGCGCGACCAACTGACCCGCGCCATCAACCTGTGCCTGGGCGGCGCGGCCTCCACCGTGGGCCTTACCGTGCCCGCCGTGCTGGCGATCGGCTTGTTCACCGGCAAGCCCGTGGTGCTGGGGCTTCCCTCCGCCAGCATCGTGCTGCTTGCCTCCACCCTGATCCTGAGCAGCAACACCTTCTCCGGATGGCGTACCACCATGCTCGAAGGCGCGGTACACCTGTCGATGTTCGCCGTGTTCCTGGTGTTGGTCTTCAGCCCATAGCCCACGAGAGGGGCGAATGGTCGATGGCGCCGCCTTCGCACTGCCGTCCTGCAACGCACGCCACGCGTGCCTTGCAGGACGTGCTGACCAGGGTATGCCCAGAACAGCAGACTCATCTCATCACGACGATGCGCTCGCCTCCGGCGCACCGACGCCCGCGCGCACCAGGTAGTACACGGCGAACATCGACGCAGGATCGGTCCAGGTGTGCGTCACTTCCAGACCCGCGCGCGCGGCCAATGCGGCGAAGTCGGCGGGAGAGTACTTGCAGCTGTATTCCACCTGCATGGCTTCATCCGCGCCGAAAGTCACCTGCTGGCGGCCCACGCGAACCTTCTGTGCGCGCGTGCTGACAAGGAAAGTTTCGATACGGCCGGCCATGGTGTTGTAGTGCGCACGGTGGCGGAAAGCGGATAGATCGAAGTTGCTGCCGATTTCGCGATTAAGCCGAACCAGCATGTTCAAGGTGAACTCGGCCGTGACACCTGCCCGATCGTTGTAGGCAGCCTCGATAGTCGCCGTATCCTTCTTGAGGTCCGCACCGATCAGGATGCCCCCGTTGTCGCCCATCTCATTGCGCATCTTTCGCAGCAAAGCGGCCGCATCGCGCGCCTCGAAATTACCAATGGTGGAACCGGGGAAATACAACACGGTACGCCGCGGCGCACGGGGTGGAATCGGCAATCGCAGCGCGCGCGTAAAGTCGCCGGACAACGGTTGCACCGGAAGGCCGGGAAAGCGCTCGCCCATGGCCTGTACGCAGGCGCGCAGCGGCTCGGTCGAAATTTCCACCGGCACATACGCCACGGGAGCGCTCAGGTGTTCGAGCAGCATGCGCGTCTTGATGGCGTGCCCGCTGCCGTATTCCACCAGGCGCACATCCTCGCCCAGCACAGCGGCCATCTCACCGGCATGCAACTCCATCAGGGCGATTTCGCTGCGGGTGAGGTAATACTCCGGCTGCTCGCAAATGGCTTCGAACAGCTGCGATCCACGCTCGTCGTAAAACAGCCACGACGGCAATTTTTTGGGGCGTGCCCGCAGGCCACGCTGCACGACGCCGATGAGGTCGTCGACAGGCGGACGACGATCGTCGTCCCGGAGGTCGAAGGCTTGTACATTCATCGATCTTGCCCCAGTCGAATCCCCATGAACTGCCAGCGCGCATGGGGAGGAAAGAAATTCCGGTAGCTCACACGCAGGTGTTCGCGCGGCGTGGCACACGAACCGCCACGCAGTACCCACTGACCGCACATGAATTTGCCGTTGTATTCGCCCAGGGCGCCGGCCAGCGGGCGGAACCCCGGATAGCTGACATAGGGCGAGGCGGTCCATTCCCACACATCGCCGAACATCTGCAGCAACCCCTCGTCGGCCGTCGCGGCGCGAGGATGGAAAAGCTGGTCATCGAGCAGGTTGCCACGCACCGGCAATGAAGCTGCGGCGCTCTCCCACTCCGCTTCGGTGGGCAGGCGGGCGCCAGCCCAGCGAGCGAACGCATCGGCTTCGTAATAACTGACATGGCTTACGGGTGCGTGCGGGTCGATCGACTGCACGCCGGCCAGCGTGAACTCACTGGCCAGATCCGCCTGCCAATACAGCGGCCGTGTCCATTGCTCGCGGCACACCGTGTCCCAGCCGTCGGAAAGCCACAGCGACGGCTCGCGGTAGCCGCCGTCATGCACAAAAGCGGCGAACTCAGCGTTGGTGACCAGCCGATTCGCCAGCGCATGCGGCGGCAGCAATACCGGATGGCGAGGCGTTTCGTTATCGAACGAAAACCCCTCACTTTCGTGGCCGATGGCCACCACACCTGCCACACCCTCGATAAACGTCAATGCCGGTGCCGTCGCCGCTGCTGGCGGCGCCAGGCGCGAGACATACGCTGGATGCAGCGGGTTGACCGAGAATGCGTGTTTGATATCGGTCAGCAGCAATTCCTGATGCTGTTGCTCGTGCTGCAGGCCCAGTTCGATCACCGCCAGCGCGGCACCGCTGATGTCGCCTTGCAGGCACTCCATCACCGCATCGTCGACGTGCTCGCGGTACGCCAGGATCTGTTGCACGCTGGGTCGCGACAACACACCGCGACGTGGCCGTGCATGCATCGGCCCGACCGATTGGTAGTAGGAGTTGAAAAGGTAATGCCATTCCGGATGCGGCGGACGGTAATCACTGTCGCGCGCCAGCAAGAACTGCTCGAAGAACCATGTGGTGTGCGCGAGATGCCACTTGGCTGGACTGGCGTCCGGCATCGACTGCACCATCATGTCTTCGGGGCTCAATGGCTCGCACAACGCCACGCTGCGAGCGCGAACATGGCGGAAGCGCAGCAACAGGGCCTCGGCTTGCAGGGCCGATGGCGCCAGGGTCACGGCCGCCCCCGGCGTTTGGCGGAGGCGCAACGGGCAAGTTCACTATCGTGTATATGCTTCACAACGAGCGTATCGGGTCCAAACATGCGCGCACCTTGCCGGAGCGCCCGTTCACATTGCGTGATGCGGCGATGGCGGCAGCTTTACAAGGCTGTACGCGGCACGGCCGCCTGCGCGTTTCTCAAAGGGTGTCCCTACTTACCGTGAGGTGACCGTATGAAATCCATGACTTCCGTCTTGCTGATCGGCGCGCTGAGCCTCAGCACAGCGCCAGCGATGGCCGCCGACCAGACGCCCGCCTATACCCCGCTGCGCCCGGTCAGCGAGTGCCTACGTCCCGACCGCATCAATGAGTGGTACGTGGTAGATGCGCAGACCGTGATCGCGCGTACCGGACCCGATCATTATCAAGTGAAGCTGCAGGCGCAGTGTCCGCAACTGGGCATTGGGCAAAGTCTGCGCTTTCGCGCGAATCGCTCGAACATGGCCGTAGGCATGGGTGCCTTGTGCGGCGAGGCGGGCGAAACCGTTTCCTCGCGCGATCAACCGCCGTGCGGCGTGCAATCAATCACCAAGATCGACAAGGCGCAGTTCGAGCAACTGAGCGCCAGGGCCACCCGGCACGGCATGCAGCCGTAATGCCGTATGGCGTAAAACAAGAAGCCCGGCCAAGGCCGGGCTTCTCAACAACCACATACCGATTAGCCGGCGTCGCGGCTTAGTGGCCGTAGTGACGATAGCCGTCGCGGTAGTAGTAGCCGCCATGACGGTAATAGCCCGGACGACCCACCACGACGGTGGCGCCCACGGCGGGGCCGTAATACACCGGAGCCGGCGGACCATACACCACGGGGGCCGGGGCGTAGTACACCGGCGGCGGAGGCGGGGCGTAAACGACCGGTGCCGGAGCGTAGTAGCCAACGCCAACCGCCGGCAGACCGATGCCAACGTTCAGGCTCACGTGGCTACCGGCGAAAGCGGGAGCAACGGCGGCGCAGCCGACGAGCATGACAGCGGCCAGTGCAACGCGCTTGACGGTGGAAAGCTTCGACTTATTCATACGATTGTCTCCCAAAGGAGGCTTGATTCCGATGGCGGGTGGGTAGGTGTCCCCCATCGCTCTTTGCCGGGTTCAATGCTGTGACTTTCGCGCTGAATCCGCACTGAGTAGAACGCATGAAACCGCTTAGCGACGACGCTGATGGCGGACATGGTTCACACTGCCGCTCCATGGCGCCTCCTGCGAGGGATCGGGCTCGAGCGAATGCAGCAACCAGCACCCATGGATGTCCGAACGACGGGTGAAATCGAACGGGATGCTGGGCACGGTCCACTCCTCGATCCTGAACCGCTCATTCAGCGCTTCGCGATCCAGTTTGAAGCGCCTGAAATTGTTCGAAAACACCAGCACGCCACCAGGCGCCAGGCGGTCGGCACAGGACAGCAACAGCGCCACGTGGTCGCGCTGCACGTCGAAATCCTCCGCGCGCTTGGAGTTGGAAAAGGTCGGAGGGTCGACGTAGATCAGGCTGTAGCGGTCGCGCTCCTGCTTGAGGAAGCTCACCGCATCGGCCTGTACCAGCCGGTGCTTGGCGCCGGTGAAACCGTTCAGCGCCAGGTTTCGCGAGGCCCACTCCAGATAGGTGGCAGACAGATCCACGCTGGTGGTGTCGCGCGCACCGCCGGCGGCGGCATAGACGCTGGCGGTGGCGGTATAGGCAAACAGGTTCAGGAAGCGTCGCCCCTTGGCCAGCTCGCGCAGTTTGGCACGCACCAGGCGGTGGTCAAGGAACAGGCCGGTGTCCAGGTAGTCGGTGAGATTGACCTGAAAGGTCAGGCCGCCCTCGTCCACTTCGATGAACTCGCCGCGCTGGTCGAACTGGCCGTACTTGGAGCCGCCCTTGCCACGCTCGCGGGTTTTCAGCGCAATGCGTTCACGCGGCACGCCCAGCACTTCCCCGGCCACGCGCACGATCTCGCGCAGACGGTGTCGCGCCGTTTCGGCCGGAATATCCGCCGGTGCGCGGTACTCCTGGATGTGCAGCCACGGCACGCCGGCAACGGTGGTGTAGACGTCGATGGCGGCGGCGTATTCAGGCAGGTCCTGATCGTAGGCGCGCCAGCAATGGATGCCTTCGCGGTCCAGTCGTTTGCGCAGGTGGCGCAGATTCTTTTCCAGGCGATTGCGCAGCATCTGCGCGCCTTCGGAGAGCGGCTTGACCTCACGCGGCGTCTCGCTGCGCGCGTGCAGTTCAAAAATCAGCAGCTGGGTTTCCAGGGCGCCGTTGTACAGCGCGTATTTCTTTTCGGCGCGCAGCGGAATGGCCTGCCCCAGTTCCGCATCGCCCGCCAGCACGGCGGCGCGCCAGCCGGCGAAGCGCTCACGCAGGGTTTCGCCAATACTGCGATAGAGGCGCGGCATGTCGCCACGGTCACCCAGGCGCTCGCCATACGGCGGATTGGTGATGACCAGGCCGCGTGTATAGCCGGGCGGCGGCGACACATGCGTGGCGTCGTGCTTGTCCAGCGTGAAGAAGCCGGCCACGCCGGCTTCCTGCGCGTTGCGCTTGGCGGTCTGCACCATGCGCGGGTCGGCGTCGCTGCCGAAGAAGCAGCTGCGCAAGGCGCGCAGACCGGTTTCGGCGCGCTGGCGCGCTTCTTCCAGCAGGCTGCGCCACATGGCAATGTCATGCTGCGCCCAGCCCAGGAAACCGTAGTACTCGCGGTGCAGTCCCGGCGCGACGTCCGCGGCCATCCAGGCGCCTTCGATCAGCAAGGTGCCCGAGCCGCACATGGGATCGAGCAGTGCGCCGCCTTCGGCGTAGATTTCCGGCCAGCGCGCGCGCAGCAGCATGGCGGCGGCGAGGTTTTCCTTCAGGGGTGCCTCGCCTTGCAGCTCACGCCAGCCACGACGGTGCAGGGGCGCGCCGGCCAGATCGAGCGAGAGCGTGGCGCGGTCACGACGCAGGCGCAGGTTGATGCGCACATCGGGTTCGTCGGGGTCCACATCCGGGCGCGAACCGTCGCGTTGGCGGAACTGATCCACCACGGCGTCCTTGACGCGCTGGGCGATGAACTGGGTGTGCGTGAGCTTGCTCAGCGCGGCATTGGCGTCCACGGCCAGGGTGGCGCGCGCCCCCAGGTGGCGGGACCAGTCGATGGCCTGCACCCCGTTATAGAGCGCGTCATCGGTGGATGCATCGAACTCGGCCAGCGGCATCAGTATGCGACTGGCCAGGCGCGACCACAGGCAGGCGCGATAGGCGGTTTCCAGCGAGCCGGCGAAATGCACGCCGGCCAGCGACTCGCGCACCTCTTGCGCACCCAGCGCGACCAGTTCGTCGCGCAGCAGATATTCCAGGCCCTTGGGGCATGTCGCGAAAAAGGCGCTCATGCGTGTGCCCACTGGGCCAGGAACAGGCCGAACTGATCGACGATGCGATCCAGGCTATCGCTCAGGCGATGATCGTCGTCCACCACGATCAACGGCAGGCGGCGGCGACCGGCGAAGGCAATCACCCCATCCACCGGGCAGATGTCGTCACGCCAGCCGTGGTACAGCAGCGACGGCACCCCCTCGCTCAGATCGAACGCCTGACGATAGCCAGGGATCGCGCTGGGCGTCGCCAGCAGGAACAGGCCCGCCACCGGGCGCTGCAGCGAAGCGAGGCCCGACACGAACGACCCCATGCTGGAGCCGACCAGCACCGGCGGCGCACCTGCCGCATCGATGGTGCCGAGCAGGCGCTCGAGGCGCGGATCCACCGAGCCAACGTGGCCCCGGTGGTCGTCCTCGCGATAATCGGGGCGCTGCGTCTGCCAACCCAGCGATTCGGCGAAGGCGGCCAGCACGCTGACCTTGGTGGCGTCCGGACCGGAGTCCGAGCCGTGCGAAAGAATGATCTGGCCGCGCATCGCGGTCTCCAAAACGACGTCTGTTAGGCCGCGCATCGTAACAGGCGGCGTTCCGCCCGACCCCGAACGCATGCGAGACTGGCCCGATGCCGATCACCATCCACGACCAGCCGCTGCCCTACGTCGACCTGCTGCCCGAGCGCCCGGCCAGCGCCGTGGAGCTGGTCGTTATCCATTGCACCGAGCTGCCCGACCTGGCCACCGCCCGCGAATACGGGGAGCGGGTGCTGTACGAGAGCGGCGCCGGCGCCAGCGGCCACTATTACATCGACCGGGATGGCAGCATCTACCGCTACGTGCCCGGCACCCGGGTGGCCAACCATGTGCGCGGCCACAACGCCAACTCCATCGGCATCGAGTTGGTGAACTTGGGGCGTTACCCGGACTGGTGGAATTCCAAGCGCCAGACCATGACCGAGCCCTATACCGCCGCCCAGATCGCCGCGCTGCGGGCCCTGCTGGCGCAACTGCGCCAGGAATTTCCGCAGTTGCAGCTGATCGCCGGCCACGAGGATCTGGATACCGCCCGGCTGCCCGCCACCGACGACCCGTCGCTGGACGTACCGCGCAAGCTCGATCCGGGCCCGCTATTTCCCTGGGCGCAGGTGCTCGAGGGTAGCGGGCTGGACCGAACGGCCACCAGCCGCCCTTGAGTACTGCATCGCCGCTCCGGCCCGATCCGACCAGGGCTGCGGGCGGCACCCGGGGGCGGTCCCGCTATAATCGCCGGCCAACCCACCCGCTGAGCCCCGCCCCATGACGGAAACCAACGTCCGCGAACTGGTCGACCTGCTCGAACTCGAGCGCCTGGAGGACAACCTGTTCCGTGGCCAGAGCCGCGACATCGGCACGCATTTCGTGTTTGGCGGCCAGGTGCTGGGGCAGGCCTTGTCCGCGGCCCAGCGCACCGTGGACGACGCGCGCGAGGCGCATTCGCTGCACGCGTATTTCCTGCGGGCCGGCGACATCAACGCGCCCATCGTCTACAGCGTGGAGCGCACCCGCGACGGCGGCACGTTCTCCTCGCGCCGGGTGGTGGCGATCCAGCACGGCCAGCCGATCCTCAATGGCTCCATTTCCTTCCAGGTGCCGGAACCCGGGTTCGAACACCAATCCTCCATGCCCGAGGTACCCAAGCCAGAGGACATCGAGCCGATGAACCCGCTGCCGCCCGAGCGGCTGGCCAAGCTGCCGGAGAAGCTCCAGCGGTGGCTGGGTGTGGACGCGCCGTTCGAGTTCCGCCATGTGTGGCCGCAGGACAAGCTGCATCCGGTAAAGCGCCCGCCGATCCAGCACATCTGGTTCCGCCTCACCGCCCCGGTGGAGGACTCCCCGGCGCTGCACCGCTCGCTGCTGGCCTATGCCTCGGACTTCAACCTGATCGGCACGGCCACCCTGCCCCACGGCATCTCGTACTACACACACAATGTGCAGATGGCGAGCCTGGATCACGCGCTGTGGTTCCATCGCCCGTTCCGGGTCGACGAATGGCTGCTGTATTCCTTCGATAGCCCCACGGCCCAGGGAGCGCGCGGCCTGGCGCGCGGCCAGATCTTCACCCGTGACGGACGCCTGGTGGCCTCCACCGCCCAGGAAGGCCTGATTCGTCTGCGCGGTTGAGACGGCACGGCATAGTAAAATTTCGCTTCTAGCCTGCTGCGGCCCCTGGGCCGCCGGGCCGTCCCGCCGGATCGATTCGCTCCGACGCCGAACACAGGCTTTCCCATGCGCCAGCTCTACACCTCGCCCCGTCCGGAAAACATCGACCGTGTCGTCGCCCTGCTCAACGAGCACGGCATCGAGTGCTCGGTGGAAAACCGATCCAACTGGAATCGGCCTAGCTATCAACGATTTAGCTACTCGCAGCGGAGCGAGGCCCGGGACAACTGGCCCCAGGTATGGGTGAGCAAGGCCGACGACTACACCCGCGCTCGCACCCTGTTGAAAGAGCTGGGCATCGAACCGGTGATCCGGCACGCCGAGGAACTGGCCCTGGCCCGCAACCCCACGCCCGACACGCGGCGCCAGAGCACGGCCAGCCGGGTACGCCGCATCGTGATGCTGGCGGTGGCGGGTGCCTTTGTGGTGCTGATGCTGCGCTATATGGGCGTCATCTAGGCCCAGGCCATTGCGGCGACCAACCTTACACAGCATGTAGGTTCGAACCTATTCACACGCCAGGCCAAAGCGGACATAGAATCATCCCATGCGCTCTGACCGCGTCCGCCTCTTCCAGACCCTGCCGCACACCTGCGGCTATTTTGCTGAGCGCACCGCACAGAACCTGGTGATCGACCCGGCAGCCCCTCAGCTGGACCAGTTGTATGGGCCGGCGCTGGAGCGTGGCTTTCGTCGTGCCGGCGGTCATCTGTACTACCCCTACTGCACCCAGTGTCGGGCCTGCACGCCCTGCCGCGTTGACGTGGCGAACTTCACGCCGGATCGCACGCAACGCCGCTGCCTGAAGTCCAACGCCGACCTGCAGGTGGTGGAATCCATGGCCGGCTACAACGCCGAACGCCACGCACTGTACGAGCGCTACCTGCGCCAGCGACACCCCGGCGGCGGCATGGACGAAGCGGACGCCAGCGACTTCCGACGCTTTCTCACCGCTCCCTGGAGCCCCACGCTGTTCCTGGAAATCCGCAAGGACACGCGCCTGCTGGCCGTGGCCGTGACGGATGTGTGCCTGCAGGGCTTGTCGGCGGTGTACACCTTTTACGACCCGGACGAAGCCGCGCGCAGTCTGGGCACCTACGCCATCCTGCAGCAGGTGGCGCTGGCGCAACGCCGCGGCCTGCCATGGGTCTACCTGGGGTTCTGGATCGCCGGTCATCCGAAGATGGACTACAAGCGACGCTTCCGGCCGCTGCAGATACGCACCAGCGAGGGCTGGGTCACCATGCCCGAGGAGTGAGCGCCTGTGCTGCCATCGCAGCACAAGCACTACGACGCTCCCTTATGCCCTGGAGCGCACGAGTTCAGCAGCGCGCTTAAGCGCTAGCGATATCCAACACCACGCGCCCCTGGATATGTCCTTGGCGCAGCCCATCGAGCACGCTGTTCACATCCTCCAGTTGGCGGCGCTCGATGGTGGCGACCACCTTGCCGGCAGCCGCAAAGTCCACCGCTTCCGCCAGGTCCTTGCGGGTACCCACGATAGAACCCCGAATGGTGAGGCGCTTGAGTACCACATCGAAGATCGGCGTGGCGAAATCGCCGGGGGGCAGTCCCACCAGGCTCATCGTGCCGCGTCGACGCGTAAAACGCAGCGCCTGCGAAAACGCCGGGGGCGACACGGCCGTCACCAACACACCGTGAGCACCGCCGCCGGTAGCGTCCAGTACCTGCTCCACCGCATTGGGTTGGCGCGCATCCACCGTGGCCGCCGCGCCAAGCTGACGAGCCAATGCCAGCTTCTCTTCGGCCACATCCACCGCCACCACCCGCAAACCCATCGCGGTTCCGTATTGGACGGCCAAATGACCCAGACCGCCAATGCCCGAGACCACCAGCCATTCACCAGGCCGCGCCTCCGTTTCCCGGATGCCTTTGTACGTGGTCACACCCGCACATAGGATCGGCGCCATCGCGGCGAAATCGACATCGTGGGGGAGACGCGCCACGTAGGCCGCATTGCCGATGGCGTACTCGGCGAAACTACCGTTCACGCTGTAACCGCTGTCGTGCTGGGTCTCGCACAAGGTTTCCCAACCGGTGATGCAGTACTCGCAATGGCCGCAGGCATCGTGCAACCAGGCAATGCCCACCGGATCACCCAGTTTGAGGTTGTCCACGCCCTCGCCCAGGGCCGCCACCACACCCACGCCTTCATGGCCAGGAATGAAAGGCGGTTGAGGCTTTACCGGCCAATCGCCATCCACCGCGTGCACGTCGGTGTGACAGACACCGGTACAAACGATCTTTACCAGCACCTCGCCACGTGCCGGCGTCGGCACGGGGACTTGCTCGATGCGCAAAGGTTCGCCGAAGCGATGCGCGACGGCGGCCTTCATCGTCTTGGGTAGCATGAAACGATCTCCCATCAGGTCAAGGAAAGCGCTTTCAAGCGCGTACATGCCGCGCCGAAGGCAAGACAAAACATGACCCGACGAAGATGCCGCCCATCGCGTGATGGGCGGGTGACCAAGATCAACTTAGTGCGTCGTTGGCGTCGCTGTCGCGCGCGGAACCACCGGATAGGGATGCAATTTCACCAGCGGGATCGAAATGCCGTCGTCACCCATGACGCGACAGTGCGAACGATTGAGCTGGCGCGGCTCTTCCACGCCGCAGCTGTGCGCGATGATGCCAACTTCATGCATCACATTGGTGGCGTAGTGAGCCACGCGCTCGCTCTTGTCGGCTACCACCAGACCACGCTGAAGCTTGGCGTTTTGCGTGGTGATGCCGGTGGGGCAGGTATTGCGATTGCATTGCAACGACTGGATGCATCCCAGCGCCAGCATGAAACCACGTGCCGAATTGACGAAGTCCGCGCCCATCGAAAGCGCCCATGCCACGTCGTAGGCCGTGATGCACTTGCCCGAGCAAATCACCTTGATGCGTTCGCGCAGGCCCTTGACGATGAGCATGTCCACCAGTGCGGGGAGCGCCTCGTGCAACGGCAGGCCTACGCCTTCCATCAGGGTTTGCGGTGCGGCGCCGGTGCCGCCTTCGGAGCCGTCCACGATGATGAAATCCGGCGCGCTTTCGATGCCGCGCTTGAGCACCTCGTCGCACAGCTCGCCGATCCAATCCACACCGCCGAACACCGCCTTGAAGCCCGTGGGCTTGCCGGTGAGTTCGCGGATGTGCTGAATCGCATCCATCAGCTGCGTCACATTGCCGATATCGAGATGTCGATTGGGGCTCTGCGAATCCTCTCCCACCGGAATGCCGCGAATCGCCGCGATCTCCGGCGTCACCTTGGCCGCCGGCAGCAGGCCGCCCATGCCGGGCTTGGCACCCTGACCAAGCTTGATACTCACCATCTTCACCTGCTTATGCGCGCAGATGGCCAGCAACTTGTCGTCGTCGAGCTTGCCGTCGGCGGTGCGCACGCCGTACTTGGCGGTACCGATCTCGAAGATGATGTCGCAACCGCCTTCCAGGTGATACGGCGCAAGGCCACCTTCACCGGTGTCCATCCAGATGCCGGCCTTGGCCGCGCCGAACGAGAGCGCACGCACCGCAGGCGCCGACAACGCACCAAAACTCATCGCGGAAATATTGAAGAACGCGCTGTGGCTATACGGCTCACGCGAATACGGCCCCAGCGTGACCGGCCGCGGCTCCACATGCTTTTCGCCCAGCGCGGGAAAGGGCGCGTTGACGAAGAACGGCACGCCTTCGGCGCGCAAATCGCGGGTGGACCCGAACGCGTTGGTGTTATCCACGTTCTTGGCGGCGCGATACACCCACATGCGCTGCGCGCGATTGAATGGCAGTTCTTCGCGATCACTGGAGTACAGGTACTGCCGAAAGAACTCGCCAAGGTGCAGAAACCAGTAGCGGAAATGACCGATAACCGGAAAGTTACGCAACACCGAATTGCTGGTCTGGTTGCGATCCACCAACCACACCACCAGGATCACCACGACCAACAACGCCAACAACACCAGAAACAGGGCGGCGAAGGTTTCCACCAACACGACCAGCCAATGCGCAAAGCCCGACGATTCCATCGCGTACTCCGTTTGCCTTCATGGTTCTCCCGCGCACTGGTCGAGCGCGGGAGGCGAAACTCACAGTTCCACGCGCAAAGCCTTTGCGGCGTGAATGGCCTTGGCCTTGGCGGCCTCGATGCTCTCATCGCGCGCCAGCGTCACGGCCATCCGACGGCGCCCCTTGACGGTCGGCTTGCCGAAGATGCGCAACTGCGTATCGGGCTGCGCCAGTGCTTCGGCCACGTTGAAGTAACGCGGCGCGGCGCCCTCGCCTTCCACCAGCACCGCGCACGAAGCAGACGGACCCCACTGGCGAATGGCGGGAATGGGCAAGCCAAGAATGGCGCGCGCATGCAGCGCAAACTCGGAAAGGTCCTGCGACATCAGCGTGACCAGGCCGGTATCGTGCGGGCGCGGGCTGACCTCGGAGAAAATCACCGCGTCGCCCTTGACGAAGAACTCCACGCCAAACACGCCCCAGCCACCCAATGCACCGGTGATGGCAGCAGCTTGACGCTGTGCCTCGACCAGGGCTGCATCGCTCATCGGCTGCGGCTGCCAGGATTCGCGATAGTCGCCATCTTCCTGGCGATGACCGATGGGCGCGCAGAAGCTCACGCCATCCTTGTGACGCACCGTCAGCAGGGTGATTTCATAATCGAAATCCACGAAGCCTTCGACAATCACGCGTCCCTTGCCGGCACGGCCGCCGGACTGGGCGTAATCCCATGCGGCCTGTAGTTCGGTCTCTTGGCGCACCACGCTCTGGCCCTTGCCGGAAGAGCTCATCACCGGCTTGATCACGAACGGCAGGCCAATGGCGGCCACCGCGTCGCGGTACTCGGCTTCGGTCTCGCAGAAGCGATAGCGCGATGTCGGCAGTTGCAGCTCTTCGGCGGCGAGACGGCGAATGCCTTCGCGATCCATGGTGAGCCATGCGGCACGCGCGGTGGGAATCACGCGCAGGCCTTCCTTCTCCAGCTCGATGAGCGTGGGCGTGTGGATGGCTTCGATCTCCGGCACCACCAGATCGGGCTTCTCCTGCTCGATCAGCGCGCGCAGGGCTTGTCCGTCGAGCATGTCAATCACATGGCTGCGGTGCGCCACCTGCATGGCCGGCGCGTGGGCATAGCGATCCACGGCGATCACCTCCACGGCGTAGCGTTGCAACTCGATCGCCACCTCCTTGCCGAGCTCGCCGGAACCCAGCAGCAGCACGCGCAGGGCATGGTCGGAATAAGGCGTGCCAAACGGCTTCATCGGGGTCTCCGCGGATATCAAAGCGACATTGTAAGCGGCTGAGCGGACAACCCAAGTCCACCTGTCGTAAGTACCATTGACGTCGGGACCCAAGCGGCATTGACTGTGCTGGCCACCGTCCCCGCGGAGCGATCATGCGCAACCGGACTGCCGTGCTGTTGCTGGTGCTGTCGTTGTGTCCCCTGGCCGGGTCCCCCGCCCGGGCCGATGAGGTGCCCGTTGGTACCACCTGGATGACGGTACTGCTGGGCGGCCGCAAGATCGGCCACCTGGAAGTGGAGCATCAGCAGACCGGCGACGTGGTTACCACCACGCAAGTCCTGGTCATCGAACTCACTCGCAACGGTAACGGCGTACCCGTGGGGGTAACCACCCGCAGCGTGGAGAGCCGCACTGGCGAGCCATTGGCCTTCTACGCACGCAGCACCCTCTCCAGCAGCGACAGCACGGTGCAAGGCAAACGCCAGCCGGATGGCAATTTCGCGGTCAGTACCACCGTGGGCGGCAGCACGCGGGAAACCACGCTGAGCTGGCCGCCGGGGGCGGTGCTGAGCGAGGGCCAGCGTCTGGCCCTGCTCCAGACGGCCGACCATGCGGGGCAGAAGTACACGATGACCATGTTCGACCCGGCCAGCCAGTCGGTGGCCAAAGTGGATATGCAGGTGTTCGGCAACGAGCGGGTGGACCTGCCTGATGGCTGGATGACACTGAATCATCAACGACAGGTGCTACAGACCGCTCGCGGCGAGCAGACCATGGATCTGTGGCTGGACGACCACGGCATCGCCCGCAAAGGCACCTTGCGCATGCTCGGGCGCGAGATGGAAATGATCGCCTGCAGCCAGCGCTGCGCCATGGCACCGGTGCAGGACGTGGACATGTTCCGCGCCGCCATGGTCGACTCCCCTCGCCTGCTGCCGCCGCAACTGCGCAGCGATTTCCTGCGCTATCGCGTGCACGTGCCGGAGGGTAGCCCGCAACCGGTCATCGGTACCGACGAGCAGCGCGTCACTAACCTCGGCCACGGCTATTGGTTGATCGATGTGGGTAACCCCTGGCCTGGTGGCGAAGCCCCGCCTGACGCGGACGACACCTTGCCCAACGCCTGGGTGCAATCGGACGCACCCGCCATTCGCGACCTCGCCACCAAGGTCGCCGGCGATGCCACGGACGATCTGCAGAAGATGCGTCGCCTGCGCAGCTTCGTCAGCGACTACATCAACCAGCACGGCCTGGACGTGGGTTACGCCTCGGCGCTGGAAGTACTGCACACCCGCGAGGGCGATTGCACCGAATACGCCGTACTGCTCGCGGCGCTGGCGCGTGCCCAGCAGATTCCCACCCGCGTAGTCACCGGCATGGTCTATGCGGATCGCTTCGCCGGGCAATCGCGCGTGTTCGTGCCCCATGCGTGGGTCCAGTCCTGGATCAACGGGCGCTGGCAAAGCTTCGACGCCGCCCTGCGACGCTTCGACAGCACACACATCGCGTTCGATGCCGCCGATGGCGACCCCTGGCACTTTTTCAGCGGGGCCGACCTGTTCGGTCAAATGCGTATCGAGGAAATCACCCCGAGCGCCGAACTGGCGGGCAATATCCCGCCGTCCGGCGCGCAGAGCGCCGCGCCTTCGACCGGGGAAAGTCGCTGAGCCCGGCACTTGAATGTGATATCAATTTGATATCTACTCATCCCAACTAGGGAGGAGTCGACATGAACGAGCGTGAGGGTTTTTCGGTAGCCGGTATTCCCACCATCGTGTTCTGCCTGGTGCTGGCCCTGCTGGGTGGCGCCTGCTACGTAGGCATGGCGCATAACGATGCTCCCTGGCTGGGCCTGGTTGGCATCCTGATCCATGCCTTCACCTTGTTCCTCATCAAGGGCTTTTTTCAGGTTGCCCCCAACGAGGGACAGGTGCAGCAGTTGTTCGGCAAATACGCCGGTACCGTGCGCCTGGAAGGGCTACGCTGGACCAACCCGTTCTACAGTCGCCGCCGGGTCTCGCTGCGCGTGCGCAACTTCGAAAGCAGCAAACTCAAGGTCAACGACAGCGACGGCAACCCCATCGAGATCGCCGCCATCGTGGTATGGCAGGTCGTCGATACCGCCGAGGCGGTGTTCTGCGTGGACGACTATGAAAACTTCGCCCAGATCCAGAGCGAATCGGCGCTGCGCCAGATGGCCCAGAACTACCCTTACGACGCGCACGACGCCGACAAGCCCGCACTGCGCAGCCACGGCGAGGTCATCAACAACCACCTGCGCGATGAAATCCAGGCGCGCCTGGACAAGGCGGGCGTGAAAGTGATCGAGGCGCGCATCAGCCATCTGGCCTACGCACAGGAAATTGCACAAGCCATGCTGCAGCGCCAGCAAGCCAATGCCATCGTCGCGGCCCGCGAGCGCATCGTGGAGGGCGCCGTGGGCATGGTCGCCATGGCACTGGACAAGTTGCGCGAACAAGGCGTGGTGGAACTGGACGAAGAGCGCAAGGCCGCCATGGTGAGCAACCTGCTGGTGGTGCTGTGCGGCGATCGCTCCACGCAACCGGTGGTCAATGCCGGCACGCTCTATGGCGGCTGAGAAAAAAGCCTACCCCCTGCGAATCAGCGCTGCCGTGCTCGAAGCCATGCAGCGCTGGGCCGACGACGATCTGCGCAGCGTCAACGCGCAGATCGAGTTCGTGCTGCGCGAGGCCTTGCGCAAGAACGGGCGATTGAAACGCGAAAACGTCGAGCCGGTGGCCGACGACGACTGAACGCACGCGTACCATCGACACCCTGTGCACGCCGCGAGGACTAGGTTTTTCCACTGGCGCGCGATGCACCGCATCGCCCTCGGGAGAACCGTCATGGCGCAAGACTACCGCCCCCTGCCCTCCGGACCGGTATTGTGCAAAGCCTGCTCGCAGGCCGGCAAAAATGTCCACATGCATCCGCACGATGACCTGCCCCCCGAGGTGCGCCAGGCGCATGAAGATGTCGACCTGCAAAGCTATCGATGCCCCGAGTGCGAAGCGGTGGAAGTCTTCCGCGTCGATTGAGGCGCGCAATGGCCGAACGCACAAAAAACGGATAGCAGGCGCAAGGTAGCGGCGGCACGCTGGGGTCTCTCGTCACTGGAGCTCCCCCGCATGCACTTTCGTATCCGTGGTCTTCCCGCCGAACCGTTCGCCGAATGGTTCACCCTCGATGACGACGCGCTCGCTGCGCGCCGTGCCATGCGCGTTGTCGCCGATCTGGCCCATGGCTATCCATGCCGCATCAGCCTTACCGACGCCGAGCCCGGGCAAACGGTCATCCTGCTCAACTATGAGCATCAGCCGGCGCACTCGCCTTACCATTCCCACTATGCGATCTATATCCGCGAGGGCGAGCAGCAGTACGACGAGCAGGATGCCGTGCCCGATCAGTTGCGTCGCCGTCTGCTCTCCGTGCGCGGCTTCGACCAGCAGCATCTGCTGCGCGATGCCGACGTGGTCCAAGGCACGGCGCTGGAGAACGTGATCGAACGGCTATTTGCCGATGAGCACGTCGCCTACCTGCACATCCACATGGCACGCCCCGGTTGTTACGCCGCACGGGTGGACCGAATCTAGCGCGGCGTGCGCGGCACCAGGGCCACGCCCAGTGCGATCCAGCCCACGATAAAAGCCACGCCGCCCAGCGGCGTGATCGCGCCCACCCAACGAGGCGCACCCAATGCGAGCGCGTAGAGGCTACCGCTGAACAACACGATGCCGACGCCGAACAAGGCCATCGCCGTGCGTCGTGCGCGACCGGGCACGGCGAATGCCGCCAGGCCAAGGGCCAATGCGTGCCAGAAGTGATAGCTCACCGCGGTGTGCCACAGCTCGCTGCCACGCGCATCGAGAACATCGCGCAGCGCGTGCGCGCCGAAGGCGCCCAGGGCCACGGCGCTGGCGCCTGCCAGGCCGAGCCATAGACCGAGCATGGGTACGGTTTGTCGCATCGTGCAATTCCTCCGGTCGGCGCGTGCCCGCCGCATCAGCGGTGTCGTATGCTGCGGGGATGATCCGCACCGATTCTCGCACGACCTTCCGTCGCGTCAGCCGTATCGCGCTGCTGCTCGCGCTTGTCCTGGGCTGCCTATGGCTGGCCGGCTGCCAGCGCGGTGAGGACATCCCATGGCGCTTGACCAACGTCACCGGCCATATGCCCGACCTGGACTTCCGCCTGGTGGACGACCAGGGCAAAGCGGTGAGCGGCAAGGATTACCGCGGCAAGGTGGTACTTCTCTACTTCGGCTACACCCACTGCCCGGACGTATGCCCGCTGACCCTGGCGCAATTGCACGTGGTGATGCAGCGGCTTGGCCCGCTTGCCGATGGTGCGCGCATCCTGTTTGTCAGCGTGGACCCCGCGCGCGATACGCCGCCGGTGATGCACGCGTATGTGAACGCCTTTGATCCTCGCGCCGTCGGGCTGTCCGGCGCGCCACGCGACATCGAAAGCCTGAGCAAACGCTATCGCTCGGCGTATACCCGCGAACCGGACAAGGGCGACGGTCAGTACGAGGTCAGCCACAGCTCCGCCATTTACATCTTCGACCGCGACGGCCGTGCACGCCTGCTGTCTACCCCGGGCAATGCGCAGGACGACCTGGTACACGACCTGCACCTATTGCTCAGCCTGGGAGGCACCGCACCATGATGGCCCGCTCAACCTTGGCCCTGCCCCTGCTCACTTGTCTGCTCTGGAGCACCGCGTCGCTCGCCAACCAGGCCGACCACATCCGCACCAGCCAGGCCTGGATCCGCGTGCTACCGGGCGACCTACCGGCCGGCGCCTATGTGACGCTGGAGAACACCGGCGACCAGGTTGCCTCACTGCAAGGCGCCAGCAGCCTGCGCTATACGAGCACCATGCTGCACAAGAGCAGCACCGAGGGCGGCATGGGGCGCATGGAGATGGTCGAACACCTCGATATTCCCGCGCACGGCAAGGCCGAACTGGCTCCGGGCGGCTATCACCTGATGCTGATGAAAGCCCAGGCACCGGTGAAGGTGGGCGACACGGTGAAGCTCACCTTGCGCTTCAGTGACGGCAGCACGCAGGAAGCAGACTTCATCGCGCGCCCCGCCAACGCCACCGACGCGACGCACTGATCCGCGCTTGCGCGATGGTAACGGGGCGCACCTAGAGCGAAGCGCGTTCCACTTCGTCGGTGACCGGCCTCACCGGTGCCGATCGTCGCGGTGGCCAAGGCTTGCGGCGGATGCGACCGCGCCGCGACAAACGCAACCATTGCCGCAGGGCCAACAAGCCGCCGATGGATTCGATGATCGCAGCCGGAACCCACATGATCACGCCGCCCACCAGCTGGGCGGTAAGCACATTGAAGGTAAACGCGCGCCCGCAGATTTCGAAGATCGGGTAGAGATCGGTCTTGGAGAACGTGACGATGGCACCCGCCAGGATCTGCGGCGTCATGGTGATGGCAGGAGAAAGCACGCGAACGCCCGGCGTCATGCGACCGGGTGGACGCGGACGGTGATCCAGCACCAGCCACCAGTAACTGAAACCGCTCACCAGCATCGACCAGTTCATGAAGCGATAGATACGCCAATCCAGCATCGCCAGCGTTTGCATGGTAGGTATCAGCCAGATCACGATCAAGCCGACGAACAGCACGGTCGCCACCGCGGGGTTGAGCAGTACCGCACTCACCGCGCGCCATGGCCACGATCGACGCGCGGGCCGCAACAGGCGAAGGCGCAGCGCAAACGGCAACCCTTTGCGCAGCACCGCGCCCGGATACGACGCCATGATCAGCAGCGGCGCCAGGTGGTGCAGCAACACCTGCTGGATGCGATGCATGAAGAACTCATGCTCGAAGAAGTAATCCAGGTAGGTATGCAGCGATACATACAGCATCGCCATGCCGGTCCAGAATGCCAGTTGCCGGGCCACGCTCACCGACAGGCGGCGACTGCCCCGCACGTACAGCACGCTGCAGGCCACGAAGGTCAGCAGGAACACCCAGGAAAACTCCCAGGGCACGATCCACTTGGTCAGGCTTGCCATCATCGATCGAATCCGGAGCGTTCAGCGCGGCGGCGATCCCGCATCATAATCCTCTCGCGCGGGTAATCCGGGAGGCCATCGCGCGAACATTCCCGCGCTCAGACACGCCGCCGGCTGCGGCGCGAGCGCCGCCAGCCATACAGCAAGCCCGCCAGGGTGACCAAGGCCGGCACCAGCACGATATTGATGAACTTGAGGCGCAGACCAAGCGCATCGATTTCCGCGTTGAACTGATGCTGCACATCGCGCAGTTCCTTGTTGATCGACAACTGACGCTGCAGGAACTGTTCGATCTCCGCCCGTTGCTCGGTGCTGACCGCATCGCTTCGCCCGCTCTTGGCCGGTTGCAACTCACTCAAGCGCGTGCGAGTCACCGCCAGTTCGCGTTGCAGCTCCTGCATCTTGGCCAGGAATTTCTGATCCGCCGCGCTGCGCAGCGCGAGCACGCGCGTGAATGGCCGCTGCGAACTCACCCGGCCGTGAATGGACAACAGCGACGAGGAGCCGCTGAGGTTGTCGGCGATGTTGGTCATCATGTCGCCATTGTTGGCGATGGCGCTGAGCTGGGGCTGCCCCAGCAGGCTTTGCGTATAGGACACCCAAAGGCGATCACTGAGCACATCGGTATCGGCCACCATGATGACCTCCACCCCTTCGGCGGCATGCGCGAGGTGGCCAGGCGCCTTGGCGCGCTCGGGAAATGCACTGTCGAACGCCCCACGCACGCGTGCCGCGATCACATAACGGATGTTGTCCGGACGATAACCGTCCAGCAGGCTGGCCGGGTTATTGATGGATTCGCGCACGCGTTGCGCCGACACCACCTCGGCATCGTTGGAGGTCTGCATCAGCGGTTGCAGGCGCGATGCCGTACCCGGCGCCAGGTCGAAGAAGCCCGTGCTGGAAACATTGATACGTTGCAGGCTGGCCGTGATCACATCGTTGTGATTGAGCTCCTGCTGGCCCAATCCGAGCATGGCGGGATGGCTCATGGAGCTGTTGTCCGCCAGCTCGATACGCAAGGCACGCGAGCGATCCAGCACCACTTTTTGTGGGTCGTACTGCACCCCCCAGGCCGCGAACAGTCGGGGCAAGTCGGAGTTGTGATCGTCGGTGGCGCCGCCGCTGTCCACGAACGGCGTATTGTCCATTTCCGCCACGGGATCGACGAACACCACCAGGTGGCCGCCCCGCAGCACGTACTGATCGATGGCGTACAACGCATCGGCGGGCAGGTGCTTGGGATGAATCAGCAACAAGGCCTTGATGTCGTCATCGACGTGCGTGAGCTTGGACGGCTCCAGCGTTTTCACTTCGAACTGCCGCCCAAGCTGGCGCATGACCGTCCACGGCTCCTCGCCGATGACCGGGTTGCCCTCCACCGGGAGGCTGCTGATCAGGCCGATCTTCGGTTTCACCGGCTGATCCAGCTCATACAGCAGCTTGGCGATGTCGTATTCGAGAAAGGTTTCGCGGCTGGGGTCGAACAGCGGAATGGCCAGCGTCTTGCCCGTCACATGCTCATCGGCCTCGCCGTCGCCATCGGCCGCCAGCGACGCCGTGCTGCCGACCAGACCAAAGAACACGCGTTCACCGTTGGTGCCACCGTTGATCGGGGTGAGGCCGTAGCCCTCGGCGCTGGCTTCGTCATCGGAATACGGCACCGGATCGACGATTTGCAGGCGCAGGCGACCGTGGGCCCGCGCCACCATCTCCTGCAACATCTCGCTGACGCGCTGGTGATAGCTGCGCAACTGCGGCAGATCGCGCGCGGCATGATCGGAGAAATACAGCGTAAGCCGCAGCGGCGCATGCAGGCTGTCCACGATATGCGTGGTGCCCGGGGTGAGCGTATAGAGCCGGTCGGAGGTGAGATCGATACGGGACACACGCAGCCAACGGCTGGTGCCCAGTGTCAACGTGACAAAGGCCACCGCCAGCAGGGCGAGCGCGGCCAACAGGATCGTGCGTCGGCTGAAACGGATGCGCATCATGATTCAGGGCGTCCGCTTCAGGTCGAGCACCAGCACACCGGCCGTGAGCCACGCCGCCATGCTGAGCAGGAAATACAGCACGTCGCGCAGATCCAGCACGCCGCGCGAAATGGCCTCAAAGTGTCGCAACATGCTTAGATGCGCGATGCCGTTGACCATGCGGCGCGGCAAGGTGCCCTGGAAAAACTCCATCACCTGCGGCTGCCCTGCCAGGATCAGCAGGAAGCACACCACCAGGGTCAGCACAAAGGCCACCACCTGGCTCTGCGTCACCGCCGACAGACAGGCGCCAATGGCGAGAAAGGCACCGGCCATCAGCCAGCTGCCGAGATAGCCCGCCAGGATCACGCCGTTGTCGGGTGAACCGAGGTAGTTCACCGTAATCCAGATCGGAAACGTCAGCAGCAAAGCCAGCCCAATGAAGAGCCACGCTGCCAGAAACTTGCCGAGCATGGCCTGCGCCAGACTCAACGGCAGGCTCAGCAGCAGCTCCAGGGTGCCGCCCTTGGCTTCTTCCGACCACATGCGCATGGATACCGCCGGCACCAATACGAGGTAGAGCCAGGGATGCATGGCGAAGAACGGCTGCAGGTCGGCCTGGCCACGCTCGTAGAAATCGCCGGCATAGAAGGTCAGGATGCCGGCCAGCACCAGAAAGATCACCAGGAAAACGTAAGCCACTGGCGTCACGAAATAGCTGCGCAGCTCACGCCGCGCCACCGCTGCCACCGGGCTCATGCACTGCTCCCCGCGCCCGTGGTGATATGGCGGAACACCTCGTCCAGACGACCGCGCTCCAGTTGGATCTCCGACACCTCCAGCCCTTGCTGACGCAACAGGGTTTCCACTGGCTCCAGGATGCGCTCGCCCGCGCGGGGAAACACCGTGATGCGCCCATCCAGCGGATCCACTTCGATGGATGCCACCTGCGGCAGACGGCCCAGCATTTCCTGCGAGACGCCACTGCCGGGCGCACTGAACGACACCGCGCCGTGGTAGCGCGAGCGCGCTTCCAACTCCGCCGGCGTGGCATCGGCCAGCAGCTTGCCATTGGCGATGATCACCACGCGGTTGCACAAGGCATGCACCTCTTCCAGCAGGTGCGTGGAAATAAGGATGGTGCGCTCGCGCGCCATCGCGTCGATCAGCTGGCGCACGGTGTGCTTCTGGTTGGGGTCCAGGCCATCGGTAGGCTCGTCCAGCATCAGTACCTGCGGGTTGTGCACGATCGCCTGCGCCAGGCCGACGCGGCGACGCAGGCCCTTGGATAAGGTATCGATGCACTGATCCAGCACGCCCTCCAGTTGCAGGCCGCTCACCACGCGATCAAAGCGGTTGTAAGCCGCGTCGCGCTGGAGGCCGCGCATGCGCATGATGAAGGTGAGGAACTCGCGCACGGTCAGCTCGCCATAGCTGGGCGCGCCCTCCGGCAGGTAACCCAGCGCACGCTTGGCCTTGAGCGGCTCTTTGCGCACGTCATAGCCGCACACACGCGCGGTGCCCGCGCTGGGCTCCAGAAAGCCCGCGATCATGCGCATGGCCGTGGTTTTGCCGGCGCCGTTGGGGCCCAGCAGTCCAAGCACCTGCCCGGGCTCGGCCCGGATGCTGAGGGAATCCACCGCGGTCAACGCGCCATAGCGTCGGGTGAGCTGTTCGGTTTCGATCATGTCCGGTCAAGGCAAGGGGCCGTGTCGCCATCAACGCGCGGCCCGGGGTTTAGCGATGGTCGACCCGCAATGTAACCGAAAAGTTCGTCCGGGCCGGGAAGCTGTGCGAACGCCCAACAAAAAGGCCCTCCACCAGGGAGGGCCTTTTCGAGGTCTTGTGAGAGACCGGTATTACTGCGCGGCGCTGGAAGCAGCAGCCGGAGCGGCGGCGGAACCCGAGGAAGCCGGCGCCTGATCAGCGCTGTCGTCGAGCGACGGCGGCTTGATGCCCGCTTCCTGTTCCGGCGTCTTGTCCGGAGCATTGCTCAGCGGCAGGTAGACGTCGAACTCGGCGTACTGCTTCACTTCGTCGCCCTGCTTCACTTCCGGCTTGGCTTCGATGTCATAGAAGCGGTTCACCACTTCGTCGTACTTGTAGCCGTGCGTCTGGGAATAAGCCTTCATCAGATCACGGGTCTGCGGCACGCCAGCGGCGGTACCGTTCCACACGGCCTTGAGGGCCGGGCCACCAAAGGCGAGGAACGCACGCACATCCTTGTCGACGATCAGGCGGCCGAAGCGGTCATGACCACCCGGGGCACTGGCGTCGGCGTTGCTGTCCGAAGCGGCGGCGGCGGTGCTGGCCTCTGCTGCGTTCAGGTCCGGGGACTTGGCTGCGGTCAGCTCCACCGTCTGGCCACCGACATTCAGGCTGGTCGCGCTGATGGGCAGGGCCACGTCGAAGGTGTAGGTCTGGTCGCCGTAGTTGGTGGTGTAGATGATGCGCGGACCGGTAACGGTCACGCCCAGCTTCTTGGCAGCGGCCTGGATCTCGTTGACGGCCTTGTCGGTCGCGTCATTGAGCGCCTCTAGGCCACCCTTGCGCTCGATCGAGCTCGACACCATCAGCACCGGGGTCGGCTGGGTCTGCTCGATGGTTGGCACCAGCTTGGTGTAGTCGACGTTCTGCACCGAGGCCAACACGTTCTGCAGGTTGTTCAGGGTGAACTGGATGAAGGCATCCGGGTCGCCGTGAATGTACAGGTTCGAGTAGCGGTTGATCAGGTTCATGCCGTAGTCGACGTCATACGACCAGGTGACCTTGGTCAGCTGACCGCGGCTACCCTGACGCTCGAGATCCAGCGTGAAATGCTTGTCGTTACCGCGCCAGCTGTTGTCCAGGTTCCAGACGATGCTGGCCTTCTTGGCGGTCGAGTCGACCTTGTCGAAGCTCGGATCGGCCGAAGCGATGGTGAGCTTGCCATTACCGACCTTGTCGTCCTGGCTGGTCCAGCTCAACTCGGCGCCCGGGCCATAGGCCTTGCCCGAGAAATCAAACTTGATGTTGCGGTCGTACTCGCGCTGCACGGAATACTCCGGGAAGCGGCGGAAGTTGTTCAGCACGTCATAGACCTGACGCATGTCCTTGCCGACGACCAACGACCGGTCCACATGGCCGCTGCCGGGCATAACAAAGCCCACCACCACCGCCACGACAGCGACGATAATCAGGGCAACAATAAATTCTAGAACACGCATCATTCCAGGGATCTCCGCACGTCTCTCTGTACACGGCACTAAGACAGTCGCCGGAGACCCTTACGCCACGGGAGATTCCCGAAGAATCGCGTCGTGAGAGGGGTCGGCCAGCGCCGAAGCCACCGATGGTACTTGCTCGCGCGCCTGAACGCCATCCGGCCGTAAAGGTGGCCCGACGAGGCCCTTCCAGACGCCCACGAATGGCGTCCGGCAAGGCCTGGCGGGGGATCAGACGATCCCCAGCTCCAGCGCCTTGAGCACCGCCCGGGTGCGATCGCGGACGCCCAGCTTGGAAAGGATGTTGGAGACATGGTTCTTGACCGTGCCTTCGGCCACTTTCAGGGAGTTGGCGATCTCCTTGTTGCTGTAGCCGCCCGACAGCAGGCGCAGGATCTCGGTCTCGCGCTCGGTCAGCGGATCCGGCTGCTCCAGGCTGGTGAACTGGTTCTGCATGCGCCCCACCCCGGCCAGCAGGCGCTGGGTGACCATCGGAGCCACCAGCGACCCGCCGGCAGCCACGGTACGAACTGCCTCCACCAACTGCTCCAGCGAGACATCCTTGAGCAGGTAGCCGCGGGCGCCGGCCTTCAGGCCCTGCAGTACCAGCTGATCGTCGTCGAAGGTGGTGAGGATGATGGTTGGCGGCAGCTCGTTGCGCGCCGACAGCGCCTGCAGCACTTCGAGGCCGCTCATGCTGGGCATGCGCAGGTCCAGCAACACCACGTCGGGCTTGACCCGGGGAATGTCCTGCACGGCCTGGGTGCCATCGGCACACTCGGCCACTACACGGATGTCCTCCGCCAAGTCCAACAGGGAACGGACACCCTGGCGAACCAGGTTCTGGTCGTCGACAAGACAGACGGAAATCATCGCGGATCCTCGAAGCGGTTGTGGCCTGCGTGCAATGCCCGCGGCCAACGGGGAAGAACGATGCGACTATCTAGGAGCCTCACGGGGACTCCAAGCAGCGCATTTTGCCACGTCCCATCGATCAGACGGGAATTCTTACAGCATGCCCAGCGCCGGCGGCTCGAACCGTGACGGCGTGTGCGCCAGCTCTTGCACCTCCCCCAGCGGCAAGCGCACGGTGAGCGCAAATCCCTGGCTGATGGCCGGGTCCACCATGACGCTACCCTCGAACTCGGAGAGACGCTCGCGCATGCCCGACAAGCCATTGCCCGGGCGGAAGTTGGCCACCCCCCGGCCATCGTCCCGCGCGGACAGCTCAAGAAGGTTGGCATTGATGTAGTCAAAGCGCAGCCACAGGTTGCGCGCGCCGGCATGGCGGGCTGTGTTGGTAATGATCTCCTGGGCGCAGCGCAGCAGCACCTGGGCGCGGCGCGGATCTTCCACGCTGAAGCGCGGCGGGGTTTCCACATGCACCCTCAGCCCCGGCACACCTTCGATCAGGCTGCGCAGCGCCTGCGTCAGGTCGATGGCGTCGTCCTGCCGCAACTCGCTCACCACCTCGCGTACGTCCGACAGCAGATGCTTGGCGGTCACCTGGGCCTTGTGTACATGCTCGGCTGCCTGCGGGTTGACCAGGTGGCTGGCCACTTCCAGGTTCAGGCTGAGCGCCGTCAGGTGATGGCCGACCAGATCGTGCAGGTCCCGTGCAATACGCATGCGCTCGGCGATACGGGTGGACTCGGCCAGCAGCGCCCGGGTGGCGCGCAGCTCGGAATTGAGCCGGCGCTGCACCTCGCGCTCTTCCGCCTGCAGGCTGGCGATCATCGAGATGAAGAACACCAGCGCGGAAATGCCCAGATACATACACACCTGAAGAAACGCCGTGACGATGGTCCAGCCCATGTAGCTGGCGATGATCGGGATCAGCATCAGGTTCTGCAGCAGCATCCACAGCAGCCCCGCCCCTACCGGCAACTGCCAGGGCAACACCACCGCGATCACCAGCATCAGCATGGCGGACAGGCCGCTTTGGCTGAACCAGCCCATGGCCACCGCCGAACCGGTAAGCACGACCAGGCCGAGCAGTTGGCCGATGGAGGGGAACCCGGTCTGTCGCGTCATGCCTGAGCGGCGCGTCAGCAGCAGGTAGGTCACGCCGAAGATCAGGTACGAGAGGATCCACCCCGAGATATTGGGGTTGCTCCACCACGCATTGACCTGCGCCAGTCCGCCGGGGCCCGAAAGCAACGGCAGCGCGACACACAGGTACGTGAACAGACCGGCGTAGCGAATGAGCCGGATGTGATTGATGTTGGACCAGGCCATACGCGCATCATTAGCTAGTCCCCAGCGTGGTGCAATGCGCGAGAAGTCACTCCCCCACCCCTGCCAAAAGCCATGGACGCTGGCGCTTTACAAAGGTTTTACATGGTGCGCCGTGATATGTGCGGCCGGCGGACGCATGTCATAATGCCGCCCGTCACGCGGGGCCGAACCACCGGTCTTGTCCTCGAATCACAATACTGCGGAGCAACGAATGGCCCTTGCCATCCGCGACGTGCGCGAGCACGACCTGGATGCCGTACTGGCGCTCAACAATGCCGCCGGCCGCACCATCCTCGCCTTGGACGCTGCGCAGCTGCGTTACTTCTACGACCACGCGGATTACTTCCGGGTGGCCGAGATCGACGGACACCTCGCCGGGTTTCTGATCGCTTTGCGCCACGGCGGCAGTTACGACAGCCCGAACTACGTGTGGTTCAGCGAACACTATCCGGAGTTCGTCTATATCGACCGCATCGTCATCGCCAACGCCTACCGTCGCCACGGCCTGGGTCGCATTTTCTATTGCGATGTGACCAGCTATGCCGAAGTGCGGGTGCCCCTGCTCACCTGCGAGGTGTTCCTGGAGCCTCGCGACGACGTGGTGGTGCTGTTCCACGGCACCTACGGTTTCCAAGAGGTGGGGCAACAGCGCATGGGCAGCGAGGGTCCACAGGTCAGCCTGCTGGCCAAGGATTTGCCGAGCTACGCCTACGTGCGCGAAACCTATCTCGATCACGATGGCTTGCCCGACCAGCCCTGGCTGGCGGAGCGCCCTCGCCCTTTTCACCCTGATGCCAGCCCCCGTCATCAAGCCGGAGAGCTGCGCCCGTGAATGCCCGAATGGACACCCAAGACGCTTGCGACCTGCGCTTCGGCCAGGTGGGCATTGCCAACGTACGCATCCGCCGCGTTGACGCGGCCGCGCTCTGCGAGGAGCTGGAGCGCCGCGTGCGCGCCGCCCCGCAGCTGTTTTCCCGCGCCGCCGTGGTGCTGGACCTGAGCCACCTGCTCGACCTGCCCGACGATGGCACCGTCGATGCCCTGCTGGAGGCGGTACGCAGTGCCGGCATGCTGCCCGTGGGCCTGGCCTATGGCACCAGCGATGTCGAGGCGCTGTCGCGCCGCATGGGCTTGCCGCTGATCGCCAAGTTCCGCGCGGCCTATGAACCGGCCGATGGCGGCAGCATCGCCCCGCCGGCACCTGCCCCCGCATCGGAACCGCCACGCCGCGCCGAACCCGCGCGCACGGAGCCCGCCGCCAGCGCGCCCACGCTCGGCGCGCAGCACTTCGACGGCACGGTGCGCTCGGGCCAACAGGTCTATGCGCGCGATCGCGACCTGGTGGTTACCGGCGCCATCGCCAACGGCGCCGAAGTGATCGCCGACGGCAGCATTCACATCTACGGCAACCTGCGTGGCCGCGCCATGGCTGGCGCACAGGGCGATGAGAAGGCTCGCATCTATATTTCCGACTTCCGCGCGGAACTGGTGGCCATTGCCGGCCACTACCGCGTGTTCGAACAAATTCCGAAAGACCTGGAAGGCCAGTCTGTGCAATGCTGGCTCGACGGTGAAAAACTGCTGATCGCCAAGCTTTGACGATCAACCATTACTACTACAAAGAATCATGCGGAGATGAGCCTTGACTGCTGAGATTATCGTTGTCACCTCGGGCAAGGGCGGCGTCGGCAAGACCACTACCAGCGCTTCACTGGCCACTGGCCTGGCCATCGCCGGCAAGAAGGTTGCAGTGATCGACTTCGACGTCGGACTGCGTAATCTGGATTTGATCATGGGCTGCGAGCGGCGCGTGGTGTACGACTTCGTCAACGTCGTGCACGGTGAAGCCACGCTCAAGCAGGCCCTTATCAAGGACAAGCGCTACGAGAACCTCTACGTACTGGCCGCCAGCCAGACGCGTGACAAGGACGCGCTCACCCAAGAGGGCGTGGAAAAAGTGCTCGAGGAACTCGGCAAGGAAGGCTTCGACTTCGTCGTGTGCGACTCCCCTGCCGGCATCGAAAAGGGCGCCCATCTGGCGATGTACTTCGCCGATCACGCCGTGGTCGTGGTGAACCCGGAAGTCTCCTCGGTGCGCGACTCGGACCGCATCCTGGGCCTGCTCGCCAGCAAAACCCGCCGCGCGGAGCGCGGTGACGGCGCCATCAAGCAGCACCTGCTGCTCACCCGCTACAACCCGGCACGCGTTGCCGTGGGCGAGATGCTCAGCGTCAAGGACGTCGAGGAGATCCTCGGCATCAACGTGGTGGGCGTGATCCCCGAGTCGGAGAACGTGCTGGCTGCGTCCAACGCTGGCGTGCCGGTCATCCTCGATGACAACTCGTTCGCCGGCCAGGCGTACAGCGACACGGTCGCCCGCATTCTCGGCGAGGAACGTGCCCTGCGCTTCCTCGAAGTGCCCAAGAAGGGCTTCTTCCAGCGCGTATTCGGAGGCTGATCGCGATGGGTATTCTTGATTTCCTGAAGCGCAAGCCGGAACCCACCGCTGCGGTCGCCAAGGAGCGTCTTCGCATCATCGTGGCTCAGGAGCGCTCCACTCGCGGCGCCCCCGACTACCTGCCGTTGCTGCGCAACGAGCTGCTCGAAGTGATCAAGAAATACGTCCACGTCGACCTCGAAGCCATCAACATCAACGTCGAGCGCGACAGCGGACACGAAATCCTCGAGCTTTCCGTAGCACTGCCCGACCACGCCGAGGCCAAGCCCGGCTGATCTCCGTGGCGCGGGCCCTCCGCGCCCCGTCTTTACGTCGCCGCCGGCTGGCGGCGACTCTTCTGGCCTATGTTGCACGACACTCACCGCGTCCCCGACGAAACCAGCGTCATGCGCCTGGCCACACTGGGCTTTGACGCGCCCACCGCCCTGCTAGGCCGCTACGGCCTGCAGTTGGAGCGCGTGGCGCCCGACCAAGCCATTCCCGGCAGTTATTGGGGCGAGAGCGAGGCCGGCATCATCGGCACCACCGTGTATGCACGCGATGACACACCGGTGCACTCCCTGCTGCACGAGGCCGGCCACCTGATCGTGTTGCCGCCTGAACGGCGCGCCGAAGTCCACACTGACGCCACCGACTCGATCGACGAAGAAGACGCCACCTGCTACCTGCAAATCGTGCTGGCCGACCTGCTGCCTGGCGTAGGTCGTGCGCGCCTGCAGGCGGACATGGACGCGTGGGGCTACTCGTTCCGGCTGGGTTCGGCACGCGCGTGGTTCGAGGAGGATGCAGCCAATGCACGCGAATGGCTGCAGCAACAAGGGCTTTTGGACACGCAAGGGTTACCGCTGTTTCCCCATTGAGGGCGCTTGCTCGTCCCTATGGAGACGGCACATCGGGCGCGTCGCCCTGCCCAAGTATCCGATGCCCATCAGCCACCTCACCCCGCGCTCCATCGGCGCGAGCACGGCTCAATGCGGCTCCGCGATCTCTTCCTGCAGCGCCGCATCCGCGACATCGTCCCCCGGCAACATCGCCGGCGGCCGGCGCAGCAACCGACGGTACCAGTGCCAGGAAAGGCCACCGATCACCGTGAGCACGGTGGCACCCAGCGCCAGATACAGCATGTGACCAGACAACAGCGGCGACATCACGCCCGCCACGAATGCGCATAACAACAAGCTGGAGAACGCCTGTACCGACGACGCCCCGCCGCGCCGATGCGGAAAGCGGTCCAGCAGCAGCAAGGTCAACGTGGGAAAGGCCAGCTGCACGCCAATGCCATGCAGCACCAGTGGCAGCATGGACCAGGGCAGCACGGGCTCACGCGTCACCAGCGCCGCCATCACGTGCAGCGCGCAGGCAAGCAACATCGCCGTATAACCCGCAGTCACGGTAAAGGCGACGCTGCGTCGATTCGCCATGCGTCCGGAAAACCACGCGCCCACCAACAAGCCAAGCACTACCGGCAGGAACAGCCACGGAAAGCCCTGCGCCGACAGGTGCAGCAGTTCGCGAACGATGCGCGGAGCGGAGGAGATATACAGGAAGAGGCCGGCAAAATTCACCGAGCAGGAAATCAGCAGCGGCCAGAACAGGCGGTCCTGCCCGAAGCTCACATAGCCGCGCACCAGGTTGCCCGGATGAAACGGCACGCGCGCCGCGGGCGGGTGCGTCTCCTCCAGGAACCGCATAAGCGCCAACGCCAGGAACAGAGTGAAGCCCATCAGCACCCAGAAGATGCCGTGCCAGCCATTGAGGAACAGCAACTGCGCACCGACGATAGGTGCGATCACCGGGGCCACGCTGAAGATCATCATCACCCGCGACATCATCTGTTGCGCCGCCGCCCCTTCCAGACTGTCGCGCACGATCGCGCGCCCCACCACCAGGCCGGCGCCCGCACAGGCGCCCTGCAGGGAACGGCATGCCAGCAACATCGGATAGGAGGTCGCCATCGCCGCCCCCGCCGAAGCCAGCGCATAGACCAGGATGCCGGTGACGATGACCGGCTTGCGTCCGATCGCATCGGAAATCGCACCATGGAACAGGCTCATCGCCGCATAGGTGATCAGGTACACGCTGATCATCTGCTGCAGTTGGATGCTGTCCACGCCAAAGCGCTCGCCAATCAGCGGGAACGCGGGGAACACCGCATCGATCGAGAACGGGCCGATCATGGACAGGCCCGCCAGCAGCCACGGCAGGCTGCGCCGAACGGGGCGCGAGGTTGAACTCATGGCAATGACACGGCGGCGAGGAAAGCCGAGTATAGCGGCCACCGCCCTGGGCCCGAGCCATGACGATTGGCCAGTCATCCGCTAGCATGCGACCCAAGGAGATGGCATGCCTCCCGCTCCGCCACGGCCGTGCGCCCGCACGGTCAGGCCGGACGAACCACCTTCGGGTTGATGATGCCTGCACCACCGGAGCTTCCGGGGCGCAGGCGTGTGCCTGTTTCCGGGAAGTCCACTGACTTTTGAGGAGACCGACATCGTGGGCTTTACTGGATTTATCGCGGTCGGCGTGGGCGGCGCACTGGGCTGTTGGCTGCGCTGGACCCTCGGCGTACTGTTCAACCCCCTGTTTCCGACCGTGCCCCTGGGCACGTTGGCCGCCAACCTGATGGGCGGCCTGTTGATGGGCGTGGTGCTGGGCGTGTTCGATCACTTCCAGACCCTTCCGCCTGAGCTGCGACTGTTCGCGGCCACGGGCTTCCTCGGTGGCCTTACCACGTTCTCCACCTTTTCCGCGGAATCGACCACGCTGCTGCTGCGCCAGCAGTACCTGTGGTTCGGCGGGCATCTGGCCCTGCACCTGGTGGGCTCGATCGCCATGACCGTCTCGGGCATCGCCCTGACCCGCGTCGTATTGCGCAGCTAGGAGAGTCGCCATGAACCTCCCGAACGTTAGACAAGGCGTGCAGCTAGCACTCTATTGCCACACACGGGCGCGGCATGATGGCGTGCTGACGTACGAATGGCTGCTGGAAATGGCCAAGAAGCAAGGCATCGGCGGCGGCTCGGCGTTTCGCGCCATCTGCGGCTACGGCCGGCACGGCGTGCTGCGCGAGGAGCAGTTCTTCGAACTCGCCGACGACCTGGCGATGAAGGTGGAGTTTCTGCTGACCGAGTCGCAAGCACAGACGCTGCTGGAGGCTGTCCGCGCGAGCGGTGTCGACGCGGTGTATGCAATCGCTCCCGCAAGCTTCGGTGCCCTGGGCAAACCCGCGACGCCGCCCTAGGACCAGCGTCGCCAGCCTGGGTTGTCCGCTTCATTTCCACGCGAAACGAGGATCGCATGAGTCAGGATTCGCTGAAAGGGCGCGCCGTCACCCTGCTCGAACATGCAGGCATCCAGCTCGACGGCCCCTCGCCTACCGACATGCACGTGCACGACGATCGCCTCTATGCGCGTGTATTTGCGCACGGCTCGCTCGGACTGGGCGAGAGTTATATGGACGGCTGGTGGGACGCGGAAGACCTGCCCGGCATGTTTACCCTGCTGCTGCGCTCGCGCCTGGACAACGAGCTGAAAACGCTCGATACGCTGCTCGCTCACCTCAAGGCGCGCTTCATCAATCTGCAGCGCGGCGAGAACGCCTTTGAGATCGGCAAGGCCCACTACGACCTTGGCAATGACCTGTTCCAGGCCATGCTGGGCAAGCGTCTGGTGTATTCCTGCGGCTATTGGGCCGAAGCGGACAACCTCGACGACGCCCAGGTGGCCAAGCTCGACCTGATCTGCCGCAAGCTCCAGCTCAAACCGGGCCAGCGTGTGCTCGACATCGGCTGCGGCTGGGGCGAGGCACTCAAGTACGCCACGGAAACCTATGGCGTGGAAGGGGTGGGCATTACCGTATCGCAGGAGCAGGCTGAGTTTTCCCGAGCGTTGTGCCACGGCTTGCCGGTGGAAATACGCTTGATGGATTACCGCGAACTCGACGAGCCCTTCGATGCGATCTTCTCCATCGGCATGTTCGAGCATGTCGGCGCGCTCAACTACCGCACGTATTTCGAAGTAGCGCGCCGGTGCTTGCGCGAGGATGGCCTGTTCCTGCTGCACACCATCGGCAGCAACGGCGCGCCCAGCCGGCCCGATCCGTGGATCGAGAAATACATTTTCCCCAACTCGATGATCCCCGCCGCCGCGCAGGTCGCCGCCGCGCTGCAGGACCTGTTCGTGGTGGAAGACTGGCACAACTTCGGCACCGACTACGACCGCACGCTCACCGCATGGCGCGCCAATATCGATGCGGCGTGGCCACAACTGCGCGAGCGTTACGATGAACGCTTTCGCCGCATGTGGTGCTTCTATTTGGCCGTGTCCACTGCCGTATTCCGCAGCCGGCGCGATCAGTTGTGGCAGCTCACGCTGAGCCCGCACGGCGTGCCGGGCGGCCTTCGCGTACCGCGATGAGCGCATACGCCATCTCAACGACGGCCTTGCGTCGATGTACGATGTCCAGCATTGCCGGGAGGAATCGCCGCATAGCGCGCACCCTCGCCCACCCGCCGTTTGCCGCCTGTCTCGGCGCCCCCCAGGAGTCGTAGTGAAACTGCTTTCCCGCATTGGCGTCGCCCTCGCCCTCAGCCTGCTGCTGGTCAACGCGGCGATCGCCCAGCCCGGCTTGTGGGTTGCCCGGAAAGGCCAGTCCACCGTGTACCTGTTCGGCACCGTGCACCTGCTGCCCTCCGATGCCCATTGGCGCTCGCCGGCGCTGGACAAAGCCCTGGACGAAAGCGACCGGTTGAGCATCGAGATCGTCGACGACGACAGCGCCGCGATGCAGAGCCTGGTGATGCAACACGGCCTGGATCTCAATCACCCGCTGTCCGGCAAGCTCGATGGCGCCGACCAACGCCGTCTGCAGGAGGCGGCTGTCACGGCCAAGCTGCCCGGCGGCGCGGCCTCCCTGCAGCCGATGCGCCCTTGGCTGGCCGCACTCACGCTGACCATGGCGCCCCTGGTGGAGGCCGGCATGGACCCCAACCTGGGTGTGGACAAGCAGCTCAAGACGCGCATGCAGCAGGCCGGCAAGGCAGTGGATGGACTGGAAACCAGCGAGCAGCAGATCCGCATGCTGGCCGACCTGCCCGAGGCGATGCAGCTGGATTTCCTGCGCCAGTCCTTCAAGGAAGTGGCCGACGGCCCCGCCAAGCTGCGGGAGCTGGTCGACGCCTGGCGCGACGGCGACGTCTCAGCCATTGCACGACTGGAGGACGAAGAGCTGCGCGAGGAAAGTCCGACGCTGTACCAACGCCTGATCGTCCAGCGCAACCAGGCCTGGGCGAAGGTCATTGCCGAGCGCCTGCAGCAGCCGGGCGTCAGCTTCGTCGCGGTGGGCGCCGGCCACCTCGCCGGACCGGACAGTGTGCAGGAGCAACTACGCCAACTGGGCATCGAAACCACGCGCCTGTCGAACTGAGCACCCGGGCGGCACAGGCGCCTGCCCCTCGCCCCCGCTCCCCCCTTTCTGGCACCATCCCCCGGTTAAGCGCGCGCCCCGCGCGCATGCCATCGACGTAACCGCATGAATCTGCAAGCCAATTTCGAACAGATCCCGCTCAAGGAATACGCTGAGCGGGCTTATCTCGATTATTCGATGTACGTAGTGCTGGACCGCGCCCTGCCTTTCGTGGGCGACGGCCTCAAGCCGGTGCAGCGGCGCATCGTGTACGCCATGAGCGAGCTGGGCCTGGCCGCCAGCGCCAAACCCAAGAAGTCCGCGCGCACCATCGGTGACGTGATCGGCAAATTCCATCCGCATGGCGACACCTCGTGCTACGAGGCGATGGTGCTGATGGCGCAGCCGTTCTCGTACCGCTATCCGCTGGTCGATGGCCAGGGCAACTTCGGTTCGCCGGACGACCCCAAGAGCTTCGCCGCGATGCGCTACACCGAATCGCGCCTCAGCCCCATCGCCGAAGCGCTGCTGGGCGAACTGGGCCAGGGCACCGTGGATTGGGTGCCCAACTTCGACGGCACGCTGGATGAGCCCAGCTGGCTGCCCGCGCGTGTGCCGCATGTGCTGCTTAACGGCTCCATGGGCATTGCCGTGGGCATGGCCACCGACATTCCGCCGCACAACCTGCGCGAAGTGGTAAGCGCCTGTATCCGCCTGCTGGACGATCCGGACGCCACCGTCGCCGACCTGTGCGAGCACATCCAGGGTCCGGACTACCCGACCGAAGCGGAAATCATCACGCCGCGCAATGAACTGCTGGCGATGTACAAGAACGGCGTCGGCTCGGTACGTGCCCGCGCCGTGTACCACATGGACGAAAACAACATCGTCATCACGGCGCTGCCGCACCAGGTCAGCCCCTCCAAGATCCTGGAGCAGATTGCCGCGCAGATGCGCGCCAAGAAGCTGCCGATGGTGGAAGACCTGCGCGACGAGTCCGATCACGAGAATCCGATCCGCCTGGTGGTGGTGCCGCGCTCCAACCGCGTGGACGCCGCCGAGGTGATGCAGCACCTTTTCGCCACCACGGACCTGGAAAAGAGCTTTCGCGTCAACCTCAACATGATCGGCCTGGATGGCCGTCCGCAGGTGAAGGACCTCAAGCGCATCCTCGGCGAGTGGCTGCAGTTCCGCACCGATACGGTGACGCGTCGACTGAGCCATCGCCTGGCCAAGGTCGAGCGTCGTCTGCACCTGCTGGAAGGCTTGCGCATCGCCTATCTCAACCTGGATGAAGTCATTCACATCATCCGCACCGAGGAAGAGCCCAAGCCGGTGCTGATGGCGCGCTTTGGCCTCAGCGAGGAGCAGACCGACTACATCCTCGAAACCCGCTTGCGCCAGTTGGCCCGCCTGGAAGAGATGAAGATCAATGGCGAGCGCGACCAGTTGGAAGAGGAGCGCGCGCGCATCAACGTACTGCTGAAATCGCCGGCCAAGCTCAAGGGCCTGATCAAGGAAGAGCTGCGCGCCGACGCCGCCAAGTACGGCGACGAACGCCGCTCGCCGCTGGTACAGCGCGATGCCGCGCAGGCACTGGACGAAAGCGCACTGGTGGCCAGCGAACCGGTCACCGTGGTGCTCAGTGAGAAAGGCTGGATCCGTGCCGCCAAGGGTCACGACGTGGATGCCGAAGGTCTCTCTTACCGCGACGGCGACAGCCTGCTCGCGGCGGTGAAGGCACGCACCACGCAGCAGATCGCCATCATCGACTCCACCGGCCGCAGCTACTCCACGCCAGCACACACGCTGCCGTCCGCGCGAGGCAATGGCGACCCGCTCACGGGCCGCTTCAGTCCGCCGTCGGGCGCCAGCTTCGATGCACTGGTGGCCGGCGATAACGACACCCGTATCATTCTCGCCACCGACCACGGCTACGGCTTTGTGACCCGCTTCGAGGCGCTCACCGGCCGCAACAAGGCTGGCAAGCAGATCCTCACCATGGGCGATGGCGCCAAGGTGCTGGCACCGCAGATCAGCGCCGACCCGGCACGTGACCGCATCGTGGTGGTCACTTCCGAAGGTCATTTGCTGATGTTCTCGGTGGCCGAGCTGCCGGAGCTGGACAAGGGCAAGGGCAACAAGCTGATCGACGTGCCCAAGGCCAAGCTCACCTCCGGCGTGAAGGTCGTCGGCGTTGCCGTGGTCGCCGAGGGCAAGGGCGAAGTGACGCTCTACGCCGGCCAGCGCAAGCTCACGCTGAAGTGGTCCAACCTGGTCGAATACGGCGGCAATCGCGCGACCCGCGGCGGCCTGCTGCCGCAGGGCCTGCGTCGCGTGGAGCGCATCGAGACCACGGGCTGAAGCGGGGAACTTCCCCGCTTCACCCGCCATCCAATGGGACGTGTGCACACCGGCGACGGTGGCGCGTTATTACCCGCACGTCCCCGGAGCTTTCCCCATGAACATCGCTCGCCACGCCGTCTTCCTCGCCGTCGCCCTGGTGGCGACGACCGCCTGGGCACAGAGCGCCGATCAGCCGCTGAACCTGAAGCTGCCGGCCGGCGTCGCCCCGGCCTCAAGCAGCACCGCCGCCACGCCAAACGCCCAGGACAACAAGGGAAAGCCCGTCGCCGACGCGCCCAAGGCCCAGGCCGGCCCCGCCGCCACGGCTCCCGGCTACAGCAAGGACCCGCCGGGCACCTACTACGGCGATACCACCGGCGCGACCGATAAAGACCAGGGTGTCGCAGGCGCCCCCGCCGTGACATGCGACGACGCCACCTATAACCAGCCCCAGGTACACGGCAGCGTGGGCATGGGCGTGATGTCGGGCAGCCATGTCAGCGGCAGCTACACCGGCGGCGCCGTCACCGTGAGCCAGGCCTTCGGCAGCTGCTCGCATCCCACCGGTGGCATGAGCATCTCCGTCAGTGGCACCCAGGGGCATTTCGGCCACTGAGCCTCCGCGCCGGCCAGCTGATCGGCACCCCGCCTTTCGGCGCGAACGTCATCCCGGCCGGGGCCTGAATGACCGCGGGCCAGGTGCTCCCAAGGGCCCGGATAGCCTTTCAAATACCGCGCTTGTATCGCCCTGGAGTGGCGATCGTCTTCGAACAGGGGCCAAACGCCCCAGTCGTCGCAGCCCCGGGTCGAAAGTTCTTGGAAAGGCACAGACGGCAGACTGGCTGCATGGTCAACTGTCCTATTTCCATGCGCCAGCCGTGCTGCGCCGCGTCCCCGTCCCGCCGCATCGGAGCGTCCCTGTGATTCAGAACGTCGAATTCCGCCTGGAGGGCGGCCGCAGCGGTGTGCTGCTCATTCACGGCCTGACCGGTACGCCCACCGAAATGCGTCTGCTGGGCAAGGGTCTGCATCGGGCCGGCTACAGCGTGTACGGCATGCAACTGGCCGGCCACTGCGGCGATGCCGATGACCTGCTGAAAACCGGTTGGCGCGATTGGTACGCCAGCGTGGAAGCAGCCGCCGAGCAGTTCCGCCACGAGGTGGATCACCTGTTCGTGGCCGGCTTGTCCATGGGCGCCGTGCTGGCGCTCAAGCTGGCCGCCGAGCGTCCGGAATGGGTCAAGGGCGTGGGCGTGTACGGCGCCACCTTCCGCTATGACGGCTGGGCGATTCCGTGGTTCGGCAAGTTCTCCTTCCTGCTGCCGCTGCTGCACAAGCTGGGCATCGGCAAGCACCGCATGGTGCACGAAGGCGAACCGTACGGCATTCGCGACGAACGCCTGCGCGCGCAGATCAGTGCAGCCATGCTGGGCGGCGACAGCGCCGCAGCCGGCCTGCCGGGCAACCCGTGGCCGTCGCTGGCGGAGATGTACAACATGGCGGCGGTGGTGAAACGTGAGCTGCCCAAGGTGACCGCGCCCTGCCTGATCGCCCACGCGACCGAAGACGACATCGCCAGCATCGAGAATGCCTACCTGGTGCAGCGCTCGGTGTCCGGCCCGGTGGAAACGCTATGGCTGGAAGACAGCTATCACATGATCACGGTGGATCGTGAGCGTCGCCTGCTGACCGATCGATCGGCCGAATTCTTCCGCCAGATCGCCGCCACCTACGAACCCGCCGCGCGCGCTGCTGCCTGAGGCCGCCGCGTGACTCCGCTGGTTGTAGTGCTGTGGCTACTTAACGTCACCCTCGACACCGTCGGCCAGCTGTCCTTCAAGGCAGCGGCCGGCGATCCGGAAGCCGGCGACGGCATGGCGCGTTGGAAATACATGCTGGCGCGCCCGTGGATCTGGGTGGGCGTGGTGTCCTACGTGGCCGAGTTCCTGGTGTGGATCGCCTTCCTGTCGCTGGTCGACTTGTCCGAAGGCGTATTGCTGGGCTCGATAAATATCGTGGTGGTGATGATCGCCGGCCGCATCCTGTTCCGTGAGCGGCTGACCCCGTTGCGCGTCACCGGCATCCTGCTGGTCACCGCGGGCGTCGCCATCGTGGGCGTGGCGGGCGGAGGCTGAGAGACCGTTTATGAAGCACGCCCGTTTCTATGCCATTGGCTTCACCATCCTGGTGCTGTTCGACACCCTGGTGCAGCTCAGCTTCAAATACGCCGGCGACCACGCCTTTCCGCCCGAAGCGAACTGGGCCTGGATCGTGCGCGTGTTCGGTCACCCTTGGATCTACGTCGCGGTGATTGGCTACGTCGGCAACTTCTTCACCTGGATGACCCTGCTCAAGCATGCGCCAATCGGCCCGGCGTTTGCGGTCACCCACCTGGAAGTGGTCAGCGTGATGCTGTTCTCCGCGTGGCTGTTCAACGAACCGCTGACCTGGCCGCGCGTACTGGGCGCCACCGTCATCGTGGCCGGCATCATCTGCCTCGCCTTCGCCGAGACCGGCGCGCATCCCGAGCACGACGCACCGACCGAAGCGAAGGGCGCGCTGGGCGTCGCCGCGGGCGACTGACATGTCCCGCGAGCTGCCGCCCACCGCCGGACTGCCGCTTCGCCTGACTGACCTGCGCCCCGGTCGCGCGCCGTTCGCGGCGCAGGTAGCCGCATGGCTGGGTGTCGAGTCGTTGCAATTGGAGTGTTCCGGCACCGCGGCCATGGTGGTCGCGCTGCGCGCCATGCACCGACTGCGACCACAACGCGATGAAGTCATCGTGCCGGCCTGGACCTGCCCACTGGTGGCATGGGCCATTCATCGCGCCGGACTTCGTTTGCGTCTGTGCGACCTCGCGCCCAATCACTACGACATGGATCGCGAACAACTTGCCGCGCTTGGCGGGGAACGCACGCTCGCCATTGTGCCCACGCACCTGGCCGGCCGCGTGGCGGACGTGTCTGCCGCCATCGATGTCGGCCGCCACGTCGGCGCGTATGTACTGGAAGACGCCGCACAGGCGCTGGGTGCGCAGCACGAAGGCCGCAGCCTGGGCCTGGCGGGGGATGCCGGCTTTTTCAGCCTCGCGGTTGGCAAGGGGCTCACCCTGTTCGAAGGCGGCCTGCTGCTGACCCGCGATGTCGCGCTGCGCGAGGCGTTCCAGGTAAGCCACCGGGACACGATCCAGCGCAGCCGAGGCATGGATTGGCAGCGCGCGCTGGAATTGATCGGCTACGCGCTGGTGTATCGACCGTCGCTGCTATCGCTCGCCTATGGTCGGCCGCTACGCAAGGCCTTGGCCGAGAACGATCCGGTCGCGGCAGTCGGCGACGACTTCGGTCCGGATATTCCGCTGCACACCGTAACGCACTGGCGGCAGGCTGTTGGCTCGCGCGCCTTGCAGCGCCTGCCCGCCTTCCTCGACGTCACGCGCCAACAGGCCCTGCGCCGCGTAGCGCACCTGCGCGAACTGCCCGGCGTTACCGTGTTCGACGATGCGCCGGGCCAGCGGGGCGTATGGCCGTTCCTGCTGCTCACCTTGCCGAGCGAAGCTGCCCGTGACGCCACGCTGGAAAAACTATGGACGGCCGGCCTCGGCGTGAGCCGCCTGTTCATCCATGCCCTGCCCGATTACGGCTATCTGCGCGATATCGTGACGGACTCGCCGCTACCACGGGCACGTGATTTCGCTGCACGCTCGCTCACCATCACCAACAGCCCATGGCTGGACGATGCGACGTTCGCATCCATCGTCAACACCCTGCGCCAGACGCTGGAGCAACGCCACACATCGCCGCAGCGATAGTCGAAGCGTTATCGGACTATTCTGGCCATGGGCGCCATGGCAGGTCGCCATAATCTATCGGTGTCTCGCCGAGACGTCGCCACTTGCTTGCCTCACTCGCCCTCCGGGATGCCCCCCCAATGACCGCCGACCTGACGATATACCCCACCCTCCCGCTGGTGGAGGAGATCCTGGAGACCTGGCGCGAGCGGATCGGCGCTGATTACGAGGGATACAAGAATCATGTGTACCGCATGCTGCACGGCTGCTTCGCCCTGCATCCCTGCACCAAGCAGGACCGCGTCAAACTCATGATCGCCGCCTGTCATCACGACATCGGCCTGTGGTCGGACCACACCGTGGATTACCTGCCCCCCTCCATGCGCGAGGCGTCCCTTTATCTCCGCGCGCATCAACACGAGGCATGGGAGGAGGAGATCACCTTGCTGATCGACCTTCACCACAAGCTTCGGGCGATAGACGGCGAACAGGCCGCGCGCTACCCCTTGCTGGAGGTGTTTCGCCGCGCCGACCTGGCCGACTTTTCGCTCGGCCTGCTCCTGGGTGGCATACCTCGCCCATTCATGCAGCAGCTGAAGCGGCAGTTTCCGAATGCGGGATTCCACAAGATGCTGATGAAGGCCGCAGGTGGATGGTTTGCACGCCACCCCTTGTCGCCGCCGCCTTTCATGAAGTGGTAAGCCCGTCACCGGGCGCGCTAGGGATGCTCGGTGGTTTTGGGTGTCGCCAGCAACAACAGCGCTCCCACCGCAAGCCCCAGGCAGGGGCTCACCAACGACAGACCGTGCCCGGATGGCACCGCTATGCCCATCATGGTGGTGGCGTTCATGGATGCATGCATGAACACGCATAACATGATGCTGCGCGTGCGGCTGTACAACCAGCCAAGCAACAGCGCGTTGCCGATGACGCCGAGCAGGAACGGCGGAAAGGCGGCGTGGTACTGCGCCACGCCAGGCAGCAGGAACAACGGCAGATGCCATATGGCCCACAGCGGACCGATCAGCAACGCTGCCCGCCCCGGCCCGACCAGGCGGCCCCATTCTTCTTGCAAGACGCCACGCCAGCCAAACTCCTCCAGCCCGCCACCGACAATCGTCATGGCGAACAAGGACGCAAAGAGATACCAAGGCCGGATCGCGATCAAGGCCAGCACCGCCGGACGCAAAGCCACCGCGATGCCGAGCGCGACGTAGCCCAGCAGCACCGGCAATCCCAGCGCCAGCGCATACCAGCGCAAGGCCACGCGCCAGCGCAAGGCCACGCGCCAGCGCAACAACCGCGCGTGGAACTCACGCAGCGGCGCCTGCTCACGCGTCATCCACACGGCCACGTACGCCGCCAGGGTGGGCCCAAGGCCGCCCACCACATACAGCGTCATGAAGGGCCATTGCCCATAGGTGGTGCGTTGCGCATGCGCCAACGCCGCCAACGCACCCCACGCACCCCAGGTAATGGCAAAAGCGACCAGCAGAAACCACAGTGCACGGCGGCCAGTGGGCACGTGCTCGGCCATGTCGAACATGTCGCCTCCCGCACTCGCCGGAATGAGCCGGCGCTCGGTCACGTGTCGATGGTTGCTAGCCGCCCTTACACGCTGCTTTCGGCGATGGCGGCCAGCAAGCGGGTGTTGAACGCGCGCTGCTGGGCTTGCCAGGCGTCCAATTCGCTTTGCGGAATCGGCTCCTGCCCATCCATGCCGCTGAGCAGGCGCTTCCACCAGGTGCGGTAGGTATATGCCGAGACTTCGCCATTGATGTCGCTGGCGACGATGCTCCCACGCAACGCCCCGATGATGGCCATGGCGTGCGACCCGCCCAACCGCCCCTGATCCCAATTGGTGCGTGCCGTCTCGACGCTGAAGGCGTCCTTGTCGATCGACAGGTAGGTGGGCTGCGGCGCCTGGCGCAACTGCTGCACAAAGGCTTCGGTGAGCGCATCCGGATCGTCAAAGCGACGGAACGCGTCGGCGAGCCCCAGGCGCGCCGCCCAGTCCACGTTCACATCCATGCACCAGTAGCTGAGCTTGCCGGCCTGCAGCGGGCGGAGATAGTTCTCCCACGCGTGCTTGGCGCCGATATCGCCCGAGGTGATGCCCACCACATGCACGTGCGTTACGTACGGCAACATCGCCACCCGCCGCACCCACGAACCGCAATGGATGCCCCATGGAAAGCGCATGTTGTCCGGATGATTGTCGAACACCACCAGTTGGAACGGCCCGCGCGAGCGCTGGCGCTCCACCAGCGGCCAGGTGAGGTGGTGGTAATCGCCCGAGCCCATCAACACCGTGCCGTACTGCGCGGGTAGCCGCTTATCCAGGTAGTCACGCAAGCGGTTGAAGGTGCGCACGGTGCAGCCGAAGCGGATCGCTTCCTGCCAGTCCGTCAGGGCCAGCGTCGTCGCCCCGGGAATATCACCGACCGAGTCGTCGAAATTCAGGATGAGAGGTTCACGCCTTGTCATGCGTTGCCCATTGGCTGTCGCTTTCGAAGAATTTGCCCAACCGGCGGGCCAGCATCCGCAATACGGGATTACGCAGATAAATGGCGTGCCGGGTGAGGGTAAAGTGTGCGCCCAGGTACGACTTGATCTCCGGGTCCGTCCAACCGGCCACGTAGTGGGTCAAACCCTGCTCGCGAGCATAGGCCAGGTTGTGGAACCAGCTGGTGAAGTACAGGTTCTGCTCGCGCGCCTGCGGGTAGGCAAAGCCGACATATTTGTCGATCAGCTTGCCGTCCACCACAAAGCACAGGTTCCAACCGATCATCTGACCCTCGTGGCGATAAACAAACGCCACCCCTCCATGACTGCCATCGCGCAGCACTGCGGCGAAGAACGCACGACTGAGCTTGTCGAAATGGATCTCGCTTTGCGCATACACGTTCTCGTAGAGCGCGTAATACGCATCGACCACGGCATCGTCGGCGAACGTGGGGTCGCCGCAGCGCACCGCCTCCACCACCACATCCTCACGCTTGCGCAGCTTGCGGCGGATGTCCTTGCGTCGCCCCGACGACAGGCGGCCCAGGTACTCGTCCTCGCTGGCGAAATCGATCGGCACATAGGCAAGCGCCTGACCTTCCAACAGCACGAAGCCCTGCACGGCGCAGGCGTCGGCGAACTGCCGGCACCATTCACTGGTGGCCGCATCGAACAACGGCGAGGACTGCGGAATATCCTTGATGATCATCAGCCGCGTGCGGCGGCCCAATACATCCCGCAGTGCTTTAGCCAGTGACGCCGGTTGCGCATCACCGGGAAACAGCGCGTATTCGGAGACCGTGGTGCCCACGAAGGTGGTGCGCCAGCGCAGCCAGCGCCCCCACCAGCCATACCCAGGCGCGCGGGTCACTTTCGCGCGCACAACGGCATCGGCGGTGGTAAGCAGGTCAAAAGGGGCCACGAAGGCCGGCGTACCGGCGGCCTCCATCACGCTGAAACCGATAGGTGGATGCTCGGCAAACTGGGCGATCAGCGCGTCCGGTTCGAGCTGGTTGAGATACCGCACGCGGTGCTTCCTGGGTGCACAAGACGCATAGGATACGACTGTGTCCTTCGCCCCGCACGGTCAGCTGCGGCTCATGTGCCCATAAGGTTGGCGAAAGGCGCACTGGGGAGGATCGGGCCTGCCCACCGTAGGCGCCGGCAATCTGGACATTGCCTTGTTGGTTCGTCAGGCTTGGGAAGGGGCATCGCCTCGATGCCTCGTGACCCCGGCGCCATGGAATCCAGGAAAGCAGACATGAGCACAGTTCAGCAGGAAACCTTCGACATCATCGCCAAGCAGGCCAAGATCGAACTGGACACGATCAAGCCGGAGTCGACCCTGAAAGACCTGGGCATCGCCTCGCTGGATGCCATCGAGGTGATCTTCGATATCGAGGAACACTTCAACATCAACCTGCCCAACGAGGACACCGACCTGGAGAACGGCACGGTCGGCCAGCTCGTGGACGCCATCGAGCGCCAGCTCGCGCTGAAGCCGGCCGAGTAACTCCATGCGCCGCATCGTGATTACCGGCATGGGCGCGATCTGCGCGCTCGGCCATGACGCTCGCTCCGTCTGGAAAGCGATGACCGAGGGACGCTCCGGCATCGGCCCGATTCATCACATCCTGCCCGGCCAGTTGCGCAACGGCGGCATCGCCGCCGAAGTCACCGACTACGACCCGGCCAACTTCTTCGACGAAGCCAGGCGCACCCTGCTCGATCCCTTCAGCGAATACGCGCTGATCGCCTCCCGCGAGGCGATTGCGCAATCGGGCATCTCTTTCGAAGGCGAGGCCGGGGCGCGCACCGCCGTGGTTATCGGCACCGGTGCGGGCGGCGAAACCACCCGCGACGATTTGTACGAGCGCCTGTACGGCGAGCATCAGGGCCGCTTCCACCCGCTGGGCATCGTGCGCATGATGATGAACGCGCCCGCCAGCCAGGTGAGCATGGTGCATGGCATCACCGGCCCGTCCTTCGTGGTGGCCAGTGCCTGCGCTTCGTCCAATCACGCGTTCGCGCAGGCCGCCATGATGATCCGCTCCGGCCTGGTCGATGCGGCCGTGGTCGGTGGTACCGAGGCTTGCATCACGCTGGGCACCCTGCGTGCGTGGGAAGCCATGCGCGTACTCGCCCCCGATACCTGCCGCCCCTTCAGTCAGGGCCGTCGTGGCCTGGTGCTCGGCGAAGGCGCGGCCATGTATGTCATCGAGACGCTGGAATCGGCGCAGAAGCGCGGCGCCGAAATCCTGTGCGAACTGGTAGGCACCGGCATGAGTTCCGATGCCGGCGATATCGCCGCGCCCTCGGACATCGGCGCTGCCGCCGCCATGAACGCCGCGCTGCGCGACGGCGGCCTGTCGCCACAGGACGTGGACTACGTCAATGCCCACGGCACCGGCACGGTCGCCAACGACAGCACCGAAACGCGCGCGCTCCATCGCGTGTTCGGGGCGCATGCGCGCGAACTGGCGATCAGCTCCACCAAACCCATGCATGGTCACGCCTTGGGTGCGGGCGGCGCGCTGGAACTGGTGGCGGCGATTGGCGCCATCCACGACGGCATCGTACCGCCCACGCTGAACTATCTGGGCCCCGACCCCGCCTGCGATCTCGACTACGTGCCCAATGAAGCGCGCGAGCTGAAGGTGAATGCGGCGATCAGCAACTCGTTCGCTTTCGGCGGCCTCAACGCCGTCATCGCGATTCGCCGATACGGCTAGCCTTGGCCTGAATAGGTTCGCCAATCGCGCGAATGATGCGCAGAGCCTGAACATCCCCTACTGCCACATAAGCCACACATCGAGGTCTAGCTGAGGCTCGGCAAAATCTGCTGCTTGCTCAAACGGGCAATCGGCATGTCGCAGGTGGCGGTGGGGTCGATCCAGCACAAGGCATCAATTTCAGCATGCGGCTGAAACGGACCGTCAGCCGTTACCTCGTAAACCTCGGCCTCCACCATGCAGCCCGGCTCGTTCGCAGCCGGCGCGCTGAATCGGCCAAGCCAGCGCGCGCCGTCGCTGTGCATCCGGCAGCCCAGTTCCTCCTGCAGCTCACGCGCGAGTGTGTGCAGATCGTCGCTGTCGCCGGCATCGCGCTTGCCGCCCGGCTGCTGCCAGGCCGTGGCACCGCGCTTGCGCACCATCAGCACCCGCCCCTCGGCGTCACGGATCACGGCGGCGACAATGCGGATAACATCCTGCGCGCTCACAGGCGCGAGTAGGCCCAGGACTGCATGCGCCCGTCCTTGTACGGCATCACGCCATGAAAGGGGCGCGGGTCCGCGTCAAAGACCAAGGGCAGAAAGTGACGGTCGCCCTCCCACATGGGCAACTCCATCAGCCGATCCAGCGGCACCCATTCCAGCGCCCCTTCGGGGTTGGCGGTGAGCGGCGTGCCGCTGAAGCGCTCGATCACAAAGATGAATCCCAGCCAGTCCTCGCCCTGCTTGCCGAAGCCGGGCCAGTTGAGCGTGCCGCGCAACGCCATCGATTCGCAGGTAATGCCCGCCTCCTCCAGAATCTCCCGGCGCATGCAGGCGGCGATGTCCTCACCCGGCTCCATCTTGCCGCCCAGGCCGTTGTACTTGCCCAGATGCAGGTCATCGGGGCGGGCATTGCGATGGATCATCAGCACCCGCTCGCGATCGGGCGAAAGCACGTAGCCAAGCGTGGCGACAATGGGGGTGTAGGGCATGGTCGGCTGCACTGGGGAAAAGCCGAGTGTAAAACATGCCGCCACCGGGCTTGCGCGGATCACACCCGGCCGGCGACCATCAGGGGTATGCCTATACGTTTGCCGCCCGGCCGCCCGTCCTGGCTCCTGCTCTCACTGCTCCTGCTATTGGGCAGCGTGACCGGGTGCTCGCGCGAGGCGGAAGCCGTGGATGGCCGGGAGCGTGTATTCGAAGGTCAGAACTTCCGCGTGGTCAGCATCGACCTCAAGCGCGAGGCCATCAGCCTGCACTGGAAGGACCCGGAAAACGGCGAGCCCTTCGGCACCATCAATGCGCTGCGCCAATGGGGCATGTCGCACGGCCGGCGCATGCTGTTCGCGGCCAATGCCGGCATCTACGACCGCCAATACGCTCCGCTGGGGTTGCATGTGGAGAACGGCAAGACGGTGGTGCCACTGAACCTGGCGCACGGCAACCCCGCTTCCGGCAATTTTTCGCTGCTGCCCAACGGAGTGTTTGCCATCTATCCCGACGGTCACGCCGCCGTGCAGACCAGCACGGCCTTCAAGGCGGCGGCCAAGCCCGTGCAGTGGGCCAGCCAATCGGGCCCCATGCTGGTGATCGACGGCAAGCTCAACGATCAGTTCATCGACGACTCCAGCAGCCTCAAGTGGCGTAGCGGCGTCTGCGCAAAAAACCCGCACCATGTAATTTTTGCGGTGAGCGAGGCACCGGTGAACTTCCACACCTTCGCGCGGCTGTTCAAGGAAGAACTGGGTTGCCGCGACGCGCTATACCTGGACGGCACCATTTCGCAGTTCTACGTGGATGGCGAAGGCTATGCCGGCGCCCCCACGTTCATGGTCAAGCCTTACGCCGGCATCTTCGCGGTGTTTACCCAGCCCACACTCTGAGTCCCGTGCCTGTCCGCCGGCCTTGGTTCCTCCACTTCTCGAGCTGCTCGCGCCATGACATCACCACGACGTTTCCGCTGGCTTCGCTATCTCCTCGGCACACTCCTGATCCTTGTGCTCGCACTACTCGCCACGGGCTGGTTTCTGCTGGCCGGCAGCCGCGCTCGGCTGGATGGCGAGGTGCACGCCGCAGGACTCAAGGACGCTGTATCGATCACGCGCGATGCCTTGGGTACGGTGACCTTGCAAGGCAAGAGCCGTGACGACATCAGCTACGCGCTGGGCTACGTGCATGCGCAGGAGCGCTTTTTCGCCATGGACCTGATGCGCCGCCTGCCGGCCGGCGAACTGTCCGAACTGGTGGGCGCCAAGGCGCTGGACACCGACCTCAACCACCGACGGCATCGTCTGCGCAGCGTGGCCGAGGCCGCCTATATGGCGCTGACACCCGAGCAGAAACACTCGCTCGACCTGTATGCCGCCGGCGTCAATGCCGGCCTTGGCGACCTGCACGTGAAGCCGTGGGAATACCTGCTGCTCAACGCCAAACCGCAAGCGTGGCGTCCGGAAGATACCTTTCTGGTGATCGCGGCGATGTACCTGGACCTCAACGGCGACGGGCGCAACGAACGCGAGTTGCACATCGCCGAACTGCGCTCGGCGCTCCCCGGTCCGCTGGCCGATTTCCTGCTGTCGCCAGACCCCGATTGGGAGGCGCCCCTGAAAGGTGACCTGTCGCGTCCGCCGGTGGTGCCCGGCGCCGACATCTACGACCTGCGCCAGGTGCAACCCGCCACACACGCCGACAACAGCACCGTCACCGCTGCCCTGATGCCTGCGTTGGATGCGGCGCGCCCTGGCAGCAACAACTTTGCCGTGGCGGGCAGCCTCACCGAAACGGGTTCGGCGATTGTCGCCAACGACATGCACCTGACCCTGCGCGTGCCCAACATCTGGTTCCGCGCGCGGCTGCGCTATCCCGACCCCACCGCCCCGGGCGGGCAGCGCGACGCCAATGGCCTCACCCTGCCCGGCACGCCAGCGCTGGTGGTCGGCTCCAACGGTCAGGTAGCCTGGGGCTTCACCAACAGCTACGGCGACTGGCTGGACTGGGTGCGCGTACAACGCGACCCGAACAACCCCAGCCGTTACAAGGTGCCCGAAGGCTGGGCCAACATCGAATCGCATGACGAAGAGATCCGCATCAAAGATGCCCCCAGCCACACGATGAAAGTGGAGAGCACGCGCTGGGGCCCGATCATGGCCAAGGACACCGATGGCACCGACCTCGCGCTCGCATGGATCGGCAATCGCCCGCGCGGCTACAACCTCGGCGTGATGCAACTGGAACACGCGGACAGCGCGCACCATGCATTGGACATGGCGCCCGAAATGGGCATGCCTCCGCAAAACTTGCTCGCCGCCGACAGCGCGGGCCATATAGGCTGGACCGTGACCGGCAACAGCGTTCCGTTGCGCAAGGGTTTCGATCCGCAATTGCCTGCCGATTGGTCCACCCCCGATACCGGCTGGGTGGGCTGGTCCGACCCTGCGCAACGACCACGCGTGGAAGACCCAGAGGATGGACGCCTGTGGACGGCCAACAACCGCACTGTGGACGGGGCCGATCTGGAGCTGCTCGGCAACGGCGGTCACGACCTGGGCGCACGCGCGCAGCAGATACGCGACGACCTGCGCGCCCGCAGCAGCTTTGCGCCGGGTAACCTGCTCGACGTACAGCTGGACAATCGCGCCGTGCTGCTCACCCGCTGGCAGCGTCTGCTGCAGGACACCTTGGCAGGCACCAACGATCCCCAACTGGAACAACTGCGTCAGCTCACTGCCAACTGGAGCGGCCGCGCCGCGCCGGAAAGCGTGGACTATCGCCTGGTGCGCGCGTTCCGGGATAACGTAAAGGAAGACGTGCTCGCGCCGTTCGTGGTGCAGGTGCAAACCAAGCACCCCGACTTCCGCTGGCCCGGACTGGTCGATGCCGAAGGCGCCGTCTGGACACTGCTGCGCGATCGCCCAGTCAACCTGCTCGACCCCAAGTACGACAACTGGAATGCCCTGCTCACCGCGGCGGCACATCAGGTCGTCGACGAACTGGGCAAGCAGCCCGGCGGCCTCGCCGCGCGCAACTGGGGCGAATACAACCGTACCGACATCCGCAGCCCGCTATCGCGCGCGTTGCCGCCGTTCCTTGGCAAGCTGCTGGATATGCCCGACGAACCGGTTGCCGGCGACCACAACATGCCACGCGTGGTGTCGCCCGGCTTTGGCGCCTCCGAACGCCTGGACGTGATGCCCGGCCACGAAGCACAAAGCATCCTGCACATGCCTGGTGGTCAAAGCGACCACCCGCTGTCGCCCTACCACGGCGCCGGCCAGGACGACTGGGTTAATGGCCGCCCCACCCCGCTGTTGCCGGGGCCGGAACAGCACACGCTGACGTTGCTGCCGAAGGCAAATTGAGCGCTGTCCGGCGGTGCGCAACGCCGCGCGCACCACCGGACAGGGTATCTGCAAGTGCCAGCCAATCGCCTTGTTCCATCACCCACCTGACCGCGTTTCGCCCCTAGCAGGGTAGTGACTCGTTTCTAAACTCCCGCGCTCCAGACACAGGTCGAACGACCGTAGGGGCGAATCATGAGTGCGCATCGCTGGCAACGAACCGCGTGGTGCACGCTGATCGTACTCGTGCTCGCCGCTGTCTCAGCATGGACTATCGAAGACATGCTGGTCCGTCCCAGACGCGCCATTGCTCACCCGCCCGGCGACCTCGCACTGGAGAACGTTACGCTCTCCAGCGCTGCCCACATATCGTTGAAGGGCTGGTACATGGCGGGCAAGCCGGGACGCGGCGCCGTCGTGCTGCTGCACGGCGTACGGAGCAATCGACTAGCCATGTTGCCCCGTGCACGTTGGCTGCACAGCCTTGGCTACACGGTATTGTTGATCGACTTTCGAGCCTCCGGCGAAAGCGATGGTGATCGCATCACGTTCGGCGAACTCGAATCATGCGATGCCCGTGCCGCGGTGGATTACCTGCACGCACGAGTACCACAAGAACGCATCGGCGTTATCGGTACATCGATGGGCGGCGCAGCCAGCCTTCTCGCCAAGCCGGCGCTACCCGTGCAGGCCTTGGTGCTTGAGCAGGTCTATCCAAGCATCGACCTCGCCGTGCAAGACCGCATTCAGCTGCACTTGGGCGGCGGAAAATGGTTGGCGCCGTTGCTGCTGAAATCCATGGCCTGGCGAACGGGCATCGACCCCGCACAGCTTCGCCCCATCGTCCCCATCGCAAGCATCGTCACGCCCAAGCTACTTATAGTGGGAGGCGCAGACCAGCACACGCCCATCAATGAATCCATGGACATGTATCGGCAGGCATCACCACCCAAGCAACTATGGGTTGTCGAAGGCGCGCGCCACGTCGATCTATACCACTTCGATGCATCGAGCTATCGCGCGCGAGTGGGCGCCTTCCTTGAGACGTACCTCTCCCGCCCCGGGCGCAACGCACGACCAGATATGCCATCTCAGCCCGGGGCGCTTGGCGTAACGACGGCGCAACGGCTCGATGCGACGGAGCATCCACCATAGCCTTCTGCGGTTACTTCAACACCTGCTCCGCATCGACGATCGCCACGCCCTGCGTCTGCCCCAGCAAGTGGTCGAACCAGTTTGCGAGCACTGCCAATAATGGACAGTAACCGCGCGGCCGCGGCAGAGCGACCCAATCAGGTCCATGCATGTCATTTCCGCGAAGCGCCATTCAACCGACAAGGGCCGCATCCAGTGACTTCACCAAGGGCAACGGCGCTGGATGGCCAGCACTTCGGTTGTTGAGAAGCGCCTCCCGCCCATACGGGAATGACCAACGGTTCAGGCCACGCATAGATGGCACTGGCACGTCCTTGTCACGCGCGGCGCGTGCCCCTGTTGGAACACGCACCACACGTGTGGCTTAGTCCGCTTTGCGACCTTGCGGGTTCTGCACAAACTTCGGCGGGCTCGCTTCGTTGGCGAACTGCCATGTGCTCAAGTAGGCGAGCTTGAGAATCTTGGCCATCTTCGGATAGTCGATCTTCTCTGCCGTGTCGCTGGGGTGGTGATAGTCCGGATGGAAGCCGGTGAACCACCAGAACGCCGGCACGTTGTGCAGCACAAACGGAAACTGGTCAGAGCGGAAGAACACGTTCAAGGCGTATTCGTGGTCGAAGCGATCGTCCAGCACCAGTCCCACCTGCTGGTTTTCCTTGGCCACGGTGCGCTGGTAATCCGGGCTGTAGGCCGCGCCGATCAGGTTGAGGCGATTGCTGGTATCGGCCGGCACATCGATCAAGCCATCGGTTTGTGGGCTGGGCTTTTCATCGCGGCCGATCATGTCGAAATTGATCATGGCGCGCGTGGTATCCAGTGGACGCAACGGATGCGCTGCCATGTAATACGCGCCCAACAAGCCACGCTCTTCGGCGGCGAACACGGCAAACAGAATGGAGCGTTTGGGCTTGACCGGATTGGCGGCAAACGCGCGCGCCAGCGTCACCACACCCACGGTACCCGACGCGTTGTCGTCGGCGCCGTGCCAGATCTTCTCGCCACTCATGCCGTCATGGTCGTGGTGACCGCTGATGATGATGGTCTCCGGCGCCAGCTTAGGATCGCTACCTTCGATCAGACCGACCACGTTCCAGGTCGTAGCCTCGCGATGCGACAGGTTGCGCAGACGCAACGCCACCGACGTATCGGGCAGCGTCAACGAGTGGTTGCTGAGATCCTTGTCGATGGCATTCTGCAAGGCCGCCGGCGTATTGCCGCTGGTGGCGAACAACTGACTGGAAACATCGCCCGAAATGATCATGCTGGGAATCTTCAGCGGATTGTCGGCCAGCGCCTGGGCGGGAATGGGATTGTCCGCGTGCTCGGCCTGGTGACCGATGCGCGTGCGCACCTCCTGCGCTGAGGGATGGTTGTGCGACGGCTCGGGAGCGAGCAGCACCGCGACCGCGCCATGTTCCTGCGCATTGAGCACCTTCACATAGCTGGTGGCGTAGCGCGTGTTGCCGGTGCCGTTGAAAATGGAATGGGGATCCTTCTCCTGCGGCTCGTGGTCGAACACCACGACCACCTTGCCCTTCACGTCGAGGTTGGCGTAGTCGTCATAACCCAACTCGGGGGCGGTGATGCCATAGCCTGCGAATACCACCGGCGCCTTCACATCGACATCGCTGGGAAAGCTGCCGGAGACGTCCGGGCTCTTCCAGCTCACCGTCTTGCCTTGGCGGTTGAGCGAAAGGCCGGTGTTTTTGGTATCGGGCCGGTATTCGATGAGTGGCACCGCCTGCAGGAAACTGCGCTGTCCCTGGGCGTCCGTGGCTGCGGGCTTCAGGCCGGCCTTGGCGAACTCGGAGGCGATCCACTGCACGGCAGCGTCATCACCCGGTTGCAGGGAAAGACGCCCTTGCAGGGCATCGGAAGCGAGAAAACCAATATCGGCGCGCAGGTCGTTTTCGCGAATCTGCGCCAGGCCGGCCTGTTGCGGCGATGACTGGGCCGCCAGTGCGCTGGAGGAAACGACGGCCGCAAGGGCCATGCTGAGCAAGGTACGGGGCATGAGTGGGGACTCCGGTATTACGGACCGCTGGACGTCCAGCGGCCTGGACCGTCGAGGGTGCCACGTAGCCTCTTTCCGGGCAAACCGGCGCCCCACCCTATGTCGTGCGCACTTGTTCCTACGCCCATTTGCCGGCATCGTGCGCGCACCGGGCGCGCCGATCCGGTGGTTCGCTGCTGTTTCCGTGATGACCTGACTCGCTCGCACTTCGCCAGGAGCCCCGGTATGGAACATGCACGTCGCACGCCTCCCGCACAGATCGCCTTCGCCAGCGCGATGATCGCCCTGGGGGTACTGGGCTTTATCTACGGCGATGTCGCGCTGGTCTGGCAACACCTGCCCGTGGCGAATCTCCCGGGGGAAAAGCCGATCGCCTATCTCTTCGCTGCCATCGAACTGGCAGGGGGCCTCGGCCTGTTATGGCGTGGCACACATCGGCAGGCCGGGTGGCTGCTATTGGTATTTCTGCTGATCTGGGCGGTGTTGCTCAAGATGCCGGCGGTGGTGGCGGTGCCACGCATGGAGGCCACGTGGCTGGGCCTGGGCGAGATCACCGTGATGCTCGCGGGCGCCTGGGCATTGCTGGCCTTCGGCAGTGGCAGGACGCATCGCGGTGGGTTCGCTGGGCAGCGTGGCATACAGGGCGCGAGGGTATTGTTTGCCCTATCGCTACCGATGATCGGCTTGTCCCACTTCTTCTACAGCGAGCAAACGCTTGCGCTGGTGCCGGCGTGGCTGCCCTATCGCCTGGGCTGGGCCTACCTTACCGGCGCCGGCAGTCTGGCCGCCTGCGCTGGCGTGCTGTTGGGCGTTTACCCGCGCCTGGCGGCACTACTGGAAGCCGCCATGCTGGGCACGATCACCGTGCTGGTATGGGTTCCTGCCGTCGTCGCCGCACCCACCGATCGCACTGCCTGGACCGCACTGGCCATCTCGGCCGGCATCGCCAGTGGAGCGTGGCTGGTGGCGGAGACCTATCGACACGTGCCACTGACCGCCCTGGGCCGGCGCGCAGTCGCATCGCCGGCGCTTTAGATTCCGCGCCGACTGCTCAGCCAAGCAGGCGATCGCAGATGGCGCGGTACAGCGTGGGCAAGGTCTCCAGGTCGGCGACAGAGACGCATTCATCCACCTTGTGGATGGTGGCGTTGACCGGCCCTAGCTCCACTACTTCCACACCTAGCGGCGCGATGAACCGGCCATCCGACGTACCACCGCCGGTGCTCTGCTCGGGTTCGATACCGCACAGCTCGCGACATACCGCAATCACCGCATCGCGCACGGCTCCGCCGGGTGGTGTAAGAAACGGCTCGCCACTCAACGACCAGTCGATGTGCCAGTCCAGCCCGTGTTTGCCAAGGATGGCCTCGGTGCGCTCGCGCAGCGTCTCGGCACGGCTGGCCGTGCTATAGCGGAAATTGACCAACGCGGTCAGCGTGCCCGGAATGACGTTATTGGCGCCGGTGCCGGCATGGATATTGGAGACCTGGAAGGAGGTCGGCGGAAAATCCTGATTGCCCTCGTCCCAACGCTCCGCTGTCAGCTCGGCCAAAGCCGGGGCAAAGGCATGAATCGGGTTCAGCGCCTTTTCCGGGTAAGCCACATGCCCCTGCACCCCGCGCACGACCAAGGTACCGGAGAGGGAGCCGCGACGCCCCACGCGAATCAGGTCGCCCAGGCGCTCCCTGGACGATGGCTCGCCTACCACGCACCAATCGATCCGCTCGCCACTCTGGCGAAAATGCTCGGCCACGCGACGCACACCATCCAGATTGGCCGGCCCTTCTTCGTCGCTGGTAAGCAACAGGCCAACGCGGCCGCGATGATCCGGATGCGCCGCCACGAATTGCTCCAAGGCAACCACCATGGCCGCCACGGAACCCTTCATATCCGCCGCGCCACGGCCGTATAGCCGTCCATCCCGCAGGCTTGGATCGAACGGATCGCTCGCCCACTGCTCTACCGGACCGGTAGGCACGACATCGGTATGGCCAAGGAACATGAGCGTGGGCCCACCGCTGCCGTGCGTCGCCCACACGTTGTCCACCTCACCAAAGCGCAGGTGTTGCACGTGAAAACCCGCGGCAGCCAATCGCTCGCCGAGCAAGGCCTGGCAGCCCTCGTCCTCCGGTGTAACGGAGCGACGGCGAATCAGTTCGCAGGTGAGATCGACAACGGCGGACATGGCATTCCTCAGCACGAAAACCGCTCACTCCCTTGCACAAGCAGCGGCGAGCGGCAGCCGCGCCAGCAACCATCAACCCAGCAGCGTAGTACCCAGCAAATGACCAACCAGATAGGTTACGCCCGCCGCCGCCACCGTGATGGCGAGTTGGCGCGCAATGGAGAACAGCATGCTGCGACCGGTGAACAAGGCGGTACCCATGCCGATCAATGCCAGGCCCGCCGCGGTGGAAAGCATGCTGCCCACCAGCGCGGTATGCCCCTTGAGAAACAGGTACGGCGCCACCGGGAACAATGCACCCAGCGCGAACAGGCAGAACGAAGACACGGCGGCCCCGTAGGCCGAGCCACCCAGTTCTTCCGGATCGATACCCAGATCCTCACGCACCAGCGTATCCAGCGCGGTACGCGGCCGCTCCGAAATCTGCTCGGCTAACGCATCGGCCGTGCTGGCTTCCATGCCCTTGTCGCGATAGATGCCGGCCAGACTGCGTGTACCGTCTTCCGGCGCCACAGCCAGGCGTTCGGCGCGGGCGGCAATCTGCGCCTGATAGAACTCCCGCGAACTGTTCACCGACAACCACTCGCCCAGCGCCATCGAGCACGCGCCGGCCACCAATCCGGCAAAACCGGCCAGCAGGATCGCGCGATCGCCGGAGGCGGCGCCGGCCATGCCCATCACCAGGCTGCCGTTGGAGACCAGGCCATCGTTGGCGCCCAATACCGCGGCGCGCAGGGTGTTGCCGCTTTGCGTGCGATGCCGGCCGCTGCGCGAGGTGGGTGGCTGTTCTTCCAAGAAATGATCGCGATAGCCGCTGCGGTCCACCGGCGTCGGCAGGTGATCGGCATGTTCGAGTCGCACCACCGTAGGCATCACGAACTCGGTGCCGAACTGCCGCGCAAACCAGGTGAGCACGCGCACACGCACGCCGGAACGCGGCGTCGGCACCGGGGCACCGATTTGACGCAGGCGCTCTTCCCAGAACGCGGCGTTGGCGCGCTCGCCATCGGCAATGCGTCGATACGCGCGACTGAGGCGCGCATCGTCCGTCAACTGGGCGAGGTTGTCATAGAGCGCGGCGTTGTCGCGCTCTATACGCAGGTTCAGACGATAGTGCCGCGCCGACCGGGGCTTCTTCATGTCACTTGCCGAATAGCTTCTTGAAACCGTTGTCGGTGAAGCCGACGCTTACCGATGCGTCCGGCTGGAGCACGACCGGGCGACGCACCAGTGCCGGATACTCCTTCAGCAACAGCGTCCACTCCGGATCGGAACCGGGGTTCTTGCGCTGAGGGAGCAGGTTGCGCCAGGTGGTGGACGACTTGTTGACCAGCTTCTCCCAGCCGCCCAGTTGCTGCGCCCAGTCCTTGAGCGTGGTCGCGGGCACCGGGTTGGCGCGGTAGTCAACAAAGCGGTAAGGCACCTCGAAGCGATCCAGCCAGTTGCGCGCCTTACGGCAGGTATCGCAGGTGGTCAGGCCGTACAGGGTTACGCTCATTCGGCGCTCCGCAGCAGTTCGTTGATGCCGGTCTTGCTGCGGGTCTTCTCGTCCACCTGCTTGACGATGATGGCCGCGTAGAGACTGTGCGAACCGTCCTTGGACGGCAGACTGCCGGCCACCACCACGCTGCCCGCGGGCACGCGGCCGTAGCTGACTTCACCGGTGGCGCGGTTGTAGATGCGGGTGGACTGGCCGAGGAACACGCCCATGCCGATCACACTGCCCTTCTCCACGATCACGCCTTCCACCACTTCGGAGCGAGCGCCGATGAAGCAATTGTCCTCAATGATGGTGGGGTTGGCCTGCAGCGGCTCCAGCACACCACCGATACCCACGCCGCCGGACAGATGCACATTGGCGCCGATCTGCGCGCACGAGCCCACCGTGGCCCACGTGTCGACCATGGTGCCGGCGCCCACGTAGGCACCGATGTTCACGTAGCTGGGCATCAGCACGGCGTCCTTGGCCACGTGGGCACCACGGCGCACCAACGCACCCGGCACCACGCGTGCGCCCAGACCCTGAAGTTCGGCGTCGTTGCCGTGGGCGAAGCGCAGCGGCACCTTGTCGAAAGCCAGCGCCGGGCCGCCATCGACCACGCGGTTGTTGTTGATGCGGAAGTACAGCAGCACCGCTTTCTTGATCCACTGGTTCACCGTCCAGCCGCCCTGGCCATCCGGCTCCGCCACACGGCGCTCACCGGACTCCAGCAGCTCGATGACCTGCGACACGGCGGGACGCAGATGCGTCTCGATCTCAGCCTGGGTCAGCTCATTGCGGCGCTCAAAGGCGTCTTCGATCAGGGATTCGATGCTTTGCATGATGTTCACTTGCCTGGGAATCGGTGGGTCGCGGCGGCGATGGCCACGCCGCGCGGCGGATAGGACGCATGATTCTGACAAGATTTGGCCCGGCTCGCGAGCCAAATGCCGCCAGCCGGGCCAAATGCAGACAAACGGCAAGGTCCCAAAACCCCGACGCCTCGAACGCGAAAGTTACAGCCCCACGCGAATGCCGAACATCGGGCCTTTGTACAGATCGCGGCTGCCGGCGTAATCGAAGGTGGTGCGCATGTGGCGATAACCGCCGTACAGCGAGAAGCTCGAGTTGATCCACACACGCAACTGCGCGCCGTAGTCGTAGCCGTGGTCCATATCGCCGTTGGTCAGCCCCGAGGGCGTATAGAACCCGTAGCCGCCGATCGACAGCCAGCGTATGCCGGTGGGAATGTCCAAAGAGCCGCCCAGGCCCACGCCGCCACCGGAGCCGTAACGGGCATCCTGGTACTGGTAGCGCGCGCCCACTTCCCAGTGGATGTCACGCGAGGCAGGCACGATCATCAACGCGGCGGAGTAGATATTGGCATCGCCGCGACGATCCTCGGTCTTGAGGTAACCCAGGTCGGCACGCAAACCGCTGGACAGCGGCACGCCAAAGTCGATGCCTACCGAGCCATCACCACCACCGGCAGTGACCGACGTGGCGTAAGCGGGAACACAGGAGAGAAGGCCCGCCAACAGGGCGAGCGAAAGCTTGCAGGTCTTCATACAGCGAATGATTCCTTTGAAACGACGCAATGGCCGCGCTTGGCGATGCAGGTCGCCACGGTCGCGGGTGGGGTATGAGAAACGATGGCAGCGGAACTGCCAAGCACCGCGCATAGCGGCAGCTTACTCATCGGCCTGCGCAGGTTGTCGGCATCGGACGTGCCTACTTGATCTCAGGCGCGCCTGCCGGTGCCCAGCGTGTCGAGCAAGGCGTGCAGCAGGCGATCCTGCAACTCGATGCTCAACGGCGCATCGTGACGATCGGTAACCAGGAAAAAGTCTTCCACGCGTTCGCCGAAGGTCGCGATGCGCGCATCGTGCACACGCACGCCAGCCTGAAACAGTGCTTGCGCCACGGCGGCCAGCAGGCCCGGACGATCACTGCACACCAGCGCAAGACGTGTACGCCCCGCCACCGTGCTGAAGGAGATCTTGGGTGCCGCCTGGAAGTGCTTGAGGTGCCGCGACATGCTTCGGCGCGAAGGCTGATGCAGATGCCCCGGCTGCGCCAAGGCGCGATGCAGGCGCTGTTTGAGTTCTTCCGCGCGCTCGGCCGATGCGGGTTGCTGCGAGTCCGTTTCCAGCAGCAGGAACGTGTCCAACGCCATGCCGGTGGGTGAGCTGAGGATGCGCGCTTCCATCACCGAAAAATGCAGTCGATCGAGCATGATCGCCACCGCGGCAAACAAACCGTCGCGATCGGGCACATAAACGAAAAGCTCGGTGGTGCCACGCACCGACTGCGGGTGCACGGCCACCAGCGGCGTGGCCCCATGCGCACGCAGAATGGCCGAGGTCTGCCAGGCAATCTGCTCCGGGCGATGACGCAGGAAACTCTGCTCAGGAAAGCCGCGCCAGACGCGCGCGCTGGCATCGGCAGAGAAGCCCTCGGGCTCCAGTAACGACAACGCCTGTTCGCGACAGGCGCGCACACGCGCGGCGGCATCGGCGGGCAACTCATCCTCGCTGCGCAAGGCGTAGCGCGTGGCCGTATAGAGATCCGCCAGCAGGCGATCCTTCCAGCCATTCCACAGCTTGGGACTGGTGCCGATGATGTCCGCGATGGTGAGCAGGTATAGATAATCCAGGCGCTCGGGGTTATCCACCGTCTCGGCGAAACGTTGCACCACGTCCGGGTCGGTAATGTCCTGGCGCTGCGCGGTGGTGCTCATCAGCAAGTGCCAGCGCACCAGCCAGGCGATCAGCTGGATATCTTCCTCCGGCAGGCCCAGGCGGCGGCCGAAAGCGAGCGCCTCCTCCTCGCCCAGCACCGAATGATCGCCGCCGCGCCCCTTGGCGATGTCGTGGAACAACGCGGCCAGCAGCAGGAGCTCCGGCTTGGGCAGCATCGGCCAGATTTCGCAGGCGATCGGAAACTCCGTCCGCGCCGAGGTATCGGCGAAGCGGGCCACGTTGCGTAGCACGCGCAAGGTGTGTTCATCCACGGTGTACACGTGGAAAAGGTCGTACTGCATGCGTCCAAACACTGCCCCGAAGGCCGGCAGGATGGCCGCCAGCAGGCCGTGCCGATTCATGCGCCACAATGCTTCCACGGCCGGCGCGCCCAGCTTCAACAGGCGCAGAAAAGCCGCCAGCACCGCCGGATCGTCGGCGAGGCTGCGTTCCAGCGCTGCCGTCGCCTGATGGATGCGGCGCATGGTATCGGCAGTGAAGCCCACAATGCCCGGCTCTCCCAGCCGCACGATAAAGGCTTCCACCAAGGCGGCAGGGCGACGCATGAACAACTCCGGGTCGCGCACCGCCAGCCGCTTGCCGTAGCGGACGAAATCATCGCCCACCGCCTGCGGCTCTGCCGGTGGCTCCAGCATTTCCTCGAAGCGCTCGGCGATCTGCACGCCCAGCCGCTCTACCTGGCTGGCCGCGCGGTAATAGCCCTGCATGAACTGCTCGACGCCCAGGTTCTTCTCGTGTTCGTCCTGGAATCCCAGGCGTGCGGCCAGTGCACGCTGGTAGTCGAACAACAGGCGTTCTTCGGCGCGCCCGGCCTCCAGGTGCAGCGCATAACGATAACGACGCAACGTAGCCTCGGCCTGCTCGAGCTGGTCCTTCTCGGCCGGATCGAGCAAGCCTTCCGCCACCATGTCGTCGAAGTCGTCCGCATGCGCCACTCGACGCCCCAGCCAGCGCAGCGAATCGAGTGTGCGCAGGCCGCCTGGACCATCCTTCAGATTGGGCTCGAGATTGTAGGCGGTGTCGTTGTAGCGGGCGTGGCGCGCATCGCGCTCGGCCAGACGTATCGCGAGGTAGGCAGCCGGCGGCCACAACGCCGGGTCGCGGATGATGGCGTTGAGCCCCTCTTCCATCGCGGGGTCGCCAGCGAGCCGGCGCGCGTCGAGCAGGCTGGTGAACACGCTGGCATCCTGCTTGGCCAGGGCGCGACATTGCGCGAGATCGCGCACCGCATGCCCCACCTTGAGACCGATGTCCCAGAGCGTGGCGAAGAACTGTTCGAGCGCACGCAGCCGCGCCGGATCGGAAGGCCCGACCAGCGCGAGCAGATCCACGTCGGAACAAGGAAACAGCAAGCCGCGTCCAAAGCCACCGACGGCGAACAGCGCCGCGTCCACGACATCTCCCAGGCAGGCCGTCCACACGTGCACCACGATGCGCTGCACCGAATCGCCGCGACGCTGCGCGAGCGCGCTGGCATCGGCACCGTCGCGAAAGGCGGTAGCCAAGGCGCGATCCACGTCACCCAGCAATTGGCGCAAGGCGTAACGCGCTTCGGTCGACACGCCCGAACGCGGCACCGCAAGCGGCAGGCGCGGCAAGGGCGGAAGGCGGATCGGCGAGGGAGAGTCGGTCACGGGGCGCGGCGCCATCGGGCTCAAGCAGGCGTCAACGATAGCAAGCGCGGTGTACGAAAAGGCAGCGGCCCGACCTGTGGCGATGAAGGCCCGCCGAGGATCGGCGAGCCTCCAATGCTGGGTTTACAGCGGCTGCGACGTGCACATCGCCATAGAGGAAGCGGAGCCGATGAACTGATAATTGGCGTCCGTTACCGTCACGCTGGCCTGGATGCGCCCCTGCTTCTTGGGGCAATAGAACATGCAGGTGTCCTGGTCCGTACAGTTGGCTGGATAGATGGCATCCGTACCATTGCTGTTGAACGACCAGGCGTAATGCAGTGGTGCAGGCGCGCCGGAGGCGGACACCGTCACTTCGCAGATATCGCTGCCGCCACAGTAAAGCGACACGCCGTTCCCTGGCAAAGCCTGGGCTGACGTCGGCAGCATGCTCAAGGCCAGTCCGGCGACCATGAACGCACCTACAGCAAACACGCTCAAAAGTTTGCGCACTTCCCTACCCTCCATTGGTCAGTTACCTCACCCCGAAGCGCGATCGTCGCACGTACTTGCGACCGGGGTGTCTAGACCGGGTGAAGGCGAAACTTATTGCGGGCTTACAGGTCGGGCCAGGGCGTGAGGATCTCGAAACCGTCGTCGGTCACGGCAATGGTGTGCTCCCACTGCGCCGAAAGCGAGTGATCCTTGGTAACCACGGTCCAGCCGTCCGGTAACTGCTTGGTTTGCGGCTTGCCGGCGTTGACCATCGGCTCGACCGTGAAGGTCATGCCCTTCTTCAACTCCAGACCCGTGCCCGCACGGCCGTAATGCAGCACCTGCGGCTCGTCGTGATAGACCTTGCCGATGCCATGACCGCAGTACTCGCGCACCACCGAGAAGCCGGCCGCCTCGGCATGCTTCTGGATAGCCGCACCGACGTCGCCCAAGGTGGCACCGGGGCGCACCGCCTCGATGCCGCGCATCATGGCCTCGAAGGTGGTGTCCACCAAGCGCTTGGCCAGCACCGAGGGCGTACCGACGAAATACATGCGGCTGGTATCGCCATGCCAGCCATCCCGGATGACGGTGACATCGAGATTGATGATGTCGCCGTCCTTGAGCACCTTGCCCGGGGTCGGAATGCCGTGACAGATCACGTGATTGACCGACGTACACAGCGTCTTGGGGAAGCCGTTGTAGCCCACGTTGGCCGGAATGGCCTTCTGCACCTTGGTGATGTGCTCGTAGGCCAGGCGATCCAGGTCTTCCGTGGTGACACCAGGCTTGACGTGCTCCTTGAGCATGGCGAGCACTTCGGCGGCCAGCTTGCCGGCCTCGCGCATGGCCTGGATGTCTTGGGGGGTTTTAAGGGTGACTGCCATAGTTCCACTCACATGGCGGCAATTGCCCAGAAATCCAGCAACTTGCCGCGCCGCCGGCGTACCGGCTACAATTTCGAAGTTTTGCTGACCCGACATACCCATTTCGCATGGGCCCATCCGGTCGTCGCAAAGCGAAGGGAGATTGTAACCGCGTTGCGGCACAAGCTCCCAAGTCCTTGATTGGACAACCAAACGCCACACACGCATCGGCACCGTCTTCGGGGTGCCTCGGCCTGCCTTCCACATCATAAGGCGGCCTTGGTCGAAGCCGGGGATGCGTGGAGGTCCCAACCCCTGGGCACGATCCCTCAACTATCGGGACAGCCCTACAATTTGGAGTTACACCATGGCTCAAGTCACCATGCGCCAGATGCTCGAAGCCGGCGTTCATTTCGGTCACCAGACCCGTTACTGGAACCCGAAGATGGCCCCGTACATTTTCGGTGCGCGCGGGAAGATTCACATCATCAACCTCGAAAAGACGCTGCCGCTGTTCACCGACGCGATGAACTTCCTGTCGGCGATCGCGCAGAAGCGTGGCACCGTGCTGTTCGTCGGCACCAAGCGCTCCGCCCGTGAGCCGCTGGCCGAGGAAGCCGCACGCGCCGGCATGCCGTATGTCACCGCCCGCTGGCTGGGTGGCATGCTGACCAACTTCCGTACCGTCAAGCAGTCCGTGGCTCGCCTGAAGGAACTGGAAGCCGCCGAGACCGACGGCAGCTTCGACCGCCTGGTCAAGCACGAAGTGCTGGCCCGTCGTCGCGAGCGCGACAAGCTCCAGAATTCGCTGGGCGGCATCAAGGACATGAACCGTCTGCCCGACGCCCTGTTCATCATCGATATCGGCCACGAAGACATCGCCGTGCAGGAAGCCAAGAAGCTTGGCATCCCGGTCATCGCCGTGGTCGACACCAACTACAACCCGGAACTGGTCGACTACGCCATCCCGGGTAACGACGACGCCATCCGCGCCATCCAGCTGTACGCCCGCGCTGCCGCTGACTCCATCCTCGAAGGCAAGGCTGCCGCTCCGGCCGCCGCCCAGGGCGACGCCAACGAGTTCGTCGAACTGGACGAAGAGGGCAACCCGGTTGCCAAGGAAGAGCGCAAGGCTGCCCCGCGCCGTGACGACCGCAACAACCGCGGCCCGGCCAAGAAGGGTGCCGGTGCACCGCGCGGCGGCCGTGGCCGCGGCCGCACCGACGAGGCGGAAGGCGAGTAAGCCATCCCTGCCCCGGCCTTCGGGCCGGGGCGCATCAAAGCTCTTGAGGAACCCAGATGACTGCCATTTCTGCAAAACTGGTTAGCGAACTGCGCGAGCGCTCCGGCGCCGGCATGATGGATTGCAAAAAGGCGCTGGTCGAGAACAACGGCGACATCGACGCCGCGATCGAGTACCTGCGCAAGACCGGCCTGGCCAAGGCCGACAAGAAGGCTGACCGCGTGGCCGCCGAAGGCCGCATCGCTACCGCCCAGGCCAACGGCAAGGCCGTGCTGGTCGAAGTGAACAGCGAGACCGACTTCGTTGCCAAGGCGCCGAACTTCGTCGAATTCACCAATGAAGTGGCCCAGGCCGTGCTGGCCTCCGGCGCTACCGACATCGACGCCGCCAAGGCTGCCGCCTTCCCGGGCGCCGACAACGTCGAGTCCGCCGCCAAGGCCCAGACCGCCACCATCGGCGAGAAGATCGAAGTGCGCCGCGTTGCACACATCGCGAACGATGGCCCGCTGGCCACCTACTCGCACGGCGGCAAGATCGGCGTGATCGTGGCGCTCAAGGGCGGCTCGGAAGAGCTGGCCAAGGGCATCGCCATGCACGTGGCGGCCATGAACCCGCCGCACGTCAAGCCGGAAGATGTGCCGGCCGAGTTCATCGCGAAGGAAAAGGAAATCGCGCTGAGCCAGATGACCGAGAAGGACAAGGCCAAGCCGGCCGACATCCTGGAAAAGATCATCTCCGGCAAGATCAACAAGATCGTTTCGGAAGTGACCCTGGTTGGCCAGCCCTACGTGCTGGACACCAACGTCACCGTAGGCGATGCCCTGAAGAAGGAAGGCGCCGACGTCGTGGCCGTGGCCCGCCTGGTGGTAGGCGAAGGCATCGAGAAGGTGCAGGAAGACTACCTGGCCGAAGTCGCCAAGGCGATGCAGGTCTAAGACCCCGCTTTACCGGGTCAACGCGAAGAAGCCGCGGGAAACCGCGGCTTCTTTGTTTTATGAAAGCCCTTGCCATCCATCGCGCCCCTGCGAGGCGGCCTGCCGCTCGCTCCCCACCCCGGCGCCAACGCCGCGACTGGCCTGGGTTTTCTCCCCCTCCACGGCAGCACAGCAGTCTTACCCGCTCGCGTCGCTGTCGTTACAATACGCACGTTTTGCCCCACACAATCCGGAGACCCCATGAGCGCACCGCTTAATTACCGCCGCATCCTGCTCAAACTCTCCGGCGAAGCCCTGATGGGCGAAGCCGATTACGGCATCGACCCCAAGGTCATCGGCCGCCTGGCCGACGAAATCATCGAAGTACAGAAAGCCGGCGTACAGATCGGCGTCGTCATCGGCGGCGGCAATATCTTCCGCGGTGCGGGCCTGGCCGCAGCCGGCATGGATCGCGTCACCGGCGACCATATGGGCATGCTGGCGACCGTGATGAACGCACTTGCCATGCAGGACGCCATCGAACGTCGTGGCGGCTACGCCCGCGTGATGAGCGCCATTCAAATACACGACGTGGCCGAGGACTTCATCCGCCGCCGCGCCATCCGCCACATCGAAAAGGGCCGCATCGCACTGTTCGCGGCGGGCACCGGCAATCCGTTCTTTACCACCGACTCGGCGGCCGCGCTGCGCGCCGTGGAAGTGGGTGCGGACCTGCTGCTCAAGGCCACCAAGGTGGACGGCGTCTATACGGCGGACCCGGCCCGCCACGCCGATGCCACCCGCTACGACAAGCTCACCTACGATCAGGTGATCGAGCGCAAGCTGGCGGTGATGGATACCGCCGCCATTGCACTGTGCCGCGATCACGGCATGCCGCTGCGCATCTACGACATGACCGTACCCGGCAACCTCATGCGCATCATGCGTGGCGAGGACATCGGCACCCTCGTGTCCGAGAACTGAGCTACAAACCACCCGGCCTTCTCCCCATCCGGGAGAGGGTCAGGGTGAACACTGGCGTCGCCTTGCGCAGGCCATGGCTGCACGGGCCTGCGGAAGTGGAGGTCGCCAGCCCAACGCCCCGCAGCCCCCTGCTATACTCGTGGGCTTGCACGGTTTGAGGGGTGTTTCCCATGCTTAACGACATCAAGAGCGATGCCCAGACCCGCATGGGCAAGAGCATCGACTCGCTCAGGCACAGCCTGACGCGCCTGCGCACCGGTCGCGCAAGCACCGCCCTGGTCGATGGCATCAAGGTGCCGTACTACGGTTCGGACATGCCGCTGAACCAGGTGGCCACGGTCGCCCTGGGCGATTCGCGCTCCATCATCATTACCCCGTTCGAAAAGACCCTGGTCGGGCCAATCGAAAAGGCCATCATGGCTTCGGATATCGGCATTACGCCGAACACCGCCGGCATGACCATCCGCCTCAACATGCCGCCGCTCACCGAAGAGCGTCGCCGCGAGCTGGCCAAGCACGTGGCGCATGAAGGCGAGGAAGCCAAGATCGCCATCCGCAACGTGCGTCGCGACGCCATGCAGCAAGTCAAGGACCTGCTCAAGGAAAAGCTCATCACCGAAGATGACGAGCGCCGCGCGGAAGACGAAATCCAGAAGCTCACCGATCGCTTCGTGAAGGATGTCGATAGCGTCGTCAAGAACAAGGAAGAGGAGTTGATGGCGCTGTAAGCGTCATCACCCTTCCCATGACCAGCGCCGATTCCGCGCGGGTTCCGCGCCACGTCGCCATCGTGATGGATGGCAACGGCCGCTGGGCGAAACTCCGTCATCGACCACGCACGTTCGGCCATAACGCCGGACGCAAAGCCGTGCGCGATGTAGTGGAGGGCTGCCTGCGCCAAGACGTCAAGGTACTTACCTTGTTCGCGTTTTCGAGCGAGAACTGGCAGCGCCCGCAGGACGAAGTCGGCGCGTTGATGGAATTGTTCGTGCGCGCCCTGGACAAAGAAGTGGACGAGTTGCACGACAACGGCGTGCGCATCCGCTTCGTCGGTGACCTCAGCGCTTTTGACGGCGCCCTGCGCCAGCGCATGACTGGCGCCATGACACGCACCGCCGGCAACGACGCCCTGCACCTCAATATCGCCGTGAACTACGGCGGCCGCTGGGACATCGTGCAAGCGGCACGCAAGGCTGCCGAATCAGTCGCACGAGGTGAACTGCGCGCGGACGAGATCGACGAGCACCTGCTTGGCCACTGGATGTGCCTGGCCGACCTGCCACCGCTGGACTTGTTCATCCGCACCGGCGGCGAATGTCGCGTCAGCAATTTCCTGCTGTGGCAATTGGCGTACGCTGAGCTGTATTTCACCGACACCCTCTGGCCGGATTTCGACCAGGCTTGCCTGAAGCTGGCCATCGAAGACTACGCTCGCCGCGAACGCCGCTATGGCAAGACCGGTGACCAGGTCGCCCGAAAGGCGTAACCCAAGGATCTGCATGCTGCTCCAGCGCACCCTCACCGCTCTGCTCCTCGCTCCGTTGGTGATCGGCCTGATCCTGCTGACACCGACCTGGCTGTTTGCCCCCATCATCGCCCTGACCTTCCTCGCTGCGATGTGGGAGTGGACGCGCCTATCCGGTCTCAAGAAAACGCTGTCGCGCGGTGCGGTGCTCACCGTCACCGCCGCCCTGCTGGTGCTGAGCTGGCTGGTGCGCGATCTCTCGCCGTGGTGGCCGCTGTTGATCGGCGTGGGTGTGGCCTGGTGGGTCGCGGTCGGCCAGTGGCTGCGCCACTTTGCGTTCGGCGCCGCGCCAACCCGCGAGAACTCTCTGATGAAGCTTGGCGCGGGCCTGCTGGTGATCGTGCCGGCATGGGTCGCTGCGATGTCCATCCATGGCTCGGGCGAACATGGTCCCGCGTGGACGCTGCTCGCCTTGCTCGTGGTGTGGGCCGCCGATATCGGTGCCTATTTCAGCGGCCGCCTGTTCGGCCGGCGCAAGCTCGCCCCCACCATCAGCCCCGGCAAGACCTGGGCAGGTGTGTACGGGGCCTTCGTGGCCGGCGCCATCGTGACCCTGGTGGGCGGCCTGCTGCTCGATGTGAGCGGCGCCAAGCTGGCTGGCCTGCTGGTGCTCTCGGTCTTGACCGTGGTGGCCTCCATCGTGGGCGACCTGTTTGAAAGCCTGATGAAGCGCCATGCGGCCGTGAAGGATTCGGGCAACCTGTTCCCCGGCCATGGCGGCCTGCTCGATCGCCTCGACAGCGTATTCGCCGCACTGCCCGTCTTCGCTGCCGGCAAGCTGCTGCTGGGCCTATGAGTACCATGGCACTACGCAAGGTCGCCGTGCTTGGCGCCACCGGCTCGATCGGCGGCAGTACGCTCGATGTCATTGCCCGCCACCCGGAGCGCTTTCGCGCCACCGTACTGACGGCACACAGCAATGTTTCCGCGCTGGTCGAACGGTGCCTCCAGCATCGCCCCGCATTGGCCGTGATCGCCGATGCCAGCCTGGAAGGCGAACTGGCGCGTCGCCTTGCCGCGGCGGGTGTGCGCTGTGACGTGGCCAGTGGCCATGACGCCATCACCGAGGCGGTGTCCGGCACGCTCTGCGACACCGTGGTTGCCGCGATCGTGGGTGCCGCCGGCCTCGACTCCACCTTGGCTGCCGCCCGCACGGGCAAGCGCCTGCTGCTGGCGAACAAAGAATCCATCGTGATGGCCGGCCCGCTGCTGCTGGAAGCGCTGGCAACCGGTGGCGGCGAACTGATCCCGGTGGATTCCGAACACAACGCCATCTTCCAGTGCCTGCCCGGCGGCCGCCCGTCGCTGGATGCCAGCGGCGTGCGTCGCCTGATCCTTACCGCATCCGGTGGCCCCTTCCGTGGCCGCAGCCGCGCCGAACTGGCTGCTGTCACGCCGGAGCAGGCGTGCAAGCACCCTAACTGGGTGATGGGCCGAAAGATCTCGGTCGATTCGGCCACCCTGATGAACAAGGGGCTGGAAGTCATCGAGGCGCACCACCTGTTCGGCGCCCCCGCCGAGCGCATCGAAGTACTGGTGCACCCGCAGAGCCTGGTGCATTCGCTGGTGGAATACGTCGACGGCTCGGTGTTGGCCCAGTTGGGCAACCCGGATATGCGCACAGCTATTGCGCATGCGCTGGCCTGGCCTGATCGCATCGACGCGGGCGTCGCCCCGCTGGACTTGGCCGCCTCCGCGCCGCTGGCTTTCCAGGCGCCGGACCTGGCCACCTTCCGCTGCCTGGCGCTGGCCTTTCAGGCGCTGCGCGCCGGGGGCGACGCGCCGGCGATTCTCAACGCGGCCAATGAGGTCGCAGTGGAGGCGTTCCTGGCCGGTGGACTGCCCTTCCTCAGCATCGCTGATCTGGTTGAGAGCGTACTTACGGAACTGCCGGCGCAGCCTGTGGTCGATGTCCAGACCCTGAATGAACGTGACCGGTCGGCCCGCGACGCCGCCCGTCGCATCCTTCGCAACGCGTGCTGACAAGCCTGATAAGCTCTTGCAGATGAATCCTATCCTCGGCTCAGTGTTTTGGTTGCTCGTCACGCTTGGCGTGCTGGTGACCTTTCACGAATTTGGTCACTACTGGGTCGCACGCCGCTGCGGCGTCAAAGTGCTGCGCTTTTCGGTGGGCTTTGGCAAGGCGATCTGGAAGCACGTAGGACGCGATGGCACCGAATACCAGGTGGCCATGATCCCGCTGGGCGGCTACGTGAAGATGCTGGATGCCCGCGAAGGCGAGGTTGACCCCGCCCTTGCCGGGCAGGAGTTCACGGCCAAGCCGGTGTGGCAGCGCATCGCCATCGTTGCCGCGGGCCCCGCCTTCAACCTGATCTTTACCTTGGTCGCGTTCTGGCTGATGTTCCTCATCGGCAAGCCGGACGTAGCGCCCATCGTATCGGCCGCGCCGCAGAGTCTGGCCGCCGAGGCCGGCATCCGCAGCGGCGATCGCATCCTGAGCGTGAATGGCCACGCGGTGGCGACCTGGAGCGACTCCATGGACGTCATTGCCAATGGCATGCTGGGCCGTGAACCGCTGCCGCTCGCCGTGCGCGGCACCGATGGCGCCGAACGCAGCGTCACCCTGCCGCTGAATGAACTGCCGGCCGGCCAACCGATCGATCAGTATTTCGACAGGCTCGGCCTCAAGCTGGCCCCGATGGCTCCGGTGATCGGCGCCGTGCTGCCGGGCAAGCCCGCCTCGCTGGGTGGCATGCAAGGCGGCGACCGCATCGTCAGCGTGAACGGCCAAGCCGTCGATACCTACGAAGCCTTCCAGAAGCTGGTGCCGGCCGAAGCAGCCAAGTCGCCCGCGCTATCCATCGTCGTCCAGCGCGGCCAGCAGACGCTGCCGCTGACCGTTACGGCGCGCATGGAATCGCTGGAGGGCCAGCCCTCCAACTGGGTGATCGGCGTAACCGCGATGGAACGTGAACAGGCGGTGCTTCGCTACGGGCCGCTCAAGGCCATTGGCGCCACGCTGGAAACCACCTGGAACAGCACCGCCAACACCTTCAACATGATTGGCAAGATGGTCACCGGGCAAGCGTCCACCAAGAACCTCTCGGGGGTGATCGGTATCGCGCAGGTGGCCAATGTGTCGGCAAGCATGGGGGTGGGCTGGTTCTTCAGCTTCCTCGCCATGGTCTCGCTCAGCCTGGCCATCCTCAACCTGATGCCGATCCCGGTCTTGGACGGCGGTTGGCTGCTGTATTACCTTATTGAGTTGGTCAAGGGCAGCCCTGTCAGCGAACGCGTCATGATAGCCGGTCAGTATGTCGGCCTCGTGCTGTTGTTCACGTTAATGGGACTGGCCTTCTACAACGACATCCATCGCTTCCTGCCCTCGTGACGCGCGCCGACTTTGCTGAAAGTCGCGCGGTTGCCGGGGGTTGTGGCGTGTCCGGGACGCACGCGGCGACGTGCGCGCACCAGGGACCTAGCGATGGTTTACCCGACGCATCTGGGCATGATGCAAGCACCCTTTCAAGGCTGGGCTCGTCCTGGCTTCACGTATTGATCGGGGCGGTTTCGGCCGCCTCATCGGAATAAACCAACGGAATCGACGATGAAGCGTATCGCCGCCCTGATCCTGCTTGCCTCCCTGTCCGCCAATGCTCTTGCGTTCGATCCGTTCGTCATTTCCGACATCCGTATCGATGGCCTCAGCCGTATTTCCACCGGTACCGTCCTCAATTACCTGCCCATGGGCAAGGGCGATCGCCTGACCAACGATGGTGCCCAGCGCGCCATTCGCGCCCTGTATCAGACCAAGTTCTTCAGTGACGTGCAGATTGATCGCGAAGGCGACATTCTGGTCATCAAGGTCGTCGAGCGTCCGTCCATTGCCAAGCTCAACATTCGCGGCAACAAGGACATCAAGGAAGAGGATCTGCGCAAGGGCCTGAAGGAGATCGGCCTGTCCGAAGGCGAAACCTTCGACCGCCTCTCGCTCGACCGCGTGCAGCAGGAACTGGTGCGCCAGTACTACAACCGCGGCAAGTACAACGTGTCGGTCGAACCGCACGTGACCAATCTCGATCGCAACCGCGTGGCGGTCGACATCGAGATCCGCGAAGGCAAGGTTGCCAAGATCAAGGAAATCAATATCGTCGGCAACCAGGCGTTTACCGATAAGGACATCCGCAAGGGTTTCGAATCGGATACGTCCAACTGGATGTCCTGGTACTCCAAGGACGATCAGTACTCGCGCGAAAAGCTCAGCGGTGACCTGGAGAAGCTGCAGTCCTACTACATGGATCGCGGCTACGCCGACTTTGGCGTCGACTCCACCCAGGTGACCATTGCGCCGGACAAGCGCTCGATGTACATCGCCGCCAGCGTCAAGGAAGGCGACATCTACACCATTTCCGATGTGCACCTGCTTGGCGAGCTGATCCTCCCGGAGGATTCGCTCAAGCAGCTGGTGTACGTGAAGAAGGGCGACACCTTCAACCGCAAGGCGGTCGAAGCAAGCTCCAACTCCATCAAGAGCATCCTGGCGAGCATCGGTTATGCCTTTGCCAAGGTCACGCCGGTGCCGAAGCTGGACAAGGACAAGCGCACCGTCGACCTGACGCTCTACATCGAGCCGGGCAAGCGCGTGTACGTGCGCCGCGTGATCTTCCAGGGCAATACCCGCACGGAAGACGACGTGATGCGCCGCGAAATGCGCCAGCTGGAAGGCAGCTGGTTCTCGCAGCCGGCTATCGACCGCTCCAAGATCCGTCTGCAGCGCCTGGGCTACTTCAAGACCGTCAACATCGACAAGGCGCTGGTGCCCGGCACCGAAGACCAGGTCGACCTGACGGTGAAGGTGGAAGAACAGTCCGCCGGCAGCCTGATGTTCGGCGTGGGTTACTCGCAGTACTCGGGCATCATCCTGTCCGCGTCGGTGTCGCAGAACAACTTCCTTGGCACGGGTGACAGCTTCTCGGTGGGCGCCTCGCGCAGCGACTACTCCACCAACATCAATGCCAGCTACTTCAACCCCTACCTCACCGACAGCGGCGTGGGTATCGGTTACAGCGCAGGTTTCACCAAGAGCAACTACGGCGACACCAACAGCACCTTCGTCAACTACGAAAGCTCGATGAAGTCGTTCTCGAGCTACCTGAGCTTCCCGATCTCCGAAACGGACAACATCCGCGCCGGCTTGGGCATCAGTAGCAACAAGATCAACCTCAGCTACCAGCAGCAGGTTCTGGACGTGAACGGCAACCCCGTTCTCGACCCGAACGGCAATCCGGAAACCTCGACGGTCAACTACTCGCCGCAGATCCTGATCGACTACCAGAACGCGCTCGGCCACCAGACGATCCACACCTGGGACGCCACGCTGGGCTGGACCCACGATACCCGCAACGGTTACTGGGCTCCGACGCGCGGCGGCCTGATCTCGCTGTCGACCGATATCGCCCTGCCCGGCTCCACCGTGCAGTACTACAAGATCTTCGGCGAGGCCAACCATTACTGGCCGATCGGCAAGGGCTTCGTGCTGTACCTGGATGGCCAGATCGGCTACGGCAAGGCCTATGGCCAGACGTTCGACTACAGCAGCGGCGACGGTCTCTACCAGGCAGGCGACAAGATCACCTTCCCGTTCTGGGAGAACTACTACTCGGGCGGCGTGCGCGACGTGCGTGGCTTCCAGGACAACACCCTGGGCCCCCGCGTCTGCGTGGGCACCACCACCAACGCGGCCGGCAAGATAGTTCCGATCACGCCGAACCCGGATGGCACCTGTACCGGCAGCGTGTACAGCTACGCGCAGCCGCTGGGTGGTGCGTTCAAGGTGCTGGGCACGGCCGAGCTGTACCTGCCGCTGCCGTTCCTCAAGGACATCAACACCGCTCGCGTGTCGTGGTTCGTGGACGTCGGTAACGCCTATACGAGCTACTCGACCTTCACCGCCAGCACCTTGCGCGTGTCCACCGGTATCTCGCTGCACTGGCAGGCACCGATCGGCCCGCTGATCATCAACTTCGCGGTACCGCTGCGCACCCAGCAGGATGACGGTCACTACGAAGAGCGCATCCAGTTCACCTTCGGCAGCCAGTTCTAATGGACTGAAGGGTCCGCACAGCAGGATCAGGGAAAGCGCGGCGCTGCCGCGCTTTCCTTTTTGGCGAGCCAGGAAAGCGCCTACGCCCTACAATGGCCCGATTGCAGGGAGCCAACGCATGAGCCTTTTCAACATTACCGTGGCCGAACTGGCCGAGCGCTTCGGCCTGGAATTTCGTGGCGATGGCGCGCGCGTCATCGATGGCGTCGGTACCTTGGCGGGCGCCGGCCCGACCCAGCTGAGCTTTCTCTCCAACAGCAAATACGCCTCCCAGCTGGCGGCCACCCGTGCCGGCGTGGTGGTCATGCGAGAAGAGAACACAGCCGAGAGCCCGGTCGACGCACTGCTGGCGAAAGATCCCTATGTGGCGTACGCCAAGATCGCCGCGTTGTTTGAGCGACTGCCCGCCGCCCCGCAGGGCATTCACCCCAGCGCAGTAGTCGCAGCGACGGCGCGCGTGGCCCCCACCGCCAGTATCGGTCCGGGCTGCGTGATCGATGATGGCGCGGTGATCGAAGACGGTGCGGTGCTCGGCCCCCATTGCATCATCGGCCCCGAGTGCACGGTAGGCGCGCACAGCCGTCTGGTGGCGCGCGTGACCTTGGTGATCCGCGTGACCCTGGGCAAGCGCGTCCTGGTACACCCCGGCGCGGTGATTGGCTCGGACGGATTCGGCCTTGCCTTTGACCGCGACCATTGGATCAAACTGCCCCAGCTCGGTGGCGTGCGCATCGGCGACGACTGCGAGATTGGCGCCAACACCACCATCGACCGTGGCGCGCTGGACGACACGGTGCTGGAAGAAGACGTACGCCTGGACAACCAGATCCAGATCGCTCACAACGTCTATATCGGCGCCCATACCGCCCTGGCCGGCTGCGCGGCGGTGGCCGGCAGCGCCAAGATCGGCCGTTACTGCATGATCGGCGGCAACGCCGGCGTGCTGGGGCATCTGGAAGTGGCCGACCGGGTTACCATTACCGCCAAGAGCCTGGTCACGCACTCCATACGCGAGCCAGGTGAATATTCCTCGGGCGTCCCGCTGCAGGAAAATCGACTGTGGCGTCGCAACGCGGCCCGCTTCAAACATCTCGACGAATACGTGCGCCGACTCTCGGCGCTGGAGAAGGACAGCAACAATGAGTGACCTCACCGTGCCTTTCCACCTCCCGGTGAACGTGGAACAGATCCAGCAGCTGCTGCCGCACCGCTATCCGTTCCTGCTGGTCGACCGCGTCGTCGAACTGGTGCCGGACAAGAGCGTGGTGGCCATCAAGAACGTGACCATCAATGAGCCGTTCTTCCAGGGCCACTTCCCGGGCCACCCGGTCATGCCAGGCGTGCTGATCGTGGAGGCCATGGCCCAGGCCGCCGGCCTGCTCACGCAGATCTCCAGCCGCTTGAAGGGCAATACCGGCAGCCCGCTGTTCTACCTCGCCAAGGTCGACAACGCGCGCTTCAGTGCCCCTGTGGTGCCCGGCGACCAATTGCGCCTGGAGGTGTCGCTCAAGCGCCTGCTGCGCAGCATGGGCCTGTTCGAGGCACGCACCGTGGTCGACGGCAAGGAAGTGGCGAGCTGCGAGCTGATGTGCGCCGCGAGGTCCGACAAATGATCCATCCCACCGCGCAGATCGATCCCTCGGCCGTTATCGGCGACAACGTCAGCATCGGCGCCTATAGCGTGATCGGCGCCGACGTGCAGATCGGCGAAGGCACGGTGATTGGCCCGCATGTGGTGATCGAGGGTCCCACGCGCATTGGCCGCGAGAACCGCATCAGCCAGTTCGCTTCGCTGGGCGGTGCCCCGCAGGACAAGAAATTCAATGGCGAACGCACCGAGCTGATCATCGGCGACCGCAACCAGATCCGCGAGTTTGTCACCATCAACCGTGGCACCGGCGACGGCGGCGGCGCCACGCGCATCGGCAACGACAACTGGCTGCTGGCCTATGTGCATGTCGCGCACGATTGCCAGATCGGCAACCACACGGTGTTCTCCAACTACTCAGCGTTGGCCGGGCACGTGGAGGTGGGCGACTGGGTGGTGATGGCCGGCTTCTCCGGCGCGCACCAGTTCTGCAAGGTGGGCGCGCATGCCTTCATCGGCATGGGTTGCCTGCTCGGCTCGGACGTGCCGCCCTTCGTGATGATGGCCAATGATCAGCGCGGCCGCCCGCGCGGCATCAACAGCGAGGGCCTCAAGCGCCGCGGCTTCGATGCCACCCGCATCTCGGCGATCAAACGCGCTTATCGCACCCTGTACATGGCCGGCCTTACCCTCGCCGATGCACGCGAGCAACTGATTACTCAGGCCGAGAACAGCGAGGACGTGCGCGCCATGCTCGACTTCCTCGACCGCAGCGAGCGCTCACTCGCGCGTTGACATGAGCCGCCGATGGGAGCCTTGCTCCTATCGGCGCATCACGCATGGGGGTTCGCTTTTGTCTCTGTTTCCAGCCATGACTCCCACCGACATCGCCCATCCAGCCCCTCTCATCGCCCTTATCGCCGGCGAAGACTCCGGTGACCAATTGGGCGCCGACCTGATCGCCGCGCTGCGACGCCGCTACCCGGGCGCACGCTTCATCGGCATCGGTGGCGCACGCATGAAGGGCCAAGGCTTCGACTCCTGGTACGACATCAAGGAGCTCTCGCTCTTCGGCTTTGCCGAAGTGGTGTCGCACCTGCCTCGCCTGCTGCGTCTTCGCAAGGAATTGGTTGCGCGCCTGATCGCCGCCAAACCGGACGTTGTCGTTGGCATCGATGCGCCGGATTTCAACCTCGGCGTGGAACAGCGCCTACGCGCAGCCGGTATTCGCACGGTGCACTACGTCAGCCCCTCCGTATGGGCATGGCGCGAGAAGCGCGCGGAGAAGATCGGCCGCAGTGCGGACCGCGTGCTCTGCCTGTTCCCCATGGAACCGGCGATTTATGCGCGGCACGGGGTCGATGCGCGCTTCGTGGGGCACCCGCTGGCGGACCGCTTCGCCCTGGTATCCGACCGCACCGGTGCGCGTGATTTCCTGCAGTTGCCGCAGAACGCTCCCGTGCTCGCCGTACTGCCGGGCAGTCGGCCCTCGGAAGTCGCCATGCTGGGTCGCGCATTCATCGACGCCGCCCAGCAAGTAGCGAAGGCTCTGCCTGGTCTGCGCATCCTTATTCCTGCCGCCAACGAGCGCGTGCGTGCCAGCCTGCAACAGCTGCTTGCCGATAACAGCGAACCCGACGTGCCGCAGCTGCTGGACGGCCACGCCCACGAGGCGATGCTGGCCGCCGACGTGGTGCTGCTGGCGTCGGGCACGGCCACGCTGGAGGCCATGCTGGCCAAGCGTCCGATGGTGGTGGGCTATCGCGTGTCGCCGATCAGCTACCGCATTGCCCGCGCCCTCAACATGCTCAAGACAGACGTCTATTCGCTGCCCAATATTCTTGCCCGTGCCAGCGGCATGGGCGCGGATGCGGTGCTGGTACCCGAACTGATGCAGGACGATTTCACCGCCGACAAACTGGCCCAGGCCACCCTGGCGTTGTTCAACGATAGCGAGCGCCGTGGCGCCATCGTGGCGGCCTTCGAGCAACTGCACATAGCGTTGCGTGGCGACCTGGATGGTCATGCTGGCGATCTGGCCGCCAACGCGGTGGGCGAACTCGTGGATGCCTCACGTGGCCGCTAAGCCGCACAGCACGCGCGCGGGCGCCGCCCGCACATCCACGGACGCCATCAACGATCGCCTGATCGCCGGCGTGGACGAAGCCGGCCGAGGCCCGCTGGCCGGCCCCGTGAGCGTGGCCGCTGTGATCCTTGACCCGTCCCGACCGATTGCCGGACTCAACGACTCCAAGAAGTTGACGGAGGCCCGTCGCGAGGCGCTCTATCCACAGATCATCGAGAACGTGCTGGCTCATTGCATCGTGATGGTGATGCCCGACGAAATCGATCGCATCAATATCTACCAGGCGACCATGACGGGCATGTGCCGCGCCCTCGCGGGGCTCGCCCCGGCCGCTGACGAAGCCTGGATAGACGGCAATGCCCTGCCCCGCGAACTATCCATTCCGGGCCGCGCGATTGTCGGTGGCGACGCACTGGAGCCGGCCATCAGCGCCGCCTCCATTCTCGCCAAGGTCACGCGCGATCGCTGGATGGTGGCGCTGGATCGCGAGCATCCGGGCTATGGTTTTGCCGAGCACAAAGGGTATGGCACGCCAGGGCATCTGGAAGCGCTCAAACGCCTGGGACCCTGCCCCCACCACCGGCGCAGTTTCGCACCCGTGAAACTACTGTTCGACCAGGGCACGCTGTTCTAGGCGGCCGCGTTGATATGGACGTCCATATCAACGTTCGTGAGCCGAAGCGCCCATGCAACCCGCACGCCACGCGGCACGCGTGCATGTAGGCCTCATGACCCACGTCACCGGCATGTCACGGAGTTAGAATAAGGTCGACCTACGGATAGCCGCGGCCGGTGCCGCGTTGCTGACAGAGTCAGGAACTAGCATCGTTCTCGGTCTCTAGCGAGATCAAGACGGTCGTCGATCGAAGCAACCTTTCGATCCGCCGCTGCATCCCAAGGGATACAGGAAGCGAAGCCATCGGGCCGCCCCACGCCCAGCGCCCCCAAACCGATATGCCTGATTCGACGGCACGGTGCACTTCTCTTCAGGGCAAGGATGCCGTTGCCGCCGAGTGGCTGTGCCGCACGGTGATCTGAGACACCTACGCGCATTCGACCGCAGGAGTTGTGTCATGACGCTTCCCAACCGCCCGCACACCGTTCCACTCAGCGATACCAGCCCGAACGTCACACCGTCATCGGCGCTCACACCTGACGAAATCGCAGCGATCGTCTCGGCGGAACGGCAACACCGCGATTACGACCTGCACCCGCTGCGGGTGCAGGGTCTGGACCACTACATCGATAGCCCCTCCGGGGACGAACGCTTCCACATCGGGTAAGCGCGAACGAGCTTGAGCGGCGGCAAGGCTCGCCCGTCGTCGCTCAACGCTGCGCGCGCAGGCGGCTGTGCCAGAAGCCGTAGGTCACGTAGATCAGCATGCCCAGTGCGGTCCAGCCGGCCAGCAGCAGCCAGTTGGCCAGGTTCATCTGGGCCAGCAGGAACAGGCACACGATCACGCCTAGCGAGCACACCACCGGTGCCGCCGGCACGCGGAACCCGCGCGGAAGATCAGGACGCGTGCGACGCAGCACCAGCACGCCCACGCACACCGTGGCGAATGCCAGCAGCGTCCCCATGGACAACAGATCGCCCAGCAGGCTCAGCGGGAACAGCGCCGCCAGCAGGCCACCGACAGCACCCACCAGCAAGGTCGAGCGATGCGGCGTGCGGAAGCGCTCGTGCACCGCGCCAAACATACGCGGCAGCAGACCGTCGCCGGACATGCTGTAGAGAATGCGCGCCAGACCCATGTGCATCACCAGGATCACCGAGGTCAGACCAGCCACCGCGCCGATCTGGGTGAGCAGCTTCAACCAGGCCAGCGACGGGTGGGCCGCCAGTGCCGTCGCCACCGGCTCGGCCGTGGCCAGTTGCTGATACGGCACAAGGCCGGTCAGCACCGCCGCCACGATGATGTAGAGCACCGTACAGATCGCCAACGAAATAAGGATGCCCGCCGGCACGTTCTGCTGCGGATTGCGCGTCTCCTGGGCCGCCGTGGCGACCGCGTCAAAGCCGATATACGCGTAGAACACACTGGTGGCCGCACGGAATACGCCGCTCCAGCCGTAATGCTCGCCGCCCTGGCTGGGCGGCACGTAGGGGTGCCACAGCGACGTGTCGATGTACTGCAGGCCGAACACCACGAACAAGATCACCACCAACACTTTCAGCACCACTACCACGCTGGCGAACATGGTGGACTGCCGGGTGCCTGCATAGAGCAGCGCGGTAATGGCCCCGACCACCAGCAAGGCCGGCAGGTTGATCAGGGCGCCGGTGGCCACGAAATGACCGTCCTTGAAACTCAAGGGAGCGTTGGCGAGCGCGGCGGGCACGTTGA
>NZ_JAELTT010000070.1 GCF_016428975.1 Dyella sp. ASV21
GTGCTATGCCGGCCGAAATTCAGATCGGTGGCGTCGATGTTGCAGTCAGGGTTGATGGTCAGATTCACTTTGAACTCGGCGTTGGCCGAGGACGCTGCGGAAGCCAGGCCAGGCATGGCGGCCATGAACATGGCGGACACAACGGCGAGGCACGAAAGCGTACGAACAGAGCGTGATGCGTACATAGGGTGAACCTCCTTGAACGTGAACGTGACTGGATTCCCCACCGAGCCACTGCTCTCAGCCGTTGATCGAATTCGCTCGACCCGGCGTGATCGAATCTGGGAATGGAGACGTCTAAACGATGTGAATCGCAAACGCGATTTCCGTGCGTTCAAACGAACGTGTCGACGGATGATCGAAGGCATTACCTCATCGGCGACAGGCCATTCCTACACGCCCCACCCCTATCGCTCGAGCGCCGAACGTTGCGCCCACTGCACGCGCGAATGCACCCCGCTTTGCACGCATCCAAGCGTGACCGAGCTCGCCCAACGTCGCCAAGAATCGCTTTCATTGGCCCCGTCATCGCGGGTTGAGTCGGCGGCAATCACCACGGCACTTAGGAGGTGCCAAGACGTCGACATGGTCCGTTGGCCCGGCGTGCACCCCGCCTCCACACATCGGTACGTCACGATTAACTCTCACACTGACAGTTAATACGTACTCACCAAAACGCAACGTGCGCACACTAAAACTAGCTAAAGGACTTGCCCGCCCTCCTGCTCCATTCACCTATTGAACCCACGGGCAAAGACTCGGATACGTCCAACACGCCGTTAGCCGCGCGAAAGCGCGAGCGCCGGGCCACCGCCTTATCGGATAGCCCCCAGCGCCCAAGGCGACGCGGCCGGGCCGCATGAACCCGAGCGCCGGTGCGTGTATCCTGCCCGCGTACCCGTTCCATCGACTGAGGATTGCCCCATGCGTCTGGTTCGCCTGCTTCCGTTGTTGTTGAGTACCGCTTTAGCGCTTCCCTCGATCGCCTTTGCGGCCGAGCAATACGTACCGCTTCAGCAGCGCATGTCGCCTGAGGATTTCAAGGCGGCCGGCCTTGATAAGCTGTCGCCGGATGAGTTGAAGAACCTTGATGCGTGGCTCAGCGGGCACGGCAAGACCGTTACCAAGATGGTCGACGCCAGTGGTAACCCGGTGTTCTACACGGGCAAGGAAAAGGTCGGCCCGATCCAGGCGCGCGTGCAGGGTAGTTTCGCGGGCTTCAATGGGCATAGCGAGTTCACCCTGGACAATGGCCAGATGTGGAAGCAGGCGGATACCACCAGCATCTCCTGCCTCGCGGCCGACTCGCCGAAGGTCACCATTCGCCGATCGCTGCTGGGTAACTGGATGATGGCCGTGGATGGCTGCTCCACTACTACGGCGGTCGTGCGCACCCGCTGATGCGACAAACCCCTGCGGCAGCAGTCATGCCACCGCAGGGGTTCGACTCAGGCCAGGGCTTCCAGCGCCCGGGTGAGTCGCTTGGCCGATACCGGCTCGGCCGTCTTCAGCTCCTGCGCGAACAGCGATACGCGCCATTCCTCGATCAGCCAGCGTAGTTCGTCCAGAGGCTCAACACCTTCGGCGCGGTGCTTGAGGTAGTCGCGCCAGAACGGCAGTACCTGCAACATGCGCTGCTGGTCCTTGGCCGGGTCCTGCCGCAGACGCTCCGCGCGCAACCGCATCGCCTTGAGGTAACGCGGATAGTGCACCAGGCGCGACGTAGGTAGATCGCGCAGAAAGCCCGGCACCAACAAACCGTCCAATTGCTCGCGCAGGTCGTCGTAACTCGCACGCGCGAAACCCATCAGCGGCGGCTGCAGCCACGGCTTCAACTCCGCTTGCGCTTCAATGATCGGCTCGGCCAGCTTGAGGCGTTCCACCGCTGCGCCGAAAACCTCGCGCGCGGCCTGCGCATGCAGAGCCTCGAAGGCGCCTGCGGTACGCACATCGAGCACTTGGCGCGCCAGCAGATCGTGGAAGCCGCCCTCCACCAGGTCCTCACGCAGGCCATCCACGCCACCGAGCGGCGCGTATTTCAACGCCAGGGGATTGGCGATGGGCAAGCGTCGGCGCGCCTGTTTCATATCGCTGGGCAGCGCATTTCGCAGTAGACGAACCACACCTTGCTCATGCGCCTGGCGGGCTTCGTCGCTGCGTTCGAACACACGCAACGCCACCGTTTCGCCCAGGTCGACCAGGGCCGGAAAGGCCAACAGACCGCCAGCCGAGCGCACCTGGGCCGGGATTTCCTCGAAGTCCCAGCGGGTGACATCTTCGCGGGTAAGTTCGATATCGGTCTTGCGCGAGAACGCCTCGCGCGCCTGCCCTTCCCACTGCGCGCGCAGCGCCCCGAGGTCGCGAGCCGCCGCCAACGTTTTGCCGTTCTCGTCGTGCAGGCGATAACGCATGCGGAAATGCGCCGGCAGTTCGACCGCGTCGAACTCGCCTGCGCTCACCTCTACACCCGTGGCACGCTTGAGGAAGCTGGCCAGCGCCTTGCTGAGCGATTCGTCGCGAGGCGTTTCGGCTTCCACGAAGGCGCGGGCGAAATCCGGCGCAGGAACAAAGTTGCGACGCAAAGCCTTCGGCAGGCCGCGAATCAGCTCGGCGACTTTCTCGCCCAGCAAGCCCGGCACCAGCCATTCGCAGCGCGCCGTGGGCAGCGCATTCAACATGGCGAGCGGCAGATGCAAGGTCACACCGTCGGCGTCATCGCCGGGGACAAAGCGGTATTCCAAGCGGTACTTCTGCGGCCGCGCCTGCGCATCTTGCGTGCGTGGCGTTTGGCCGGACGCGGCGGGCGGCGACATATCGAGCGATGCGGGAAACGCCTTGGGGTCCAGCCCGGCGCCGCCGCTCATGACATCATCCAGCGACCAACGCAGCGCCGCCTGTTCGGCCGGACGCGCGCGACGATACCAGGCTTCCAGCGCACGACTGTCGGCGATGTCCTGCGGCAGTTTGTCCTCGAAGAAGCGCACCAGCTCGTCTTCGTGGCGCAGCAGGCCTTCGCGGCGCTGCTTGGCCTCGATACCCAGGGCTTCTTCAAGCACGCGCTGGTTGGCGCGCACGAAGTCGGCGCGCGTATCGATGTCGCAGCGCGCCAATGCCTCGCGCAGAAAGATCGCGTGAGCCTGCTGCGGGTCCTGTTGCTGGAAAGTCACCGGGCGCCGCTCGACCAGGGTGAGCCCGAACAGGCTCACCTGTTCATACGCCACCACGTGACCGCGCTTGCGCGACCAGTGCGCGTCGCGACAGGACGAGCGCAGCAGATGCCGCGCCTGCTGCTCGATCCATAGCGGCTCCACGCGCGCGCACATCATGCCCCACACGCGTCCGCCCACATCGAGGATCTGGGCGGCGAAGATCCAGTGGGGTGGCGTTTTGGACAAGGCCGAGCCCGGGAACACCTGAAAGCGGCGCTCGCGCGTGCTGCGGAACACACCCTTCTCGTCCTTGTGACCGACCTGGGTCGGCAGGCCGGCCAGCAGGCTGCGATGCAGGGCTTCGTAGTGGCGGGCGGCCTCGTCGTCCTTGCCGCCTTTTCCATCGTTCGAGGATGCGACAGCGGCCGCGGGCGATGGGCGCGGACCTTGGCGGCCCTGCGGCTTCGCAGTAGCCGAGGGGTTGGATTTGACCGACTCGCGCGGAGCGGCGCCATCAGCGCGCCCTTCGCCGCCGGCGCTCGCGGGGCCGCCGAATGTCCACCCCAGCTCCTGTATCACCAAAAGCAGCTGGCGGTGCAGCTCGCGCCATTCGCGCATGCGCATAAAGCTCAGGAAGTGACGCGAGCACCAATCGCGCAGCTTGGACTGCGTAAGATCTTCATGCGCCTTGCCATACTCGCGCCATAGATTGAGCACGCCCACGAAATCGGACTTGGGATCGGCAAACGCCGCATGCGCCGTGTCGGCCTGCTGGCGCGCATCGGCGGGGCGCTCGCGCGGGTCCTGAATGCTGAGAAAGGACACAATGGCCAGCATGTCGCGCAAGCCATGCAGCTTCTCCGCTTCCACCAGCATGCGCGCCAACTGCACGTCGATGGGCAAGCGTGCCAGCGTGCGGCCGATGGGCGTGAGCCGGCGCTGCTCGTCGATGGCGGAAATCTCCGCCAGGCGCCGATAACCGTCAGCGACCACGCGCGGATCGGGCGCCTCCAGGAACGGGAACGCGTCCACGTCACCCAGTTGCAGCGCAAGCATGCGCAGGATCACGTTGGCCAGCGAAGACCGCAGCAGCTCGGGATCGGTAAAGGCGGCGCGACTGGCATAGTCGGCCTCATCGTAGAGGCGATAGCAGATGCCAGGCCCCACGCGGCCGCAGCGGCCCTTGCGCTGATCGGCGGCGGCGCGCGATATCGGCTCCACATGCAAGCGCTCCAGCTGGCTGCGCTGGCTGTAGCGTTTCACGCGGGCCTGGCCGGAATCGATCACGTAGCGAATGCGCGGCACCGTCAACGAGGTTTCGGCCACGTTGGTGGCCAGGACGATGCGGCGCTTGGGACCGGGCTTGAACACGCGATCCTGATCACCCGCGGAAAGCCGCGCATACAGCGGCAGCACTTCCGTCTCGCGATACTGCCGGCGCGACAGCAACAGGTGCGTATCGCGAATTTCGCGCTCGCCGGGCATGAAGATCAGCACATCGCCACGCGGATCGTCATGCGTGATCTCATCCAGCACGGCGGCGACGTGCTCGGCACTGCCCTGGGCCAAGTCACCGACGCGTTGGCCGCGACGCGCTGCCACCTCGTCCACCGCGCGCCAGCGCACCTCCACCGGATAGGTACGCCCTTCCACCGAGACGATGGGCGCGCCATCGAAATGCTCGGCAAAGCGCGCGGTGTCGATGGTGGCAGAGGTGACGATGATCTTGAGGTTGGGTCGCTTGGCCGCGAGGCGCTTCAAGTAACCCAGCAGGAAGTCGATGTTGAGGCTGCGCTCGTGCGCCTCGTCGATGATGATGGTGTCGTAGGCGCTCAGCCAGGGATCGCCCTGGGTCTCGGCCAGCAGGATGCCATCGGTCATGAACTTGACCAGGGTGCGTTCGGACACCTGATCGTTGAAGCGCACCTGGAAGCCCACCTGCTCGCCCAGCGGCGTGGCGAGTTCTTCCGCCACGCGGCGCGCCACCGAGCGGGCCGCCAGACGGCGCGGCTGGGTGCAACCGATCATGCCGGCTTCGCCGCGGCCGGCCGCCAGGCACAACTTGGGCAACTGGGTGGTCTTGCCCGAACCGGTTTCGCCGGCGATCACCACCACTTGGTGCTTGCGGATCAGCTCGACGATTTCATCGGCGCGCGCGGTGATGGGCAGCGCCTCGTCCAGGCGGATGGCCGGCTTGGCCTCGGCGCGCGCGCGGCGACGTGCCACCGAGGCATCGATATCGCTGGCGAGCGCGGCGAGCTTCTTTTCGTCGAAACGGCGCGTGAGTTCGCGCCAACGCCCCAGCAGGCGACCGTAGTCACGGCTGCAGGCGTTATCGAGCGATTGCCGCAGCGGCTTGAGGCGGGCATCGCCGGCGGAGGGGCGGGGAGCGGGTGCGTGTGTCATCGGACCGCACATGATAGCCGCAGCTCCGCTCCTCAAGCGCCCACGGGGGATTGGGCACTTTCAGCGCGCCGGCGAGTCCGTGATTTGAGTAACCTCACACAGGGATGTGCGCATGCTTGCCACGCCGGGAAGCCCGGCCGGGGTGCCGCGCTTTTCCGCCAGCCGCAACGCAACGCTGGCGCTGGTGGGCCTGGGTCACCTGGCGCTGTTGCCGGTCATGCTGCGCCCCGTCGCACCCTCTTCAGGCGAAGCGTCGCAGCGCCGCCGACGATGGCGAGGCCTTGCAGGTTCGCCCGCTGCGCCGCTCATCCGTCGTTGCCGTGATCGCGGCGACCCATGCCGCCGTCGCCCCCTAACCCTGCGCAAGCCGCCCAGGCGAGCCGACGCACCGGCACGCCGCCTTGGCTGCGCCACACGACTGATAGATGAAAGCTATGGCGACCATCGCAAGCATTCATTTTACCAATCGATATCCGCCCACTACCCTGGCTGCAGTCTTCGTCAACAACACCCTCTACGTTAAGGAGCAAGCCATGGCCATCTCCATCGGTATCGCCAAACAGGATCGCGAACAGATCGGCGAACATCTGTCCAAGCTGCTCGCCGACACCTACTCGCTCTATCTGAAGACCCACAGCTTCCACTGGAACATCACCGGCCCGCACTTCAACAGCCTGCACACGATGTTCGAGACCCAATACAACGAACTGTGGCTGGCCGCCGACGAAATCGCCGAGCGCATCCGCACCCTGGACGTGTTCGCCCCCGGCTCTTACAGCCAGTTCGGCAAGCTCACCTCCATCAAGGAAGAAGCTGGCGTGCCTGACTGGAAAGACATGGTCGGCCAGTTGGTGGATGGCCATGAAATCGCCGCGCACACCGCGCGCCAGGTGATCAAGGTGGCCGACCATGCGGGCGACGAAGGCACCGCCGATATCGTCACCGGCCGCCTGAAGGAGCACGAGAAGACCGCCTGGATGCTGCGCTCGCTGCTCAAATAATCGCCAGCCATGACGGGATCGGCCTTTCGGGAGCCCTACGCGCGACCGGGCGAACCGATCCAAACCGTCACGCTGCTTGAACATCCCCTGCAACGACGAGCGCGCAGTGATGGATGGCCTGACCTCGGGCTGACCATGCTGCGCGGTCTTTATTGAGCGAAAAGCGCGTCAACGTTAAGCTCCCTGTGCTTTTCGGCCTCGTGTGAGGCAGCCCACGGGGACCGTTTTGAGCACCAGCACAACCACTCGCGACAGCCGGCACCCGCTGCTTGCAGCCATCTTGCTCGCCCTGATCGTGGCGGCCATGAACATCGGCCTGTGGTGGTGGAGCAATCTGCCGCACGGCCCTGAAGACTGGAAAGGTCCGATCGGCGGCTTTGCGCTGTCCGCCTTCCAGCGCTACCAGAACCCGCTGAAGAACGACTTCCCCTCCGACGAGGAAGTGGACAGCGACCTCAAGCTGGTCAGCCGCTATACCTCGCGCATCCGCACCTATTCGATGCTGCAGAACCCGCAGACCTACCGTCTGGCGGAAAAGGATGGTCTGCAGGTGATGGCCGGCGCGTGGATCGATCGCCGCCTGGACAATAACGAGAAGGAAATCGAGGCGCTCATCGCCCAGTCCCGCCGTTATCCCAATTCGATCAACCGCGTGGTGGTTGGCAACGAGGTGTTGTACCGCAACGACATCCCGCCCGAGCAGCTGATGGCCTACGCCGATCGCGTACGCGCGGCCATCCACCAGCCCGTGACCATCGCCGAGCCGATCGGCGTGTGGCAAAAATATCCCGAACTCGCCGAGCACGTGGACTTCATCACCGTGCACCTGTTTCCGTATTGGAACGGTATTCCGGTGACCGGGCCGGGCAAGGGCCTGGACGCCTTCCCGGCGGTGACGGACGTGCTGGGCAGCTACGACGCGCTCAAGAAAATGTATCCCGGCAAGCCTATCGTCATCGGCGAAGTGGGCTGGCCGTCGAACGGTGACCGTTTCCAGTACGCCGACCCGTCGGTGTCCAACGAGGCGATCTTCCTGCGCACGTGGTTCAACGAAGCCAAGAAGCGCAACATCGACTATTACGTGATGGAGGCGTTCGACCAGCCCTGGAAGGAAAAGCTCTCCGGTCGCACGGAAGCTTACTGGGGCATGTTCAACGCCGACCGCCAGCTGAAGTTCCCATTCCTCGGCCCGGTCACCGAAGACACCGGCTGGCCGTGGAAGGCGCTGGCCGCCAGCTTGCTGGCGCTGCTGCCGATGATCTGGTTCTCGCGCCACTACAGTCGCTTCAAGCTGACGGGCCGCTTCTTCTTCTGCGCGCTGATCCAGCTGGCCTGCGGCCTGATCGTGTGGTCAGCTACCCTGCCCTTCAATTTCTACCTGAGCTGGGTCGACTGGACCATGCTGGTGCTGCTGTTCCCGGCCCAGATCGCCATTCTCGCCATCCTGCTCATCAATGGCTTTGAGTTCACCGAAGTGCTGTGGCGCCGCAACTGGGTCCGCCACGCGGGCCTGCTCACACCCGATCCGGTGGAAAAGCAGCCGTTCGTGTCCATTCACCTGGCCTGCTACAACGAGCCGCCGGAGATGGTCATGGTCACGCTCGACTCGCTGGCGGCGCTGGACTATGAGAATTTCGAAGTCCTGGTGATCGACAACAACACCAAGGACCCGGCGATCTGGAAGCCGGTGCAGGAATACTGCGAAAAGCTCGGCCCCAAGTTCCGCTTTTTCCACCTGGAACCGTGGCCTGGCTTCAAGGCCGGCGCGCTCAACTTCGGCCTGAAGGAAACCAACCCGGAAGCCGACGTGGTCGCCGTGATCGACGCCGACTACGTGGTGCGCAAGGACTGGCTGGCCGCGCTCACCGGCTACTTCCACGACGCCAAGGTGGCCGTGGTGCAGTGCCCGCAAGCGCATCGCGACTTCGAGCACAACCGCTTCCGCCGCATGACCGCGTGGGAATACGACGGCTTCTTCCGCATCGGCATGCATCACCGCAATGAGCGCAACGCCATCATCCAGCACGGCACCATGACCATGGTGCGTCGCTCGGCGCTGGAAGGTACCGGCGGCTGGTCCGAATGGACCATCTGCGAAGACGCCGAGCTGGGCCTGCGCCTGATGCATGCCGGCTATGAGCTGGTCTACGTGGACGAGCTGATGGGCGTGGGCCTCACCCCCGCCGACTTCAAGGCGTACAAGAGCCAACGCTATCGCTGGGCGTTCGGCGCCATGCAGATCCTCAAGGGCCGTTGGGACTGGATGACGCAGAAGGGCCCGCTCTCCGGCGGACAGCGCTTCCATTTCCTCACGGGCTGGTTCAGCTGGTTCGCCGACGCGTTGCACCTGATCTTCACGATGATGGCGATCTTCTGGACCGCCGGCATGGTGGCGTTTCCCACCTTGTTCAGTCTGCCGATGCAGCTGTTCCTGATCCCGGTGATCGGCTTCTTCTTCGCCAAGGCCATCTTCGGCATCGTGCTTTACCGCGCCCGCGTACCTTGCAGCTGGTACGACACCCTGATGGCCTCGCTGGCCAGCATGGGCCTGTCGCACGCCATCGCACGCGGCATCCTGCACGGCCTCACCCGCGAAAAGACCTCGTTCGTGGTCACCGCCAAGAGCCGTCGCCTGGGCGGCAGCAACTTCGCGGCGTTCGCGCCGGTGCGCGAGGAATTGCTGATGGCCGTGGCCCTGCTCCTGTGCATCATCGGCATGGGCTTGCGCTTTGGTACGCATTACGTGGAAGGCACGCTGTGGATGTTCATCATGGCGGCGCAGTCCATTCCCTACGTTTCGGCCGTGATTGGCGCATGGATTGCGCACAAGGCCGGCGACAAGGCGGGCTGAAAAGCACGCGCTGGTGGGGCTGCCGTTCATCGGCACCCGGCGAGCGATCGGCTAAGCTTGGGTTGCGCGTGTTGACCACACGCGCACGCCGCCACTTCCAGGATGGAAAAAGGACCGCATGCGCCGATTTCGACGCCTGACGCTGCTGCCGCTCTTGCTCGCTCCGCTGCTCGCGCACGCCGGGGTTCAGTTGGTGGTGGATGGCGTGGACGATCCGTTGAAGCTGGCGGTGACATCCGGCGTGGACATCGGCCAGTACGCCAACCGCGACGTGACCGAGGCCCAGGTGCGCCGCCTGTACGACAAGGCGCTGGATCAGTCCAAAAGCGCGCTGGAACCCTACGGTTACTACGAAGCCGCCGTGCAGGGCCAAATCGACCCGGTAGGCACCGATTGGCGCGTGACCTTGCATGTCACCCCCGGTGCGCCGGTAAAGGTCACCACCGTCGATGTGCAACTGGATGCCAAAGCGGCGGAGATTCCATCGATCCGCCGCGCCAGGCGCGCCATCGAAAACCTCAAGGGCGAAACGCTCAATCACGGCGCGTATGACAGCGCCCGCGACACCTTGAGCGGCGCCCTTACCGCCAACGGCTTTCTGGATGCCCGCCTGGTCACGCATACGGTGGAAGTGAACCGTGGCGAGCGCAGCGCGGTGATCAAGCTCGCCTGGGAGGCCGGGCCGCGTTACCGCTTTGGCGAGGTGCACTTCGAAGGCTCCCAGTTCCGCGATGGCCTGCTCGACCGCTACGTACCCTTCAAGCAGGGCGAGTACTTTGCGCAAGACAAGCTGCTCCAACTGCAACAGGCCTTGAATGGCGCCGATTACTTTTCGGTGGTCAACGTGCTGCCCGACGTGGACGACAAGAAGAACGGCGTGGTCGACGTAAAGGTGGAACTGGTGCCGGCCAAGCGCACCATCTACACCGGCGGCCCCTTCATCGGCACCGACACCGGTTTTGGCGTGCGCCTGGGCAGCGAGCGCCGCTGGGTGAATCGTCGCGGCCACAAGTGGAAGAACGAAGCGGTCATCGCGCAGAACCTCAAGACGCTCTCCACCCTGTATTCGGTGCCGATGCCCGGCCCCAACCAGCGCAGTTTCAACTACGGCGCCACCTATCGCGACTCCAACACCGACACCTCCAAGTCCAAGACCCTGGAAGTCGTCGCCAACGAAACACGCGAATGGTATGGCTGGGTGCGCACCATCGGCGTGCATGCGCTGGATGGCACCTTTACCGTGGGCAAGCAAAGCGGCGAGCCGGACAATGCCCCAGGGGTGGAGCGCGGCAACAGCAACCTGTTCTATCCGGAAGTGTCGCTCTCGCGAAAATCGGGCGACAACCCGATCTTCGTCCGCAACGGCTGGTCGCTGACGCTGGCTGGGCGCAGCACCGTGGGCGGACTGCTTTCCGATGCGAGCTTCAGCCAGGTCACCGCCGATGCGAAATGGATCACCTCTTTCGCCGGCAACAATCGTCTGATCCTGCGTGGCTCGGCGGGCATGACCTGGACCAACGATTTCGCCGACCTGCCGCCGCAACTGCGCTTCTTCGCCGGCGGCGACCGCTCGGTGCGCGGCTACGGCTACCAGACGATTGGCCCCAAGAATGATTTTGGCCGCGTGATCGGCGGCAAGAACCTGCTGGTCGGCAGCACCGAGGTGGAGCACTACTTCAACCGCAATTGGGGCATGGCCGCCTTTGTCGATGCCGGCAATGCCTTCGACGGCACCGACTATCGTCCCAAGGTGGGCGCCGGCCTGGGCGTTCGCTGGCTCTCCCCGGTGGGCATGATCCGCGTGGACCTTGGCACCCCGGTGCATAACCCGGATGACCACGGCGTAGAGTTGCATGTCGTGATCGGCCCGGATCTGTGAGAACGACGCCATGAACGCCGCCACGCCCGCCGCCTCCGCCGCCCCTCGCCCGCCACGCCGCTGGCTGCGCTGGAGCCTGTGGTCGCTGCTCGCGCTGTTACTGCTGCTGATCGGCTTTGTGCTGTGGCTGCTGGGCACGGCGGGCGGCCTGCGCTTTGCGCTGGCGCGCGCGGAAGGTTTTACGCAAGGCGCGCTCAGCGTGCAATCGGCGCAAGGTCGCCTGCTCGGCCCGCTCGATATCACCGGCCTGCGTTATGCCGATGGCGAGGGCCTGGACGTGCACGTGACCCGCGCGCACGTGGACCTGCGCGCCAGCGCCCTGCTGCGCAAGCGTCTGCATGTACTGGCGCTGGACGTCGGCGACGTGACCGTGGCGCTGCCCAAGAGCAAACCGGAAGAACCCCAAAGCGAAAGCAGCTTCTCCTGGCAACCGCCCTTCGACATGCTGCTTGATCACGCGCACGTCGGCGCCGTCCATGTGACGGAAGCAGGCCAGCCGTTGTTCGTCTCCCATTCGCTCGACCTGGCGGGGGGCTGGACCCAGCGCGGCATCGAACTCCACCAACTCGCGCTGCGTGCACCCGAAGGTCATGCCGATCTCGACGGTAGCCTGGTCATTGCCGGCAACTATCGTGGCGACAGCAAAGCCAACTTTGCCTGGCGCGTGGCCGACACCGATTACGCCGGGCAACTGGAAGCGCACGGCGACGGCAAGCAGGCACGACTGGACCTGCAACTCACCCTGCCGATGGCCGCGCACCTGCAGCTTCAGCTTGCCCAGAGCGGCAACTACGCCTGGACGGCGCATCTGGATGCCCCCCGCTTCAACCCCAGGCCGTTGCTGGGCGACAGCTCGCTCACCGGCCTCGCTGTATCGCTGCAAGGCGAGGGCGACCACCGCAGCGGCTCGCTGAACGGTCAACTCGGCCTCAACGACATCCATCTGCAACTGCACCCGCTCACGGCGCACTTCAGCGACGACCTCAAATCGCTCACCATCGACCAGCTCGCACTCGGCTCCCCGCAGTTCAAGGGGGATGTCACCGCGCATGGCGTGGTGCAGCTGAGCGCGCAACCGCTCGCGGCCGAGCTGACGCTGGACTGGCAAGGCGTGGAGCTACCCGAACAACTGGCCGGACAGACGCTACTGAGCCACGGCCGCTTGCAGGCCAAAGGCAGCGCCGAGCAATTCCACGCCGAGGGCGCTCTGGCCATCGGCCCCACCGACAAGCTCGCCGATGTCACGCTCAATCTCGATGGCACGCAGCAGCAGATTGACCTGCACGAGCTCAGCATCAAGCAGCCGCAGGGGTATCTGACCACGCACGGTACGCTCACGCTCCAGCCGGCGATGGGTTGGCAGTTGGAGGCCAAGGCCAGCAAGTTCGACCCCGGTCACCTGCTTGCACAATGGAGCGGCTCACTGGATGCCGACCTCGCCTCGCAAGGCACGCTGCCACAAGGTCAGCCGGACGTGACGCTGGAAATCCGCCAGCTCGAGGGGCGCCTGCGCGAGCGCACCGTGCACGGCGACGGCAAGCTGCACCTCCCCCCCGAAGGCGTGGTCGACGGCAAACTGCATCTGATCTCGGGTGGCAGTGATGTGCAAATCGATGCACTCCCCGGCAACAGCAACAACGTCACCATCAAACTCGCCATCGCCACGCTGGGCGATTGGTTGCCTGATGCCGCGGGTCGCCTGCAAGGCATCGTCCACGTACGCGGCAAATATCCCGCGCTCGCCGTGGATACCAACCTGCAAGGCCACACGCTCAGCTATGCCGGCCAACACATCGAAAGCCTGCGACTGCTAGCCGACCTGCCGGACCTCAGCCATCCCGGCGGCAAGCTCGATCTGCAGGCCGCCAGCGTTCAGGCCGGGGGGCTGCATTTCAGCCAGGTCGACGTGCACGGCAACGGCACTGCCGAGCGCCACAGCCTTACGCTGGAAGCGCACGGCCAGCCGCTATCGGCCGACCTGGCATTGAACGGCGGCCTCAAAGGTTCGCTTTGGGGCGGCACGCTCTCCACGCTCAACCTCGACCTTGCCGGCCTGCCACGCTGGCGTCTGCAGCAAAGCACGTCGCTGTCTTACGACGATGGTGCATTCAATCTCTCCGAACTATGCGTCACCGCGGGCGAGCCCTTGCTCTGCGCCGCCGCCAAGCAGGACAAAGCCGGCAACCTCGATGCCAGCTATCGCCTGCACAGCCTGCCCATTGCGCTGCTGATGAGCGCGGCAAGCACGGCCAAGGTGCCGATGCGGGTGGAAGGCTCGCTGGAAGGCAACGGCAGCGTTCGCCGCAACACCGCCGGCGCGTTCAACGGGAACGCCTCGATCACCTCAGCGCGCGGCTCCATCGCCTACGCCGAGCACGCGGATCAACCGCTGCTCACCTATGACAACCTCACGTTGAACGCGCAGCTGAGTCCGTCGAGCCAACGCGTGGAACTGCACGCGGGCCTCACCAACAACGGGCGGCTGGAGGGTCAGGTGACCCTCAGCGGCGCACAGCAGGCCATGAGCGGACATGTTTCGGTAAACGTCACCAACCTGGCGCTGCTGGAAATCGTCACCACGGAAGTGGTCAATCCCAAGGGCACCTTGAGCGGCGACCTCAACCTTGGCGGCACCGTGTCGCAGCCGGCCATCAACGGGCAGGCCACGCTCGGTGATTTCTCCGCCGAGGTTCCCGCGATGGGACTCAAGCTCAGCCAGGGACACGTGGTCGTCTCCACGCACGACGCCAGCACTTTCCGACTGGACGGAAGCCTGCGTTCGGGCGACGGCACCCTGGTGCTGGCCGGCAGCGCCGCGCTGGGCAACGATGCGCAGAGCGTGCTCTCGGTAAAGGGCAGCAACGTCAAAGTGGTGGATATCCCGGCCGCCAAGGTCGCGGTATCGCCCGACTTATCCGTGCGACACAACGCCGATGGACTTGTGATTGGCGGCTCCGTGGCGCTGGACAGCGCCGAAGTGAACCTGGAAAAACTACCCGGCGCGGGCGCCACCAAGGCCTCACCCGACGTCGTGGTGGTCGATGAAAAGCAGCGCGAGGACGAAGCCAGCAGCCTGCCGGTCAGCGCCAACGTCACGGTAAACCTGGGCAACAAAACGCACCTGGTCGGCATGGGCCTGGATGGCAAGCTGCACGGCCAACTGGTGGTGAGCGAACGCCCTGGCCGCGCCGCCACCGGCCAGGGCCAGATCGAAGTGGACGGCACCTATAAGGCATACGGCCAGAACCTGCAGATCGAGCGCGGCCAACTGCTGTTCGCCAGCACGCCCATCGACAACCCCGGCCTGAACATCCGCGCTATCCGCAAACTCAATCCCAACGCCACCATCGATGATGGCCAGAAGGTCGGGCTGTATATCGCAGGCACCGCGCAACGCCCGGTACTTACCGTGTTCTCGCAGCCGGTGATGGAGCAATCCGACGCGCTCTCCTACCTGGTGACCGGCAAGCCGCTATCGCAGGTGAAGGGTGGCGAAGGCAACATGGTCGGCGCGGCGGCGCAGGCACTGGGCTCGGCCACCGGCAATCTGCTGGCCAAGAGCATCGGCTCGCGCCTGGGCGTGGACGACATCGGCGTGAGCAGCAACGATGCACTTAACGGCGGCTCGGCCTTTACCGTGGGCAAGTACCTGTCGCCCCGTCTGTACCTGAGTTATGGCGTGGGCCTGTTCGATCCGGGCCAGGTCATCACCCTGCGCTATCACTTCAACGCACGCTGGAATTTCGAGGCGCAGAACGCCACCGACTTCAGCCGCGCCAGCCTCAACTACCGTTACGAAAAGTGATCTGATGCCAATGCGTCGCCAGCGATTCCGCCCTCATGCCAACGCACACAGGCGCATGGCCGGCACGCTGGCCTCGCTCCTGGCGCTGTCCGCGCATGCATCGCCATGCACTGGCGTGGACCGCACGCTTAGCGATGCGCGCCGGGCGGCGCTCGCGCCTGCCATCGCACACCAGTTGACCTTGCCGTTCGTCGACGTCCTCCAATCATTCCGCCTCAAGGGCTGGAGCATTGTCTATGTCGATACTCATGTCAGCGATGAACGCTTTTTGTTCTATTCGGCCGATCCCTTGACCGGTCATGCAGTCACCGAATGGGGCGGCGCGGCCACCCGCGACGAAGGTGACGATATCCAACGCTGGCTGCTCAAAAACGCCCCGTCCATCCCTCCTGCGCTGGCACGATGCTTTGCCTGGCACGTAACGCAGGATCGCGACCAGTAGCTCGCCAGGCCTGAGCAAGCACGGCGCGCATTGCGCCCATAGCCCATAAGTCATGCCCACCCCGACCGGGCGTAGGATTATCGTGTTCACCCCTTCAGGAGAGCTCACCCATGCGGCAATTTCGTTGGATCCTCACCGCGGCGGCGCTGACCAGCACCTGCGCGCTGGCCGCCACGGCCCCTACGCCAGCTCCGGCCCAGGCGGCGCGCAGCGCCAGCGGCATCGACCTTTCCGGTATCGACCACAGCGTCAAGCCCGGTGACGACTTCGACAATTACGCCAACGGCGATTGGAAGAAGACGGCGCAGATTCCCGCTGACCGCTCCAGCACCGGTGTGTTTCTGGAAGTGTTCCAGAAGGCCGAGCAGCGCAACGCCGACCTGATCCGTGAGGTCGGCAAAAGCAACGCGCCGGCCGGCTCCAACGAGCGCAAGATCGCCGACTACTACGCCGCCTTCATGGACGAGGCCGCCATCGAGAAGCGCGGCCTTGCGCCGCTGCAGCCGGCGCTGAAGCAGATCGATGCCATCGCCAGCAAGGCCGATCTCGCCCGCGTGCTGGGCGGTGACCTGCGTGCCGACGTGGACCCGGTGAACGCTACCAATTTCCAGACCGAACACCTGTTCGGCCTGTTCGTCTCGCACGGCCTGGACGACGCCACCCACAACATTCCGTACCTGCTGCAAGGCGGCCTCGGCATGCCCACGCGCGACTATTACCTCTCCGATGACAAGGCGATGGTGGAAACGCGCGGCAAGTACCAGGCGTATATCGCCGCCCTGCTTAAGCAGGCAGGTGTAGCCGATGCGGACGCCAAAGCCAAAGACATCCTCGCCCTGGAAACCAAGATCGCCAAGGCGCAGGTCGATATCGTCGACAGCCAGGACGTGCACAAGGCCAATAATCCGTGGGCGCGCGAAGCGTTCGCCAAGAACGCCCCGGGCCTGGATTGGGAGGCCTATTTCAAGGCTGCGGGTCTGGACCAGCAAAAGACCATCGACGTGTGGCAGGTGCCGGGCGTCAAGGGTCTCTCCGCGCTGACCGCCAGCGAGCCGCTGCAGACCTGGAAGGACTACCTCACCTTCCACGCGCTCAATGAATCGGCGTCCCTGCTGCCCAAGGCCTATGCCGACCTCAGCTTCGGCTTCTACGGCCAGACGCTCTCCGGCACGCCCAAGCAGCGCGATCGCTGGAAGCGCGCCATCGCCAGCACCAACGTGGCGCTGGGCGACGCGGTAGGCGAGCTCTACGTGAAGAAGTACTTCCCCGCCTCGTCCAAGGCGCAGGTCGAACAGATGGTAAAGAACATCCTCGCCGCCTTCGACGAGCGCGTGGATGGCCTGGACTGGATGACGCCAGCCACGCGCCAGAAGGCCAAGGCCAAGATCGCCAGCATCCGCGTCAGCGTCGGCTACCCCGAAACCTGGCGCAACTACGGTCCGCTGGAGATCAAGGCTGACGATGCCCTGGGCAACCAGCAGCGCGCACAGAAGTTCGAGTACGCGCACCAGCTCGCCAAGCTCAGCCAGCCGGTGGATCGCGGCGAATGGTGGATGACCCCGCAGACGGTGAATGCGGTGAACCTGCCGCTGCAGAACGCACTGAACTTCCCGGCGGCCATTCTCGAAGCGCCGTTCTTCGACCCCAAGGCAGATGCCGCCGCCAACTACGGTGCCATCGGCGCGGTGATCGGTCACGAGATCAGCCACAGTTTCGACAACCTCGGCGCCGAGTTCGATGCACAGGGCAACCTCGCCAACTGGTGGACGCCGGAAGACCAGGCGCACTTCAAGGCGGCCGGCCAGAAACTCGTGGCACAGTACAACGCGTACGAAGCACTGCCGGGCCTGCACGTGAACGGCCAGCAGACGCTGGGCGAAAACATCGCCGACGTCTCCGGCCTGACCATCGCCTACCTCGCCTATCACAAGTCGCTGGGTGGCAAGCCGGCGCCGGTGATCGACGGCCTCAGTGGCGACCAGCGCTTCTTCCTCGCCTTTGGCCAGGCGTGGCGCGAGAAGGTGCGTGACGCCGCCATGCGCCAGCGTGTGATCGGCAACGAACACGCACCGGGCCGCTTCCGCGCACAGACCGTGCGCAATCTGGATGCATGGTACGACGCGTTCCAGCCCAAGCCGGGCGAAGCGCTGTACCTGGATCCCGCGCAGCGCGTGAAGATCTGGTAAGGCTGCACTCGATCGCGTGACCAAGGCCACGCCTCGCCAGAGGCGTGGCCTTTTTGCTACCGGGATGGGCTCCCATGCGCCGGCGCACGAACCTCGCCGATAACCTACTAAGTATGGGCGGGCCGGGGCATCAACGCCGCCAGTACGACGGCCAGGATGAACAACGCTGGCACGTCACCCCACAAATGTCCCATGTGGGCCGGATGGCTCAGGGCCTGCACCGCCATGATGCCGCCGTGCACCACGCTGGACCACACGGTGAACCAGATCAGGCTAAGGTTGGCCAGCGGGTCCCGTGCAGCGCGTATCAGGAACACGCCGAGCGTCGCGTAGATACCCACGATCATCATCGGATAATCCGAATAGCCTTCGTGCCATACCCAGCCAGACGGCCAAACGAGCATTAACGGATAGACGGCCAGGCAGACGATGCCCAGCACGACCAGGGCGATACGCAGCAACTTCATGCGCGGCGCTTCGTTCATGGCACCCACCCACGGCAGTGGAGAGGGCTACAGTCTACGCCGATGCCATTGGCTTAGAGGTCCCGTGTCATGACGGCGCAACCGGCTGCCTCGGCGTCATCCGCGAAAGGACCGCCCAGCCAGAAGCCAAAGCCTGCACCCAGCTCTCGCGCTGCCGCGAAGGGAGCGACGAACGTGCCGAATCGCAGGATCAATCGGCGATGCATGGCGGTATCCAAGGACTTGATCTCGGCATGTGTCGCATCGCGTTGCATGAGCGTGTCACACGCCATGCGTCGCGCCGCTTCCGCTCACGCGATACCCAGCCCTTCGATCCCCACGATGGCATGGCTGTCAAAGCCCGCCAGCTCCGCAAAATGGCGGCCACGCTCGGCGTAGTCGTGGAACTGGTCGAAACTTGGCGCGCCCGGCGATAGCAGCACCGTGCCGCCAGACGGGGTAAGTTCACGTGCCACGGCCACCGCTGCATCGAGGTTGGCGGCTTCGCGTAGATGATCTATGCCCGCCTCGCGCAAGGCCTTGGCGATACGAGCGCCATTGGCCCCCTGGGCCACGATGAGATGTGGCTCGTGCCCGCGCATGGCCTGCACGAAATCGCTCCAGTCCAGGCCGCGATCGTGTCCGCCGACGATCACCGTCACCGCCTGCCCTTGCAGGCTGCCGAGCGCGGCCAGGGTCGCCTGCGGCGTCGTGCTGATGGAGTCATTGATCCAGTACAGGCCGCCCTGCTTACCCAGCGGTTGCAAACGATGCGGCAGCGGGCGGAAGTCCGCCAGCGATGCCGCGGCCTTGGTCGCGTCGAACCCCATCGCCTCCAGCGCCGCGAGCGCCGCGCAGGCATTGAGTGCGTTGTGGTCGCCCGGCGCCCGCAACAGGGCGGCATCGAACACGGCGTGTTCGCCTCGATGGATCACCTTGCCGCGCGCATGCCAGCCTTCCGGCCGACCAAACAACAGGCGCTGCGGATGCCGCGCCGTGCGTTCCAATAATGAGGACTGCAAGGCGTTGACCAGCAGGCGGCGTGATACGTCGGCGAGCTTGAGCTTGTCGGCGATGTAGCGCTCGCGCGAACCGTGCCAGTCCAGATGCTCTTCGTAGAGGCTGGTGATGACGCCCAGTTCCAAAGCACCGGCTTCTCCGGTCTGGAAGCTGGACAGCTCGATGGCCCATAGCGGCGCCTCCTGCCCAAGCAACTCCAGCAGCGGCATGCCGATATTGCCCGCCAGCGCGGTGCGCACACCCAAGCTGCGCGCCAGATGCGCCAGCAAGGCAGTGGTGGTGCTCTTGCCCTTGGTACCGGTGATGGCCACCACCTGCGCCTGGGGATTCTCGGCAAACCACAGTGCCGTGCCGGAGGTGATCCGCAGGCCCGCCTCGCGCGCGGCGAGCAGGGCCGGCTTGTAGGCCGAGATGCCCGGCGACTTCACGACAACCTCGAACGCCGACAGGGCGGCTGCATCGGGCTCCTCGCCGCGAACATCCAGCGCAGCGTCGAACGCACCGGCATCGGCGACTTCAGCCGCGCTGCAGAACAGCGTAAGCGCGAGTTGCGGTAAACGAGCACGGATAGCCGCGATGGCCGCCTTGCCTTCGCGCCCGAAGCCCCACACCGCGACGCGGCGTCCGGCAAGATCGGCGATGCGCAACGCCGGGGTGTCGATC
>NZ_JAELTT010000071.1 GCF_016428975.1 Dyella sp. ASV21
AGGGTAAAGCGGACGACATCGAGGGCCGGTCCGTGGGCCGGGTGAAAGGTGAAACGCAGATCGGATGGGCGCGCCATCGGCGGTCCCTGTGTAGCTGGCAGGAACGCACTACGATGAGGCCAGCGGGCCGCGTGACCCATCCGGAGAAGGCCGCGCGTGCTGTCAGTGTCGGCCGAACCGTACGCCTAGGCATGCCGACACGGCGATGGACCGTCAACGCTGCTGCGCCCATCCGTGCCGGTGGCTGCAGTACTACCTGCCGTCGTAGCCGCTCCATGGGACAAGACGCGCGGCGGATCGGCATGGCGGCGCGCGTTGCCGCGCTGGGTGCGCAAGGCCAGCCGGTAATGGTGATTATGCGCGGCTGTTCGCGCGCCATTAGCACCACGGCGTGGTATGGGTGGATGCTGGAGTGCGGTTTGCGCTAGAGCGCACGCAAAGACTCGCGAGAATCGATCGACGGCGAGATAACGCCCTAAGTTGCCCTGACAACTAGCCGACGTAAAGCATGAACCATGCAAGGAGTAGCGCCATCCGTGGCGCGAGGGGACCTGACTCCCTGGATGGTCGCAAGTATTTGCGAATCGCCCCCCCCGGGTCAAATACCCAAATGACGCACCCATAAAAAACGCCCGGCCGAGCAACCCGGCCGAGCGTGGTTCAAGCGTGGATCAGCGCAGGCCGGTTTCGGCGCGGGCGATCACGATGCGCTGGATTTCGCTGGTGCCCTCGTAGATCTCGGTGATCTTGGCATCGCGGAAGTAGCGCTCCAGCGGCATCTCCTTGGAGTAACCCATGCCACCGTGAATTTGCACGGCCTGATGCGAGATCCACATGGCCGCCTCGGAGGCGGTGAGCTTGGCGATGGAAGCCTCGGTGCCGAAGCGACCGCCGTTCTTCTCCGCCTCGCCCTTGGCCCAGGCGGCGCGCAACGTCAGCAGCATGGCGGCGTCGAGCTTGCACTTCATGTCTGCGATCTTGGCCTGCGTCATCTGGAAGGTGCCGATCGGCTGCCCGAAGGCTTTGCGATCGCGCGACCACTGCAAGGACGCCTCATACGCCGCCCGCGCGATGCCCACGGCCTGCGAGGCGATGCCGATGCGGCCCGCGTCGAGCAGGCTCATGCCCATGGCGAAGCCCTTGCCTTCGTCGCCCAGCAAGTTCTCCTTGGGACACACGTAATCGGTGAACTCGATTTCGCAGGTGGCCGAGGCGCGGATACCCAGCTTGGGCTCGCTTTTGCCGGCATGGAAACCTGGCAGCTGCGTATCGATGATGAAGGCCGATACACCCTTGGCACCGATGCCGGGCGTGGTGATGGCGAACAGGATGATGTAGCGCGCCACCATGCCGGAGGTGATCCAGCTCTTCTTGCCGTTGATCACCCAGTCGCCGTTGGCGTTCTTGGTGGCGCGCGTATGCATGGCCGAAGCATCCGAGCCCGATTGCGGCTCGGTCAGCGCATAAGCGCCGATGCCTTCGCCCTGGGCGATGGCGCGCACGTATTTCTGTTTTTGTTCCTCGGTGCCATGCTTGAGAATGCCGGTGCAGAACAGCGAGTTGTTCACCGACATGACGGTGGCGGTGGCCGCGTCGGCCGCGGCGATCTCGATCATCGCCAGTACGTAGGCGATCGGGTCCATGCCCGCGCCACCGTACTCGGTGGGCACCTCGATGCCCATCAGGCCCAACTGCCCCATCTCGCGGATGTTGTCCAGCGGGAACTCCCCTTTCTCGTCCAGCTCCGCCGCCACCGGCACGATGCGCTTTTGCGCAAAGTCGCGGGCAATGGCCTGAATGGACAGCTGGTCGTCGGTAAAGCGGAAATCCATGAATGGCTCCAAAGGGGAGGAGTAAGCCGGCTATTTTAGCCTGCTTGCGCCGACACCCCTTGTGCGGTCGCAGCACGCCGGCCACTTGGGCGAACGTAACGTCGGCCAGCTCCCGGGGCCCCTTCGCGTCCCCGCGAACAGGTGCACGCCCGAATCCTCGGGGCGCGTGGACGCCCCGTTGCAGCGCAGTGCTTGACGTCCTCCCCGCCCGGACCTAGCCTTATGCATCTCTGTATCGCGATATAAGGATAATCATGGATCTGGCGACCGCCTCTAGCGTGCTCCGGCTGCTGGCAGATCCCACCCGCGTGCGCCTGCTCGCCCTGCTGGAACGCGAGGAACTGACCGTAGCGGAGCTGGCCTCGGTGCTGCATCTGGCGCAGCCCCGCGTATCCACCCATCTGGCCAAGCTCAAAGAGGCCGACCTCGTACGCGACCGCCGCGCGGGTGTCTCCGCCTACTACCGTGCCAACAGCGAGACCGACGAGCGCCAGCAGGCCTTGCTGAAGTCTCTGCGCGAGAGCATCGACGACGCGCTGCTGCGCGAAGACGCCGACCGCCTGCCCAGCGTACTGGCGCAGCGCGCCCGCGAGGAGGGCTGGGCCGATACCGTGGCCGGCGACATGGAACGCCACTACTCCCCTGGCCGTACCTGGGAAACACTCGCCCGCTCGCTGCTCCAGTTGCTGGAAACCGGCGACGTGCTGGATATCGCCTCCGGCGACGGCATCACCGCGGAACTGCTCGCACCGCACGCGCGCTCCATCGTCTGCGTGGATAGCAGCGAACGGGTGGCGGAGGCCGCGGCCCAGCGCCTGAAGCCTTTCACGAATGTCGAAGTGCGCCAGGGCGACATGCACGCGCTGGACCTGGGCGACCGTCGCTTCGACCTGGTGTTGATGCTGCACGCCCTCACCTATGCCGAACAGCCCGCACAAGCCGTGGCCGAAGCGGCGCGCCTGTTACGCCACGGTGGTCGCCTGCTCGCCGTGACGCTGGGCAAGCACGATCATCGCGCGGTAGTCGAACCGTTCGATCACCGCAACCTTGGTTTTGCCTCGGCCGATCTGGGCGACTTCGCCAAGAGCGCGGGGCTGGACGTATTGAGCTGTACGCGCCTGAGCCGCGAGCGCAAGGCACCGCACTTTGAAGTCATCAGCCTGCTCGCGCGCAAGCCCTGAGATTCGGGAGTTCTATCTATGAGTTCGCTGCCCTGGCTTCATCCCGAACGCGTCGCCCTGCTACAGCAGCAGTTGCGCCGACGCATCCTCATCATCGACGGCGGCATGGGCACCATGCTGCAAGGCCATCAGCTGGACGAAACGGGCTTTCGCGGCGAGCGCTTTGCGCAGGGGCACGACAGCACGCATGCGCACGATCATCCCGGCGACTGCGATCTGAAGGGCAACAACGACCTGCTGACGCTGACCAAGCCCGAGGTGATCCGCGGCGTGCATGACGCTTATCTGGCGGCCGGTGCCGACCTGGTGGAAACCAATACCTTCAACTCCACCCGCATCAGCCAGGCCGACTATCACCTCCAACACCTAGCCTACGAATTGAACCTTGAAGGCGCCCGCATAGCGCGCGCCGCCTGCGACGCGGCAGAGGCCAAGACACCCGAGCAGCCGCGTTTCGTGATCGGCGTGCTTGGCCCTACCAGCCGCACCGCCTCGCTCTCCCCGGATGTAAATGATCCAGGTTTTCGCAACGTCACCTTCGAAGAATTGGTGCTCAACTACACCGAGGCCGCCCATGGGCTCATCGATGGCGGCGCCGATGTCATCATGGTCGAGACCATCTTCGACACGCTTAACGCCAAGGCCGCGCTGTTCGCGCTGAGCGAGCTGTTCCACCAGCGCGGCGTGCGCTTGCCGGTCATGATCTCCGGCACCATCACCGACCGGTCGGGACGCACGCTGTCAGGCCAGACCGCCGAGGCTTTCTACTATTCGGTGAATCACGCGCGCCCGTTGTCGGTGGGACTCAATTGCGCGCTGGGCGCGTCGGACCTGCGCCCGCACGTGCAGGTGCTGGCCGATACCGCCGACTGCTTCGTCAGCACGCATCCCAACGCCGGCCTGCCCAATGCGTTTGGCGAATACGACGAAACGCCCGAGCAGATGGCATCCGTGATCGCCGGCTTCGCGCGCGATGGGCTGGTCAACCTGGTCGGCGGCTGCTGCGGCACTACCCCGGCCCATATCCAGGCCATCGCCGACGCCGTGCGCGACATCGCGCCGCGCGCGCTCCCCTCCGATCACGCCAAGGCCGCCTGAGCTCCAATGATGTCTCGCCACACCCGCCTCTCCGGCCTTGAGCCGCTGGTCATCACGCCCGATCTGCTGTTTGTCAACGTGGGCGAACGCACCAACGTCACCGGCTCCGCGCAATTTCGCAAGCTCATCAAAGAAGATCGCTACGAAGAAGCCGTGGACGTGGCGCGCCAGCAGGTCGCCAGTGGCGCGCAGATCATCGACGTCAACATGGACGAGGGCCTGATCGACTCGGAAGCCGCGATGACGCGCTTCCTCAACCTGATCGCCGCCGAGCCGGACATCGCCCGCGTACCCGTCATGGTCGACTCCTCCAAATGGAGCGTGATCGAAGCCGGGCTGCGCTGTCTGCAAGGCAAAGGCATCGTCAACTCCATCTCCATGAAGGAAGGCGAGGCACCGTTTCTCGAACAGGCCCGCAAGGTGCAGCAGTACGGCGCCGCCGTGGTGGTGATGGCTTTCGACGAACAAGGTCAGGCCGATACCTGCGCGCGCAAGGTCGAAATCTGTTCGCGCGCCTACGAGCTGCTCACTCGCGAGTTGGACTTTGCGCCGGAAGACATCATCTTCGACCCCAATATCTTCGCCATTGCCACCGGCATCGAAGAACACAATAACTACGCGGTGGACTTTATCGAGGCCACCCGCGAACTGAAGCGCCGCTTTCCTGACACGCATATTTCCGGTGGCGTCTCCAACGTATCGTTCTCGTTCCGTGGCAACAATACGGTGCGCGAGGCAATCCATTCGGTGTTCCTGTATCACGCCATCAAGGCCGGCATGGACATGGGCATCGTCAACGCCGGCGCCTTGTTGATCTACGATGACGTGCCCACCGAGTTGCGCGAGCGCGTCGAAGACGTGGTGCTCAACCGCCGCCCCGATGCCACCGAACGCCTGCTGGAAATCGCCGACAACTACAAAGCCAAGAAAGGCGAGGTTGTCGTCGAGAACCTGGCGTGGCGCGACAAGCCGGTGCGCGAACGCCTCAGCCACGCCCTCGTGCATGGCATCGACCAGTACGTGATCGAGGACACCGAGGCCGCGCGCGTCGCCACCACGCGCCCGCTGGACGTCATCGAAGGTCCGCTGATGGACGGCATGAACGTGGTCGGCGACCTGTTCGGCGCCGGCAAGATGTTCCTGCCCCAGGTGGTGAAATCCGCCCGCGTGATGAAGAAAGCCGTGGCGCACCTCATCCCTTATATCGAAGAAGAAAAAGCACGCACCGGCGAAGCCAGTCGATCCAATGGCAAGATCGTGATGGCCACGGTCAAGGGCGATGTACACGATATCGGCAAGAACATCGTCGGCGTGGTGCTCCGCTGCAACAACTTCGACGTGATCGATCTTGGCGTGATGGTGCCCGCGCAGAAGATCCTGGAAACCGCCATCGCCGAGAACGCTGACATCATTGGCCTCTCCGGCCTTATCACGCCCTCGCTGGAAGAGATGAGCCATGTCGCCCGCGAAATGCAGCGCCAGAATTTCGAGATCCCGCTGCTGATTGGCGGCGCCACCACCTCGCGCGCGCACACCGCGCTCAAGATCGAGCCGCACTACAAATCACCCACCGTATGGGTGAAGGACGCCTCGCGCGCCGTTGGCGTGGCGCAGTCGCTGGTGAGCAAGGATCTGATCGACAACTTCATCGCCAAGATCCGCGCCGAATACGCCGAAGTCCGCGAGCGTCATCGCCAGCGCGGCAACGGCAAGCCGCTGGTATCGCTGGACAAGGCGCGCAGCCAGCGCTTCACCACCGACTGGGCCACCTACGAACCGCCGCAACCGCGCCAGCCCGGCATCACGGTGCTCGATCACTACGACCTGGCCGAGCTGCGTCAGTACATCGACTGGTCGCCCTTCTTCAATGCGTGGGAACTGGCCGGTCGCTACCCGGCGATTCTGGACGACGACATCGTCGGTACGCAGGCGCGCGAGCTGTTCAAGGACGCGCAAGCCATGCTGGACCAGCTTATTGCCGAGCGCTGGCTTACCGCGCGCGGCGTGATCGGCTTCTGGCCGGCCGCCAGTGTGGGCGACGACATCCAGGTGCAACTGGCCGATGGCGAGACCGTCACACTTCATCATCTGCGCCAGCAGGTGGATAAGCCCGTGGAACGGCCGGACTTTTGTCTGAGCGATTTCGTTGCACCCAAAAAGGCGGACAAGCCCGACTGGATCGGCGGCTTCGCCGTCACTGCCGGCATCGGCATCGACGCGCATGTAGCGCGCTTCGAAGCGGCGCACGACGATTACTCCGCCATCCTGCTCAAAGCGCTGGCCGACCGCCTGGCGGAAGCCTTTGCCGAACGCCTGCACGAACGGGTGCGCCGCGAGTTCTGGGGTTTCGCGCCGGATGAGTCGCTGGATAACAACGCCCTGATCGACGAGCAGTACCGCGGCATCCGCCCTGCCCCCGGCTACCCGGCGTGCCCGGACCACACGGAAAAGGCCACCCTGTTCCGCCTGCTGGACGCCCCGGCCAACACCGGCATCGAGTTGACCGACGGTTTTGCGATGTTCCCCACGGCCGCGGTATCCGGCTGGTATTTCGCCCACCCGGACAGTCAGTACTTTGTAGTGGGCCGCCTCACCCGCGAACAGGTGGACGATTACGCTCGCCGCAAAGGCTGGAGTCGCGAGGAAGCAGAGCGTTGGCTGGCACCGAACCTCGACTACGACCCCGACTGATTCATGCGAAGAAGGCCGGCGCCAGGCGCCGGCCTTTCCGCTCAGACTTCGCTTTCCACCAGCGAACGGCGCTTCACTTCGCGCATATGCACGAACAGGTTGTAGACCGACACGAAGGCGGGGAAGAAGTTGGAGAGGATGCCTACCGAGTCGTTCTTGCCGAATACGAAGTAGGACAGCAGCAAGGCGCTGCCCACCACCGACAGCCACCAGAACGACAACGGCATCACGACGCGCTTAAGCTTGCGGGTGTAGTACAGCTGCACGAACCAGCGGCTGGTGAACATGATCGAGCCCAGGTAGCCCACCATTTTCCAGGGGGTGAACTCGAAGCGGTGCAGGGCTTCGAGGATGTGGGCAAATTCGTGCTGCAGAAAATCCATGTGCCGAGCCCGTTCAAGGAAAACAGGGCATTTTACCTGCCCACCTTTCACCGAACTGCCTTCGCCGAGATTTTTTCTGTCACAAAGGCTTGACCGAGCCCCCACTACCCCGTATATTTGCGCGCTCTCGGCGGGCGATTAGCTCAGCGGTAGAGCACTGCCTTCACACGGCAGGTGTCGCAAGTTCGATCCTTGCATCGCCCACCACCGAATCTCCTGAGAAATCAGCGAAAAAGCCACTCCCAAAGAGTGGCTTTTTTTGTTGCTGGCGACTGCCCGCCCGCCGCGCCGGTACGCCGGCGCACGCGCCCCGGCCCTTATGCCAGCAGGCCGCTCTCGCGGGCGTACGTATAGATATCCACGTCACTGCGCAGACCCAGCTTGGTCATCGCGCGATTCTTCTGTCCGCTGACGGTCTTGACGCTGCGGTGCAACTGGCCGGCGATATCGGACACCGTGCGACCCGAGGCAAACAGACGCAACACCTCCGCCTCTCTGGGCGACAGCATCTTGCCCGGCTGCATCGGAGTATCGGACATCACGTCACCGTTAATTTGCTCGCGCACGCACTGGCTAAGGTAAATCTTGCCGCGCAGCACCGCGCGCACCGCATAGCTCAGTTCGCCATGCACGTCAGACTTGTGAACCAATGCCCGTACGCCGGATGCGTGGATGTACTGAAGGATCGCCGGATTGCTCAATGCGGTCATCACCAGCACCGGCATATATGGCCAGCGTCGCTGGAGCTGGCCCAGCAACCCCATACCGTCCATCGCCCGCGCGGAAGGCATGATGTAGTCGGTCACCACAGCGTCACAGGGTGTCGTGGTGAGCACGTGCAATAGCTCCTCCGGCGAGGTTGCCGTAGCGACCACGCTAGTCAGGCCATCGCTTTCGAGCACCGCACGGGCGCCCAGCGAAACGACCGGATGATCGTCCGCAAGAATGATTCTGGTCGTCATACATTCGCTACTCGGTCTGTCAACGTCATGCCCGTGGGCCCCTGCGCATCGGCGCAACCATGAAGGGCATCGGACAAGTCCTCAGGGAATGAGGCACTGATATGTCGTGTTATGGATGAAAGGCCTCAGGTCGGCGATGACGCTGCCATGCGGCAAAAAGCCTCACGCCTGTCATGCACTGCCTGCATCAACGCCCGGGCTAGCGCGATAGCGTCCTCCTCTCGCAAGGACAGCGAGGCGGGACCCATCACCAGTTGGACCGCGGTATCGCACGCCGGCAAACCGGAGCCGACCACCGTCAGCGGACCATCGCAGGTATCCACCCGTCGCCGGGTCGAAGCTTTTGCGCTCCAGCGGCCAGGCACTTCAGTTGTGGGATGCTGATACGACACGTCGAATAGCCTCTTCCGGGGTGAAGGTAGCCGCGCGCTCCTGTCGGGGCGCCGACGGCCCGCCATGGAAATGGCGCGTCTATACAGCGTTGAGCCCGTGAAGGGCCTACCACCTCGGCCGACTCCATGGCCGTGAGCGAACTCCCATAAGGCTAGGAGCGCAGTCGCGCAGGAAATATCGGACAACGCTGAAAGTGGCTGCTCTGTAGTAGGAATTCACTGTCAGCCCACCAGCCGGCGACGTAGCTGTCTTTCCCTCGTGCAGCCATTTGGATATGGCAATGTCCGCAGACGGTCAAAATCGACGCCTAACCTGCGCCTCGTCAGGCACGCCACGCCCGAGCGGCAGCCTTACGGGAGAACAGCGCCATGTCGTCCGAGCGGAGCCCGATTCCCATGACCGAGGCACTACAGGCAGCCCTGGAAGAGAACGACCGGCTGCACCGCGAAATCCATCTGTTGCGAGCCCAGTTGCGTCGCCACCCCAGCGGCGAACTACAAATACGCCAGACCCGGCGCCAGTTGGCCTCGCTGGCTCACGCCACGCCCTGCACCACTCCGCCCCCGGTCGGCTGAGCATCCTCCCCTCGCGGCCGGTCATGGCGGGGTCTGCGACGGACCACCCATTTTTCCGATACACAACGGCCCCCAGGGCGGCGAGAATACCCCGTCAAAATTTTGTCTAGGGGAGGCAAACATGGGCCATGGAGATTTGACGGGTCACCCCGTCATCCAGTTGCTCGTCGTTACGCGGGGTTTGGTCGAGCTGACCGATCGCACCATGTCCGACACGGAGCTGTCGCACGCCGCCGCCGACGTACTGGTGTTCGCCGCGCGCCAGGCGGCACGACTGGTGGAAGACCTGGTGAGCACGCGCACCCGTGACACCAGCCGCACCCAGGCCTTGGTGCAATGCGCCAGCAGCGCGGACCTCGACCGTGCCTATATCGACCTGGAATGCCTGGCCGATGCGGCCAGCATGATCCGCGCCCACGGCATTGGCTCGCAGTACCGGGCGCATCTGGCCTATCTGATGCGCTACGCGGCCGAATCCGCCTGCCATGCCCTGGAACGCGCCGAGCGCGCCATGCGCAAGACGGCCGCCGCCCCATCCGCCACCGCCGCCAGCCAGGGCATGGCCTTGCCCAACTAAGCTCGCCGGAACATACCTGGTGCCCCGCCGCGCGATGGCCGGGCACCGCGCCTAGACGGTGCCCGCCACCCACGCAGCGAGGCGTGCGGATTGTGTAAGAGCGCGCGTGCCTCATCCTTGAGGCGACTCTCACTTCGGCAACGCGCGCCTACTCGACACGAGATGGTGCGGACTGTGTCGCGAATGAAAGCAGTACCAGCACGCACGCCAGCGCCGCATAGGCGCCGGCAAACTGCCAGACCACATAGCGCGATGCCGCATCCAGCGTCCACGGCAGATAGATGCCGCCGCTCAGCTCGACCGAGTGGATGATGCCGACCAGGCTGAGCCCTGCGCCCAGCAACAGTATCCACGCCGCCCGCCGTGGCCGGGCATCGATCAGCGCGACGAGGAAGCTTGCCCAGATCATCGACGTGATGATGAACCCGTTACCCAGCACGGCGATCACCGCAAGCTCGGAAAGGCCATGGCTGCGATCGTTGAACAGCGCGGACACCCGCTCGGGCGACACGTAGGTGGGATCGATGAGCTTGATGGTGACCATGCGTGCAATCGCCGGGAAGAAGCTGAACACCACGGCCGCCGCATAACGCGTGGGCGTGGCCTCGAACGCCTGCACGGTAATACCCACCGCCACGAACACCAGGATGGGTGCGAGCACCGACAGCGGCAGCAACTCGACCAGATTGGACAGATAACCAAATACCCCGCCCAGGCCAATCACGATGCCGGTCAGCAAGGTGTAACCGCTGCGCGCGCCCATCGCCTTGTACGAAGGCTGCCCGATGTACGGTGTGGTCTGCGCCACGCCACCGCAAAACCCCGCCATCAGCGTGGCCAGCGCCTCCACCAGCAGAATGTCGCGTGTGCGGTAATCGTCGCCTGCCGCGCGGGCGCTCTCGGTGACATTGATGCCACCCACCACCATCAACAGGCCAAATGGCAGGATCAGCGGCAAATACGGGATGGCCGCGCCCACGCCCTGCAACCATTGCAAGCCAGGCAGGGGCAATGCAAATCGCCATTGCCAGGCAACGGGTGCGTGATAACCCTCCCCCAGCCAGCCCAGCGGGCCCAGCACGTAATACAGCAGCACCGACAGCAAGAACGCCACCAGCACCCCGGGCAAGCGCCACGGCATGCTTCCGCGCGCCACCAGTGCATACAACACCACGCCCAGACCCGCGAACCCCACCACCGGCACCTTGAGAATTTCCACCAGCGGCAAAAATCCCATCAGCACCAGGGCGATGCCGGCGATGGAACCCAGCAGGCCCGCGCGTGGCACATGTCGCTGCACCCAGCCGCCGAAGAACGACAGCACAAACTTCAGCACGCCCATGATTACCAGCGCCGCCATGCCCAGCTGCCAGGTGGCGATGCCGGCCGCATGCTCATCCAGGCCCGACTGCTTGAAGCCAAGAAACGCCGGCCCAAGCACCAACAGCGCCATGCCGATGCTGGTGGGTGCATCCAGACCCAGCGGCATGGCGGTGACATCGTCCCGCCCGGTTTGTCGCGCAAGCCTGCGCGCCATCCAGGTATAGGCAAGGTTGCCCAGCAGCACGCCGAAGGTGGTGCCCGGAAACATATGGAGAAACACGATATCGGCCGGGAACCCGAAGATGCCGATAAGCGCGGTGGCCAGAAACGCCATGATCGACAGATTGTCGACCACCAGCCCGAGAAACCCATTGAGATCGCCGGGGCCGAACCAACGCGGGGAAGTGGTGGCGCGCATGATCAGAACGACACCTCGGCCGGCTGGGTCACGCGCAACACCGACTGATCGCCCGTGCGTTGCTTCCATGCCGTGCGAATGGCTTCCACCTTGGCGCGATTGGCGGCGGAGTCAGGGTAGTCAACGATCAACATCTTCGAGCGCAGGCGCTCCGGTGTCGACTGCTCCTTGCCCTGCCACTGCCCGTACACATCGACCACGCTGAGGCCATCGGGGAAACGCGGCGTTACCTCCGCATCGAGGAAGTCGCGCCAGCCCTGCTCGGAAACGCCGCCATGGGCGTCACCTACCAAACCCAGGCCAAAGAACAGGCGAGTCTCCACCCAGCCCTGCGTCTGCGCCGGGTGCGCCGCATCGCCCTGCAAGGTGGCGGACGTGGTCGGCGCTGTCGTTGCGCAGGCGCAGAGCAAGGCCAAGGAGAGGGCAATCGATACGAAACGCATATGAAGCATGGTTATTTCCTTATGACGCTTTTGGCCATCCAGACGGATAGACCGTCAAACTCGACGGCTTTATACGCAAAGTATTGACAACAGAACTTGCGCAATGCAACAAATAACTTCCGGCGCACACCATCGTGCCGGGCCCACTGCCAGCTTTACCCTGGGGATCAGGCGTGTCGGATCGCAAAACCAACCTACCTGTATCCCCACATGCGCCGCATGGCTTGCCCATGCGGCGATGTTGTTTCGACTGAAACTTCAGGCGCCGCCGCGTTGGCGCCGACCGACACTGTCTACGGCATCCCATGCTGCTCCTACGGATCGGCGCATGGATCGCTGCATCCTGAGGAACCTATTCATGCCGCTTCGCCACGCCGCTTCGCCCCGCGCTCGCGTACTGACCACGCTGATCGTCGCCATCCTGGCCGCGCCAATGGCCCACGGCCAATCCGCCCCCACCGACGGCGCCGCCAAGACGCTCGACCAAGTGGTGGTTACCGGCGTGCGCGCCAGCAATCGCACCTCGTTGGACTCCCCCGTACCGGTGGACGTGCTGACCGAGCAGGATCTGCGCAACGCCGGCGCGGTGAACGGTGAGCTCGGCGCGGCACTGGCCGTGCTGCTGCCTTCGTTCAACTTCCCTCGTCAATCCAACTCCGGCGGCTCCGATCACGTGCGCTCGGCCCAATTGCGTGGCCTGTCACCGGACCAGGTGCTGGTACTGGTCAATGGCAAGCGTTTCCACACGTCGGCCCTGGTCAATACCGACACCAAGATCGGCAACGGCACCACGCCGGTGGATTTCAACGCCATCCCGATCAGCGCCATCAAGCGCGTGGAAGTGCTGCGCGACGGTGCCGGCGCGCAGTACGGCTCCGATGCAATCGCCGGCGTGGTCAACATCATCCTCAAGGACGCGCCCCAGGGCGGCGAGGTAAACACCACCTACGGCGCGTACCACACCCACTTCAGCCCTACCGACCGCGCCATCACCGACGGTCAGGGCGGTTACGCCAGCGCGGACTTCGGCAGCACGCTCGGCGGCACCGGCTTCTTCCACGCCGGTGTGGAAACCAGCCACCACGCGGGTACCAATCGCGCCGGTTACGACACCGTGCCCGACTTCATCGCCGACCCGACACCCGCCAACCTTGCGCTGCAGGGCAAGCGCAACTATGCCGCCGGCGATCCCCCCAATGAGAGCTACAACGGCTGGTTCAACAGCGAGCTGCCGCTCAACGAGAATGCGCGACTGTACTGGTTCGGCACCTATACCCAGCGCCACACCGTCGGCGACAACTATTTCCGCTACCCCGACAGCGACGCCAACATCCCCTCGATCTACCCTGATGGCTACCTGCCCCAATCGATAGGTCACAACCGCGACGTGCAGACCGCCGGCGGCCTTCGCGGCAACCTCGGCGAATGGAGCTACGACGGCAGCCTGAACTGGGGCAGCAACGCCTTCGACTACGACCTGCGCCATTCGCTCAACGCCTCGTTGGGCGCGGCCAGTCCCACTTATTTCCATATCGGCAACTACACCTTCGACCAGGCCACGGCCAACCTCGACGCCAGCCGCCCCTTCGAGCTGGGCGGTCGCCCGGTGACACTCGCCGTGGGTACCGAGTACCGCCATGAGAATTTCCGCACGGGTGCAGGCGATCCCGCCTCTTATGCCGTCGGACCCATCGACGCCCCCGCCGGCGCCCAGGCGGGCGGCGGCCTGCAACCGCAAGATGTCGCCGATCTATCGCGCAACGTGCAGGCGGCCTATGTGGAACTGTCCAGCGATGTCACCGACAACTTCTTCGTCGATGCGGCCGGGCGCTATGAGCACTACAGTGATTTTGGTGGCAACTGGAGCGGCAAGCTCAGCGCGCGATGGGAGTTCACGCCGGGCTTTGCCCTGCGCGGCGCGGCATCCAACAACCTACGCGCGCCCTCGCTCAGCCAGATCGGCTACGAGGCCACCACCACCGGCTACGGCGCGGACGGACGCCTGGTAACCGGCCGCATCCTGTCGGTGAACAATCCGCTGGCGCAAGGCCTCGGCGCGCAGCCGCTGAAGCCGGAGAAATCGCGCAACTTCAGCGTGGGGCTCACCGGGCAGTTGGGCAGCGCCTTCGACTTCTCGCTCGACGTTTACCAGATCGCCATCGATCACCGCGTCACGCTCTCCGAAACCATCGACAACGACGGCCTGGAGGCCTATATCCAGCAACAGTTCGGTATCGCCGGTGTGCAGAGCGTGCAGTTCTTCACCAATGCGGTGAACACCATCACGCGCGGCGCCGAACTGGTCGGCAATTACCGGACCAGCGTGGCCGGTGGCAACCTGCTGCTAACCCTGGCCTACAGCCACAACAACACGCAGATCCGCAGCGTGGAGGCCACCCCGCCGCAGCTCATCGCGGCCGGCGCGGACAACGTGCTGTTCGGCGTGGAGGCGCGTAATACGCTTACCGACGCCGCGCCGCGCCAGCGCGGCAGCTTTACCGCCAAGTGGGACAACGCACGCTGGAGCCTGCTCAGCCGGGTCACCCGGCAAGGCGCCACCACGCGCGTGTTCGACTTCGGCGACGGTTACGTACCCACGCAAACCTACGTACCACGCTTCCAGCTCGATGCCGAGGTGGAGTACCACCTCACCTCGCAGCTGAGTGTCGCCCTGGGCGGCGACAACATCACCAACCAGTATCCCACCCGCTCCAACAGCGACATCAACTACGGCGGCAATTTTCCCTACGACGTGATTTCGCCCATCGGCAGCAATGGCGCCTACTGGTACGGGCGGGTGCGCTACACCTTTTGACCTGCGGCAAGGGCACCGTCTCAAGAGCTGGGACGGCGCCAGGGCAAGATACGGGACATCGCTCGCCCGCTCGGCGAGAATGCCCGCATGAGTACAGCCAACCGTTGCCTGCCGTGAGCCACAGCCTGGACCTGCCCCTGGAAGACCCGATCGAGCCGGGTCTGATGGTGATCCATGGCAACCGCATGGAAGACCTGCGCGACCTGCTGACCGCCTGGCTGGCGCGCGCGCCGCTGCGGCCGCTGGAAGACGAACTGATGCTGGTGCAAAGCAACGGCATCGCGCAGTGGCTGAAATGGGCACTGGCGCGGCCCATCGGCGAAGGTGGCCTGGGGGTGAGTGCAGCAATCGATGTTCAGCTCCCCGGTCGCTTCCTGTGGATGGCCTATCGCAGCGTGCTCGGCCGCGAGGCGGTGCCCACCACGTCGCCCTTCGATAAATCCCGCCTCAGCTGGCGACTTTTGCGCCTGCTGCCGCAACACCTTCACGAAACGGATTTCGCCCCGTTGCGCGACTTCCTGCGCGACGACCACGACGAACGCAAGCGCTTCCAGCTGGCCGAACGCGTGGCCGACCTGTTCGACCAATACCAGGTGTATCGTGCCGACTGGCTGATGGACTGGGAGCACGGCAACGATTCACTTGGCGACGAATTGCGCGGGCTTCGCACGCCGCTGCCCGATGATCAGCGCTGGCAGGCACGCTTGTGGCAGCTGCTGCTGGACGACGTAGGCGAGGAGCGCCACAACCACCGTGCCGCCGTGCATCGCACCTTTCTCGAACAGATCGCGCGCATGCAAACACGCCCGGCCGGGTTGCCACGGCGCATCGTGGTGTTCGGCATTTCATCGCTGCCCCAGCAGACGCTGGAAGCATTGACCGCGCTATCCCGCTTCAGCCAGGTACTGCTGCTGGTAGCCAACCCCTGCCGGCACTATTGGGCCGACATCATCGAAGACCGCGAATTGCTCAAGGCCGCCCAGCGCCGCCATGCCAACAAGCCGGGCTTGCCCGCGGAGCCGCGCTACGAAGATCTGCACCTGCATGCCAACCCGCTGCTGGCGGCCTGGGGACGCCAGGGGCGCGACTACATCCGCCTGCTCGATGCGGTGGATCAGCCCGCCGCCTATCGGCAGCGCTTTGCGACCTGGAACCGCAGCATCGACGTATTCGTCGATACCGATAACGACAGCCTGCTGAGCCAGGTCCAGCAATCCATTCTCGACCTGGAACCCCTGCCGGACGCGCCCAGCGCGCGCAAACCCTGGCGCGAGACCGATCATTCGCTGCATTTCCAGGTAGCGCACAGCCCGCAGCGCGAAGTGGAGATCCTCCACGACCAGTTGCTCGCCCTGTTCGATCGCGCCGCCCATAACGGACACCCCCTATCGCCCCGCGATGTCATCGTGATGGTGCCGGATATCCAGACCTATGCGCCACACGTGCAGGCCGTGTTCGGCCGATTGGCAAAAACCGATGCACGCTACCTTCCCTATTCGGTAGCCGATCAACCTTCACGCGGTGCCGTGCCCTTGATGGTGGCACTGGAGCACCTGCTGTCCTTGCCCGAATCGCGCTTTGCCGTCAGCGACCTGCTCGATCTGCTCGATGTACCAGCCTTGCGCGCGCACTTCCACATGGACGAAGCCGGCCTGCCGGTGCTGCGTCGCTGGATAGAAGGCGCCGGCATTCGCTGGGGTCTCGATCCCGCGCAGAGGGAGAGCCTGGAGCTGCCCGGGCTGTCGCAGAACAGCTGGCGCTGGGGACTGCGTCGCATGTTGCTCGGCTACGCCGTTGGCGATGGCGAGACCTGGCAGGACATTGCCCCTTACGACGAAGTCGGTGGCCTGGACGCGGCCATGGTCGGCCCACTGGCCGCCCTGCTCGACCGGCTGGAGCATTACTGGCAACTGCTGCGCGAGCCGGCAACGCCTGAGCAATGGCAGCAACGCCTGCAAACCCTGCTGTTGGATTTCTTCGATCCCGCCGACCCTGGGGATGGCGATCGCCTGGCCCGGCTCGCCGATGCGCTGGATGAGTGGCGCGATGCCTGCGATCAAGCCGACTTCGCCTTACCGCTGCCACTGAACATCGTGCGCGAGCATTGGCTCAAGTCCATCGACGAAAGCCGCCTCTCGCAACGCTTCATGGCCGGCGCGGTGAGCTTTTGTACCTTGATGCCGATGCGCGCCATTCCGTTTCGCGTGGTGTGCCTGCTGGGCATGAACGATGGCGACTACCCGCGCCAGCAGGCACCCGCTGATTTCGACTTGATGGCTCAACCCGGCCATGCCCGGCCGGGCGATCGTTCGCGGCGCGAGGATGATCGCTACCTGTTCCTTGAAGCGCTGGTGTCGGCCCGCGACACGCTCTATCTCAGCTGGGTCGGCCGTAACGTGCGCGACAACACGCACCTGCCGCCCTCCGTGCTGGTGGGCCAGCTTCGCGACTACCTCGCGGCCGGCTGGTATGCCGAAGGCGACGACCCCTTCGACGACGGCGCCGGCCAACGTCTACTCGATGCGTTGACCACGGTGCATCCGCTGCAAGCGTTTAGCCCTCGCTACTTCCGCGCGGATGCCGATACGCGCCTGTTCACCTATGCCAGCGAGTGGCGCCAGGCGCATCGTGACCAAGCGCCTCGGCCCCATCAGGCCCCCCTCGCCGCATGGGAGCCGGACGCACCGTTGGGCATCGCGCCGCTGCAAGCCTTTCTCCGCAACCCGGTGCGCTACTTCTTCAATCAACGCCTGAAAGTGCACTTCGGCGAGCTGGACCAGGAAGCGCTCGACGACGAACCCTTTGCACTGAATGCACTGGAGCGCCACCTCGCCGCCGCCACCGTGACACGCGCCGCCATTCACGCCGGCCTTGTCGGCCATGCCGTGGACGACGCCACCCAGCGACTGGTGCAACAAGGCGTGCTGCCACCGGGCGGTTTTGGTGAACTGAGTCGCGATGCGCTCGCCCGTGAGGGGCGCGAGCTTTCTGCTGCCTGGTTGGCGGCCTGCACGCGCTGGCCGTCCCTGGACGACAAGATCGAACTGCAGTGGGCCGGTCACGATATGCGCGTGGAAGACTGGCTTACCGATCTGCGTCGCGGTGACAGCACACCCTACGCTCGCTTGGAGCTTGCCGCCGGCAAGCTCCTGCAAAAGCCCAGTGGACTGCGTTACGACAAACTGCTCGGTGCGTGGATCGTGCACCTGCTGGCGCATGCGCAAGGCCTGAGCATGCAAACCCGCGTGATCGCGCTCGATGCGCAGGTGATTCTGCGCGCGCTCGACGCCCAGGAAGCCGACCAGCATTTACAGGCACTGGCCGACGCATTGCGCACCGGCATGCATGCTCCGCTCCCGCTCGCGCGCAAAACGGCATTCGCCTGGCTTCAGCATCGGGACGACACGGAGAAGGCACGCAAACAGGCGCAGATGGCTTATGAAGGCAGCGGCTTCGGACCTGGCGTGGGCGAAGTGCAAGAAGATGCCTACCTTGCGCGCGCCTGGCCGCGCTTCGACACGTTACTTCAGGCCGGCTTCGAGCAGTGGCTGGCGCTGTACCGCCCACTGGTGGACATCGCCATGCTGGGAGACGACGCATGAATGCGCCAAGGACACTGCAACCGCTGCAACTCCCACTGGATGGCATCCAGCTCATCGAAGCCAGTGCCGGCACGGGCAAAACCTGGACCATCGCCGCGCTCTACCTGCGCCTGGTGCTCGGCCACGGAAACCCCAACGGCACATCCTTGCTGCCGGGACAGATCCTGGTGCTTACCTTTACCAAGGCGGCCACGGCGGAGCTGCGCGAACGCATACGTGAACGCCTTGCCGATGCCGCCGAAGCCTTTCGCGGGCGCCGCGAGCCGGACGACTTTCTGCGCGAGCTCATCGCCGCGCACGCCAGTGATGACGAACGCGCACGCGCTGCGCGTCAACTGGAGCTGGCCGCGCAATGGATGGACGAGGCCGCCATCCACACTATCCATGCCTGGTGCCAGCGCATGCTCGCCCAGCATGCCTTCGATAGCGGCCACGCGTTCGTGCAGGACACCAACACCGACGTAAGCGAACTGCTCGCCGAAACCGTGCGCGACTATTGGCGTAGCCATTTCTTTGCCCTGGATCGCGCGGGCGCGGCGCTGATCAGCCGATGGTGGCGCGACCCGGCGGCGTTGCAGAAAGCATTGCGCCCGCTATTGCGTCAGCCACTGGAAAATGTGCGCCTGGATGGGCATCCCCTATCCGATGATACGCAGGTGCTTGCCCGCTTCCAGCAACGCATCGTCACCGCGCAGGCCGCCGAGGACACTGCGCGCGCCGCGTGGCTGGCTGATATCGACACCATCGAGGCCATGTTCGCGCAGGCACTGCAAGCGGGCGCGCTCAACGGCACCAAGATGCGCCGTGAACGCGTGATCGCCGACCTTGCCCAATTGCGCCTCTGGGCTCAAGGCGAAGCGGACGCCCCCGTCCATCTGGAGCGCTACGCACAGCCCTATCTGATCGGGGCCAAGAACAAGAACGCCGAACCGCTCACACACCCGGCCTTCGCCGCCATCGCCGATAGTCTGGATGCGCGCACCCCCTTGGAACCCCTGCAAGCGGATGTATTGGCCCAGGCCACCGTATGGGTTGCCCGGCGACTGGAGCAGACCAAGCAACGGCGAGCCCAGCTCGGCTTCGATGACATGCTGCGGCGACTCGACAGCGCGCTGAACAGCGACACCGGCTCGCGCCTCGCCGATACCATCGCCAAGCAATATCCCATCGCGCTCATCGACGAGTTCCAGGATACCGACCCGCTGCAATGGCGCATCTTCCGGCGCATCTATGCCGAGCGCGAGCGTACTGGCTTGCTGTTGATCGGCGACCCCAAGCAAGCCATCTACGGATTCCGCGGCGCGGACATCCACACCTATCTGCGCGCCCGCGACAGCGCTAGCCAACCCACCTGGACCCTGGACACCAATTACCGTTCGACCCAGGCCTTGGTTGCCGCGGTCAATCGGGTGTTCGAGCATGCCGATACGCACGCCGAGGGCGCCTTTGCGTTCGGGCACGGCACCCACGCGCTGCCATTTCACCCGGTCAAGGCGCGTGGGCGTGACGAG
>NZ_JAELTT010000072.1 GCF_016428975.1 Dyella sp. ASV21
GGCATTGCCTGTGTGCTGTTGTTTGCCTGGCGTTCGGTGACTCAGCGTTTCGTGGAAGGCAGCAAGACCGCCATCGCCGGTGCGCTGCTGGCCTCCATGAATACCGCTTCCGAATATGGCTTTGGCGCGGTCATCGCCGCCCTGCCCGGCTTTCGCGTAATCGCCAACGCGCTGCATGCCATTCCACATCCACTGGTGAACGAGGCGGTGACGGTAACCGCGTTGGCCGGCATCACCGGCTCGGCCTCGGGCGGCATGGGCATTGCGCTGGCCGCGATGGCCGAGACCTTCATTCACAACGCGCAGGCCGCCGGCATCCCGATGGAAGTGCTGCACCGCGTGGCCGCCATGGCCTCGGGCGGCATGGATACGCTGCCCCACAACGGCGCCGTGATTACCCTGCTGGCCGTCACCGGCCTGACCCATCGCCAGTCCTACCGGGACATTTTCGCGATCACCGTGATCAAGACCCTGGCCGTCTTCGTGGTGATCGCGGTGTACAGCCTCACCGGCCTGGTCTGATCTGGCGCCATACACTCAACGCTCGCTCCCCCGCACGGTCCGCCGGTTCCATCCGGCGGGCCGTTTTCTTTGCCTGAACGAAACGGCTGCCGCGACGACGCCTTCAGCCACGCGCCATAGTCATTTACAATCAATGACTTGAGCTGCATTCCATGCATTGTCATGTGCGTCCGTCACGCTAACGGGCCGATTCCTATTGACGGCTCATGGGGATCTTTCAAGCAAGCTGTCACATAAGTCCGTATAATTGACCGATTCGCCTTTCAAAACCCTACGCGACGGCCCCGAGCCGCCCGAGCCAAACTCATGTCCATCGAAAATTTGCGCAATATCGCCATCGTCGCTCACGTCGACCACGGCAAGACCACGCTCGTCGATCAGCTGCTGAAACAGTCCGGCACGCTCTCCGAGCGCACCGTGCTGGCCGAGCGCGTGATGGACAGCAATGACCAGGAAAAGGAACGCGGCATCACCATCCTGGCCAAGAACACGGCCATCACCTGGCAGGGCAACCGCATCAACATCGTCGACACCCCAGGCCACGCCGACTTCGGCGGTGAGGTCGAGCGCGTGCTGTCGATGGTGGATACGGTGCTTATTCTCGTCGACGCGATGGACGGCCCGATGCCGCAGACGCGCTTCGTGACGCAGAAGGCCTTCGCCATGGGCTTCAAGCCCATCGTGGTGGTCAACAAGATCGACCGCCCGGGCGCCCGTCCGGAGTGGGTGGTGGAACAGGTGTGGGATCTGTTCGATCGCCTCGGCGCCACGCCGGAGCAGATGGATTTCCCGATCGTCTACGCCTCGGCGCTGAACGGTTACGCCAGCCTCGACCCGGAAGTCCGCGAAGGCGACATGACCCCGCTGTACCAGGCCATCATGGACCATGCGCCCAAGCCGGAAGTGGACCCGGACGGCCCGTTCCAGATGCGCATCAGCCAGCTGGACTACAACAACTTCGTGGGCGTCATCGGCATTGGCCGCATCCAGCGCGGCACGCTGAAGAAGAACATGCCGGTGGCCGTGATCGACCGCGAAGGCAAGAAGCGCCAGGGCAAGATCCTGCAGGTGCTGGGCTTCCTCGGCCTGGAACGCATCGAGCAGGACAGCGCCGAAGCCGGCGACATCGTCGCTATCTCGGGCATCCAGGAGCTCACCATTTCCGACACCGTCACCGCCCTGGAAGCGCCTGAAGCGCTGCCGGCGCTGACCGTCGACGAGCCGACCATCAGCATGACCTTCCAGGTGAACAACTCCCCGTTCGCCGGCAACAAGGATCTCTCGGGCGGCAAGTTCCTCACCAGCCGCCAGATCAAGGATCGCCTTGACCGCGAGCAGGTGCACAACGTGGCGCTGAAGGTCGAGCAGGGTTCGGACGCGGACAAGTTCCTCGTGTCCGGCCGTGGCGAGCTGCACCTGTCGGTGCTGATCGAAAACATGCGTCGCGAAGGCTACGAGCTGGCCGTGTCGCGTCCGGAAGTGATCATCAAGGAGATCGACGGCCAGAAGATGGAGCCGATCGAGCAGCTGGTGGTGGACGTGGAAGAAATCCACCAGGGCCCCGTGATGGAGCGCCTGGGCATGCGCAAGGGCCAGCTCAAGAACATGGAGCCGGACGGCAAGGGCCGCGTGCGCCTTGAGTACCTGATCCCGGCGCGTGGCCTGATCGGCTTCCAGAACCAGTTCAAGACCCTCACCCAGGGTTCGGGCCTGCTGTTCCACGTGTTCGACCATTACGGTCCGAAGGAAGAAGGCCAGATCGCCAAGCGCCTCAACGGCGTGATGATCGCCAACGCGAGCGGCACCACGCCGGCCTACTCGCTTGGACCGCTGCAGGAGCGCGGCAAGCTGTTCGCGGCGGAAGGCGACTCGGTGTATGAAGGCCAGCTGGTCGGCATCCACGCCAAGGACAACGACCTGACCGTCAACGCCATCAAGCCCAAGCCGCTCACCAACATGCGCGCCTCGGGCAAGGACGATGCGATCCAGCTGACTCCGGCGATCAAGTTCTCCCTGGAGCAGGCCCTGGACTTCATCGACGACGATGAGCTGGTGGAGATCACCCCGAAGGAAATCCGCCTGCGCAAAAAGCACCTGACCGAAAACGATCGCAAGAAGGCCTCCCGCTCCGGCGGTTGATCTTCCTGCGCATCGCGACAAAGGGCCGCCGTTTGGCGGCCTTTTGTTTTGGGCATGTCATCATCGCGCACCGAACTCCCTCGTACGCCGCCAACGAACGCCATTTCATGCGATCTGCCCGCCTCTACGCCTCGCTATGCCTGTTGCTCGCGCCCCTGGTGCTACACGCTGACGACGCCCGCCTCTGGATTCCTCAGTGGCTGGGCGCGCAATACACCTTTGTCGACCAGCATCAGGATTCCCTGCATGCACCCTATTCCGGCGACATGAGCCTGCGGCCACAGGGCGACACGGAGCGTTCGCATACCTTCGGCGCCTATTTCGGCGTGGCGCTGCCGGCGCACTTCCAGTTCTACCTGGACATGGAAATGTTCAAGGGCGAAGGCGTATCCGGCGCCACCGGCCTGGCCGGGCTCACCAATGGCGACGTGATCCGCTCGGGCACCGTATCCCTGGGTAAGCGCGCCTATGTCGCGCGCCGCTACCTGCGCTGGACACTGCCGCTGGGCGACGACGCCGCACCGATAGAACGCGCGCAGGATCAGCTTCCGGGCGAAGAGGCCACCCGCCACATCGAAGTGAAGATCGGCAAGATGGCCGTCAACGATGACTTCGACAAGAACCGCTACGCCGGCAGCACGCGCACCCAGTTCATGAACTGGGCGCTGTTCAACAACCCCACCTGGGACTTCGCCGCCGACACGCGCGGCTATACCGAAGGCCTGATGCTGGCCTGGGTCAATCCTGCCTGGACCCTGCGCTACGGCATCTACCGCATGCCCACCGAAGCCAACGGCCAGAAACTGATCGATGCGCTCAGCGAGGCCCAGGGCCAACAGCTGGAACTGACCCTGCAGCCCGATCCACAGGGTTGGGCGCTGCGCTTTCTGGCCTTTCGCAACACCGCCAGCATGGGCATCTATCGCGAGGCGATCGACCTGGCGCTGGCCACCGGCCAGGTGCCGGACATTCGCGCCAACGACCAACCCGGCCGCATGAAGTACGGCTTTGGCCTCAACGGCGAACTGCCGCTGGCCGATGGCGGCGACACCGGCCTGTTCATGCGCGCCGGCTGGAACAACGGACGCACCGAATCCTTCGTCTTCACCGAAGTGGACCGCATGCTCAGCGGCGGCTTTCAGCTTTCCGGCGTGCATTGGGGGCGGCCCCAGGATCATTTCGCCGTGGCATGGGACGTGAACGCACTATCGCGCGATCACCGCGAATACCTGGCCTTGGGCGGCAATGGCTTTGTACTGGGCGACGGCGCACTCAACTACGGCCGCGAACAGATTCTGGAGGCGTACTACAGCTTCGCCCCGTTCGCGCACGTCACCCTCAGCCCCGACCTGCAACTGGTGCACAACCCTGGCTACAACCGCGACCGCGGCCCCGCACGCTTCGTGGGCTTGCGCGCACACCTGGAGCTGTAAGGCATCACGCCGGCAACTGGGCACGCTCCAACGCCGCCACGCGACGCTCCAGGCGTGGCCCCAGGTAGCCATGCGAGCCACAGGGCAGCAAACCCGCCTCGCCGAAAGCACGCAGATACCAGGACGGCGCGCGGGAGTGAAAACCCTCCAGGTCGCCATCCACGCCGTCCTTGCTGGTGAATACCTCCAGAAAGGCAACGCCCTCCAGCATGTCGCTGATACCGCTCAGACCTGCGCGGATCTCCGCGGGCTTGAGGTAGTGCAGCACATCCGTGCACACGATCAAATCAAAACGGCGATCGAAGCGCAGGTGCTCCAATTGGCCAAAGCGCGCCAGCCCAATGTTGCGGCTGCGCCCATAACGCGCCACCACGTACTCGCTCGCATCCACCCCCTGGTAATGAATGCCCGGCCGCAACGCGCGCAGCGGCGCCCGCCACACCGCCTCGCCGCAGCCCACATCCAGCACACTGCGCACCGGGTGACCCAGGTAATACTCGGCCAGGGCCAACGCCAGCGACACCTTGCGCTTGAGTTCGACCGGCGAGCCCACCGCGTGGTCGGGGTGGCGATACCACTTATCGAAATAGGCGCGGTCGTAAATCTTGCCCACGGTGCTTCTCCGGCAAAACACGCATGGTAGCCCAGCATCGCCAATCACCTGATCTGAACACGCGCTACGCCAGCATGTTGAAGCCGGAACCTGGGAGCCGCCTACCATGCCCACGATCCGTATTCGCTTGACGGCCAGTCGCGATGACGCGGACACATTGATCACCACGCTGCACGGCATCGACGGCATCGAGCATGTCGAAGAGCTTGATACACCGGCGCCCTATACGCGCGACGACTCCAGCTCCAGCGACCTGACCGATGACAATGGCACCGAGCTATTCCTGATCGAGGTACTGGCCGCCGACCACCTGCACGCGGATGCCGTGCGTGCCGTTACCGAAGTGGAAGCCTCGTTGCTCGGCGCAGTGGTGGAATTCGTCGATGAGTTCTAAGCATGCATCGCCACCGCGCTCACCACCGGCGATCCCGCGCCGCCTGCACCCAAACGCCTCTCGCGCCTCACGGCATCCGTCGCCCAGCCCTTTCGCCATCTTCCTTGCGCGGAGTTGACGAAATGGCAACGTTTTGAGCGGCAGGCATGAATCGGTGCTCAACAGCGGCGACATTTCACATTCCCGCGGTCAGCGAGCCGGCGTCTGCCGCGTTCACATGCCGAACCGACGCCGTCGTTCACCCACGTCTACAGGAATCCGACGCATGCCCGACACGCCGAAAATGCCCCCTCGCCGCATCCGTCCCTGGCTGAGTGCGCTCAGCCTGCTGCTGGTGCTGGGCCCGGCGAGCGCGATGGCGCGCGATGCCCATGCACTCTCCCAGGACGATATCGACTGGCTGCGCCGCGATGGCTTCGAGCTGGATAGCGCCACCGTAGCGCGCTATCGCGAGCTGGGCCGTTCGCGCTTCCTCGACGAACAACTGGACGACCGCGACGGCGACCCACTCCCGGCGCCGATTACTGCACTGATCAACAGCTACGAAGCAGCGAATACGCCCACCGAGCAATTGCTGACCAACCTGCGCGACGAGCAGGAGAAGATCAAGAACATGCCCGAAGGCGACGACAAAGCCGCCGCCAAAAAGGCGCAGCAGCAACACGCCAACGACCTGCTGCAGCAAGCGCAGCAGATCGAAATGCTGCACGCCGTTTACGGCCAGAACCAGCTCAAGGAACAAATGGTGTGGTTCTGGCTCAACCACTTCAGCGTCTACGGCGCCAAGGGCCGGGTGCGCTGGGTGGCCAACGATTACACGCAGAACACCATTCGTCCGCATGCGTTGGGCAAGTTCCGCGACTTGGTGATGGCGACGCTGGAAAGCCCCGCCATGCTGGAATTCCTCGACAATGCCCAGAATGCCAAGGGCCACGTCAACGAAAACTACGCACGCGAGCTGATGGAACTGCACACGCTGGGCGTCGGTTCCGGCTACACCCAGCAGGATGTGCAGCAACTGGCGCTCATCCTTACCGGCGTCGGCGTGTCGCCACTGCGCGATCGCCCTGCCCTGCGCGAACACCCGCGCTTTGCCGATATGTTCGTGCAGAAGGGACTGTTCGAGTTCAATCCCACGCGCCACGACTACAGCGACAAAGTGCTGCTCGGCCAGAAGATCAAAGGCAGCGGCTTTGACGAAGTCACCAAAGCGGTGGACCTGATCACCCGGCAGCCCGCCTGCGCGCAATTCATTTCCAAGAAACTCGCCGAGTACTTTGTGGCGGACGAACCGCCGCCCGCGCTGGTCGCCAAAATGGCCAAGACCTTCCAGCGCAGCGATGGCGACATCGCCGAAGTACTGCGCACCATGTTCGAATCCAAAGAGCTGGCTGCCAGCTACGGCAAGAAGTTCAAGGATCCCATGCAGTTCGTGGTGTCCTCCGTACGCATGGCGTACGACGGCAAGCCCATTGCCAATGCCAAGCCGTTGCTCAACTGGATGAACCAGTTGGGCGAACCGATATTCGGCCGACTCACACCCGATGGCTGGCCGCTGGATGGCAGCGGCTGGTCGAGCTCCGGCCAGATGGCCAAGCGTTTTGAAATCGCCAACTCCATCGGCACCGGCAACAACCGCCTGCTGACGCCCGAAGGCATGCCCAAGACCGGGGGTGATTTCCCCATGCTTACCACGCGGCTGTACTACGACACCTTCGACCCGCGCCTGAGCCCCGGCACGCGCGATGCGTTGGCCAAGGCCACCTCGCAGCAGGAATGGAACACCTTCCTGCTCTCCTCACCCGACTTCAACTACCGCTGAGGCAGACCGACATGAACCGCCGCGAATTCCTGCTCGCCGCCGCGACTGCCGCAGTCGCCGCGCCCGCACTGTCCTTCTCCGGCAAGCTGTTTGCCGCTCCCGCGAACACACCACGATTCCTGCTGGTCTTTCTGCGCGGCGGCTACGACTGCAACAACCTGCTGGTGCCCTACAGCAGCGACTTTTACTACGAAGCGCGCCCCACACTCGCCATCGCCAAACCCGATCCGTACAACACCAATAGCGCCATCGGCCTGACCAACGAGTGGGGCCTGAACCCCGTGTTGCGCGATTCGATCTACCCCTTGTGGCAGAAGCGCCAAGTCGCCTTTGTGCCGTTCGCCGGCACGGACGACCTTTCGCGCAGCCACTTCGAAACCCAGGACAACATCGAATCGGGCGAAGCCAGCGGCATGCGCAGCGACTATCGCTCCGGCTTCCTGGCGCGCCTTTCCGGCCAGATGACCAGCGTGCCCTCCATTGCCTTCACCGACGCCCTGCCGTTGAGTTTCCAGGGTAGCGGTCGCGATATTCCCAACATCTCCCTGCGCGGCAACACCAAGCCGGTGTTCGACGATCGCCAGGCCAGCATTCTTGCCGGCATGTATCACGGGACAGCACTCGCATCCGCCGCGTCCGATGGCCTGGAACTGCGCCAGAGCGTATCCAAGGAATTACAGGACGAGATGATGAAGGCCAACCGCGGCGCCGCCAACGCCAAGAACTTCGCCGATGAAACCCAGCGCATCGCCACCATGATGCGCGATCAATACCGCCTGGGTTTCGTCGACGTGGGCGGCTGGGACACGCACGTCAATCAAGGCAGCACCACCGGCCAGCTCGCCAATAACCTCACCAACCTGGGCAAAGGCCTCGCTGCCTACGCCGACGCCCTGGGTGACGAATGGAACAACACCGTCGTGGTGGTGGTTTCCGAGTTTGGCCGAACCTTCCGCGAGAACGGCAACAAAGGCACCGATCACGGCCACGGCACGGTCTATTGGGTGTTGGGCGGCAAGGTGAATGGCGGGCGCATCGCCGGCTCGCAGGTGGCGGTAAGCGCGCAGAGCCTGCTACAGAACCGCGACTACCCCGTGCTCACCAACTACCGCGACATGCTCGGCGGCTTGATGGGGCGCATGTGGGGGCTGTCCGGCAGCCAGTTGCAAACCGTGTTCCCCGGCGCGCGACCGCACGATCTGCAACTGGTCTAAGCACGCTCTGAGTTCGCCCGTCATTCCCGCAAAGGCGGGAATCCAGGGCCATTGTCCTCAATGGCTTGATCGCGACCGATGTTCTTCTTCAAGCAGATGCCAACAGTCGATCAGAGCATCCCCAAAGCTTGCGGCCAGCACGCAAGCTCACTCGACGCGATGGTACGTGCCCGCAAGCACCGGCTCCCAGTTCACACCGCCGTCGAACGAACTTTCCAGGCGCAGGGTGAAGCAGTCTTCTCCCTGCATGGCATAGATGTGCCGTGTCTGCCCGCGCGGCGAGCTGCGCACGAACGTGAGCTGCCTGCCATCCCACACGCCCGGTGCGGGCGTTGAAGGCACGAAGCCGTAGCTATCGAACCAATACAGACTGTACTGGTCGTGCTCGGGGCCCGCGGCAACTACGGCATGCGCCTGCAATGCCGGCTTGCCGTCACGCTCTTCGCGGTACTCCTGCACCAGTACGCGCCCACCCAGCTCGCAGCGCGCCTGCACGAACCCCTTGGCCGGCCCACCCTGCCCCCAACGCGTGGTGGCAACTTCCTCATCGCCGGCCCAGCGGCCGGCGAGTGCGTCCAGCATGGTCATGCCGTGGCCTCCTTCGACCGATCAAACCTTGGATTCAGCCTTCGCGCGGCACCAACATGTGCTTGGCGATATGCCCATGCATGATGCCCAGCGCGCGTGCCAGGTGCAGCGTGACGAACAACAGCACAATGCCGATCATGCAAAGGAACGTTACATCCAACCAGCCAACTTGATGAAACCCCGTACCCCAGTTGATCAAGGGCTGGCTGTCGACGAAGTAATGGCCAAACACGCCGTGATCGAACGCCAGGGCGAGGGGCGAGCCTATAAAAGCCACAGACACCGAGAGCAAGGTCACCGCCAAGGTGAAGTACACAATGCCCAGTGGCAACATCAGCCACATGTAGCAAAGCGTGGTCCAGGTATGCACGTCGGTAAACATGCTGCCGATACGCTTGAACAAACCGCGCTGTTCCACGCGATATACCGGACGCCGCGGCATGCGCATGCCCAGCATCGTTTCCACGATGCGCCCTTCCACCAGCGAGAGCACACGCACGCTGCCAAAAAACAGCACGATGAACGGCAGGCCGATGATCAACACTGAGAGGCCCAGCGACAGCGACAAGCCCGTTACCGCCCAGGTGAAATAGAAAATACCCGTGGCCAGCGCCAGCAGCATGTAGAACAGTGCGCCATAAGTGCGCGCATCCGCCGCGACGCCAAAGAAGCGACCGATCAACGAACGGCGCTTGGGCGGCGGCGGCGGCCGCAGCGCTCGCTGGATCTTGATCTCCTGGTCGCGATAGATGTCGGCGACCTCGTCCGGCGCACCGTAGGTGCCCACCACGTGAGCCAGCATGTCCGCTTCGCTGCGCTGCGGGTTCTCCGCCAGCTCCGCACGCAGATGCTCCTCCGCGTCGTAAAGCGCATCCTGGATCAACGCGGCGTCTGCCCCACGCAGCGCCTCACGCAGCTGCCGCAGATAGTCGGCAATGGTACGTGGCGTGTTCATTACACCCCTCCTTGCAAAACAGCATCGACCGAGTCGCGCGTGTCGTTCCAGGCATCCACCCAGTCACGCAGCACATCGCGCCCTTGTTTGGTCACGCGGTAATAGCGACGCGGCGGCCCGCTGATAGACGGCTCCACCTGACTCGCCAACAAACCCGCCCCCTCGAGATTGCGCAGCACCGGGTACAAGGCACTCTGCTTGCCCGCCAATACGCCCTCGCCCATGTCTTCCAGCCGCTTGGCGATCTGGTAGCCGTACATCGGCTGCCGCGACTGGCTCAGCACCGCCAGCAGCACCAGCGACACGGTGCCCGCCGACAGCTCCTTCTGGAACTTCTTCAGATGGCTGACGTTGTCGTCCATACCCCACCCGCCCAGCTACTTACCTTGAAGTGAAGCATAGTGTGGAGTTAACACTAGTGCATGGGTATGAAGTCATGCACGTAAAGCGTTCTTGTTGTGGGCATGACACCCATATATGTACCCGCTGTACAAACACGGGGTCGGCAGGCGCGGCTGTCCGTGCGCTGCATCGTGCCGCTGAGGTCGCCGTCGGGCGCGTATGTCGTTAGGCATGGTCGTAAGTAAGCCCACCGGCGCCCCGCGAGGCGCCGTGACCAATGACCCATTCAGCAATCAACGGAGGAAGCGGTAGCTTATGCGTCGATGGACAGCAGTTTCCTGGCCTGACGCCGTCGATTGGCCCGCGCATCCAGCATGGGCGCCATGAGGTGCTCAGTGTCTTCTTGGCGATGGAGAAGGAAGGAGATGGAGATGCGCAAAGCATCGGGCCTCGCGTCACTCATTGCGTTGTCGTGCGTCGCCGTACTGGCGATGTATTGCGCGCCAGCCCCCGCACAAACCGAGTCCGATGGCTTCCAATTCCTGGGTCAGCCGGGGCCTTACGTTGTCGGACTAAAGGTCGTCAATCAGTATGATCGGTCAAGGACGTTTCCGTCGAAAATAGGCGCGAACGGCAAGCCCTCCGTTGGCGCTGCCGGAGCACGCCCCGTCCAAACCCTCATCTGGTATCCCGCCTCTGCCAGTGCTGGCAAGTCGATGACTGTCGGCGACTATGCGCAACTGTCTCGGTCCGAGATCCACTTCGACCGACCCGATAAAAGCAACGCGTGGACAACCAAGCTCGCCGCATACGCGAATGTGGCACTACTGGCAAAAATGGATGCCACGATGGCGAGCGGGCGCTTTCCTCTGGTCGTATATGCGCCCGGCCAGTCATCAGTCGCCTGGGACAATGCGGATATCTGCGAATACCTGGCAAGCCATGGATATGTCGTTGTGGCCAGCCCTTCCCTGGGTAAATCGACCCGGGACGCCGATGACAATCTCGATGACATCGAGGCGGAAGCTGCCGACATCTCCTTTTTGATCAGCTACGCATCAACGCTCGCCGACGTCGATGCATCGAAAGTGGCCGTCGCCGGCTGGAGCTGGGGAGGCATCTCCAACCTCTTTGCAGCTTCGGTCGATAGCCGCATCAAGGCCTTGATCGCTTTCGATGGAAGCATGCGCTACTACCCTGGCCTCATCCAGCAATCAGGAAAAATCAAACCCGAGCGCATGACCACACCCCTGCTGTTCTTCACGCGGGGAAATCTGTCGCTTGAGGATTGGAATCGCTACGCCACGGTGCAAAACGAGGGACCGAGCGTGCTCAACGCGTGGACGGGTGGCGACCTTTGGACGATCCACATGCTTGGCATGTCGCATCCGCAGTTCTCTTCGATGTATCAGCGAGCCAGTTCGCAGCAGAAGTTTGACGATAATCGTATGGACGACTACGACCGGCATGACGTCAACGTCAGCTACGCCTGGGTCGCGCGATACACGCTTGGCTTCTTGAACGCTTATCTAAAGAGCGATGCCGGTGAACGGACCTTTCTCAAGGCGGTACCCATTGATAACGGGGTTCCAAAGCACTTCTTGACCGTCGATTTCCGCGCGGCGCAAGGCACGCCCTGACCAGGATCGAAATGCTTCAACGCCACACAATGAGGGACGTGCTGTCTTCTCCGGGGAAGTCCCATCCGGCGGCCCAGCGTCTACCAAAGCGAGAGCGCGCTACCTTTTCACTTTTCTGCAGCCAAACAAGCGCCCGCCCGGTCAGACACTTAACGACAGTGAGCGCGCGTACTTACCGGGAGTGGTCCCTACGTGCCGGCTGAAAGCCACGCTAAAAGCGCTCGCTGAGGCGTAGCCCACCTGATCGGCAATCTCGGACACCGTTAGTTGATTGTCGCGAAGTAGCCCCTTGGCGATATCCATCCGCCATGCGAGCAGATATTCCATGGGCGCCACTCCCACCGACCTGGTGAAGCGCTCAAAGAACGCAGAGCGTGACATGGCTGCGGCCTTCGCCAACTGCTCGATGCTCCACGCATGACCAATACGCGCATGCATGTGCTTCAGAGCTGGCGCCAATCGCTCATCGCCCAATCCCCGCAGCAACCCTGGTGGTGCGCTTCCTGCCGAGGCTGCGCGCATAGCCTCCACGAGCAACAGTTCAACAAGGCGGGAGAGCATGAACTCGCAGCCCGGCTTTTGATCGGCCACTTCCTCGCCAACCATGCGCACCAGTTGCGACAGACGCATCGAACCTTGCACATGGACGACCCGGGGAAGCAGGGAGATCAGCAGTCCCGGATCAACGGCGTCAAACAAGAATGACCCGCCCAGAGATCGCATGTCCGGATGGCCATCTGGTTCGCCATAGCGCAGCTCGGCGACACTCCCCGCGACGTCCTTGGGATCCCAATGCACCGGCGGCGCCGGCACCCGACTGGAAATAGTAAACGCCGGCGTCGCTGGCAGTAGCACGAAATCGCCAGCGCTCAAGGCGATGGGCTCGTGGCCATCCACGGCCAGAAGGCAATCACCTTCCAGCATGATGCAGAAGCTGGGCTGGCCGAACCTGGAATAGCGCACGGCCCAGTTGCCTTTGCCACTGATGACGTTGGCGAACACCGCGCGAGGACGCAGAAGTCGGACTACCTCAGAAAGCGGATCGCTCATATTCTGGACGCTGGCGAAATAAATAAGGACTTATAATCATCGATAGTCCAGTGATCCTCCCCTATCGTTCTCTTCGAGTCAACGCGACCCTTGGAGAGACCCATGAATACGGTGCTGATTACTGGCTGTTCTTCAGGCTATGGCCTGGAAACCGCACGCTACTTCCTGGCGCTGGGATGGAACGTTATTGCCACCATGCGCACGCCGAAAGAAGGCTTGTTTCAGCCCTGCGCAAACCTTCGCGTCTTGGCCTTGGATGTGACCCGAAGTGACAGCATTGCGGATGCCTTGGACGCCGCAGGGCCCTTCGATGTGCTTGTGAACAACGCGGGCATCGGACTTTTTGGGGCGTTTGAAGCCACGCCCATGCCGACCATTCGCGAGATCTTCGAGACCAATACGTTCGGTGTCATGGCTATGTGTCAGGCGGTCATTCCGCGATTCCGGGCACGAGGAGCGGGCACCGTTGTGAACGTTACATCGAGTGCTACTTTGGCATCGTTCCCGCTTGTGGCCGCATATACGGCAAGCAAGACCGCCATCGAGGGCTTTACCGCGTCTCTCGAACACGAGCTCCATGCGTTCGGCATTCGCGTCAAGTTGGTCGAGCCCGGCTATGCTCCAACAACCCGCTTTACCGCGAATGGCCAGGGTCGTATGCAAGGGCTAATCCCCAAAGCCTATGAACCGTTCGCCCAAGACGTCATTTCCGGACTGACGGGAACAAGCGGTGTGACCACCGAAGCCGACGTAGCCCTTGAGATCTGGCGCGCAGCAAACGATATGACCGGACAACTCCGCTTTCCCGCAGGATCGGATGCCGTCGCCCTGGCTCTTGCCAAGGAAACCGGGGGCAAGCGATGGGCGCGGCATCGCGACCCTTTGGTCGCATGATGCGCTACACCCGCGGGCGTTCACCGATGGAGACGCTGTCGGTGATCCTGTTGGGGTCGTCGGTCTTTCGCGTGTGATGGCGCGAACGGCGCATCGCACGTGATTGCCCAAGATGCACCTGTAGCTCCTCGCTCACGGATCGACAGGGTGGGATATAAAGCGTGCGATAGAGCATCGCCGATGACACTGGGCAACGCGCCGCGTCCGAACAGGAGCGCTTCAAGCATCCGGCAATCTGCTGGGTTCCGGATGGGGCTTAAGCTCGACCACCCTTATCGCGCCAAGACTCGATGCACAGCTCGCTTACAGAGCCTGGGCGTCGTGCGCTGGCCACCGGGGCGCATCTCGGGCCCGCCGTTGCGGGCAATCGCACGACTTATGCAGGCTGTCAGTGCCGGTACGTACGGGGCGGTGCAAGCACGGAAGCCTCCGGCATTCCGTGCCGGAGGCTTCCGTGGTCTTACGTTCGCCAGAAGAAGGCAAGATGGGTGAAATCTCACCATTCCTTCATGCGTTAACTCTTCTTGTACTCATCGCGCGCTTTACCAACATCCTTCTGCAGCTTACCTGCCTCTTTCTCAAAATGACCGGCCGCCTGTTTGGCGTGATTGCCCGTCACCTTCCCTGCAGCCTCTTTCAACGCGCCTTTCACTTCGTGTTTGGTGCCTTCGATTCGGTTCTTGTCCATGATGAACTCCTGTCGCCGGATTGCGACATCAGTGACTCCGTAAAGCTACGCGCAACCTGCCGTGCCCTCTGTACGTCGCCGCACACAGCCCTCGCCGGAGAGGCAAGCCATGGCCATTCGGCATAGATGAAATGGACGGCCGTATTCCCCGAACCGGTGATAAAATTCGCCAGACGCCCGCGATGATGCCCGGTATGACTGCTGCCTCCGACCCGCGACAGAACCGGTTACTTGCCGCCTTGCCGGACGCCGAATGGACCCGATGGGCACCGCATCTTGAGCCCGTCGATATGCCGCTCGGCAAAGTCCTTTACGAGTCAGGCAGCCGGTTAAGTCATGTTTACTTTCCCACGACCTCGATCGTCTCGCTCCTTTACGTGATGGAGGACGGGGCCTCAGCCGAGATCGCCGTGGTTGGCAACGAAGGTATCGTGGGCATCTCTCTGTTCATGGGCGGCGAGTCCACGCCCAGCCGTGCGCTGGTACAAAGCGCGGGCCAGGGTTTTCGCCTCAAGGCGGACTTGATGCTGCAAGAGTTCAATCGTGCCGGCCCGGTACTCCACTTGCTGCTGCGCTACACCCAGGCCCTCATCACCCAGATGTCCCAGACCGCGGTGTGCAATCGCCATCACTCTCTGGATCAACAGCTATGCCGTTGGCTTCTGCTCAGCCTGGATCGCCTGCATTCCAAAGAGCTGGTGATGACGCAAGAACTCATCGCCAACATGCTGGGTGTGCGCCGGGAAGGGGTAACGGAAGCCGCGGGCAATCTGCAGCAAGCCGGACTTATTCGTTACCAGCGCGGACATATCACCGTGCTGGATCGTACCGGACTTGAAGGCCGAACCTGCGAATGCTATGCCGTGGTCAAGAAGGAATATGACCGCCTGCTTCCCACCAAGCCGGATTGATGCACCGCGCCAACGAAGCACAACGCCACGACCGAGCATAAGTTCAACGCATGCCTTCCACGGAACGCATGCATTGAGCTCCTTCCTGCCCTACTGCCCGCGTTGGATTCCTGCGAGCGGCATAAGACGTCCATGTATCCTCACGGAACAGTTCCATCGGTCGCACTAGCATGGAGACCCATGCCGACGCACCAGGAGACTCCGCCATGTCCAGCCTCATCGTCGCCACATTCAACAATCAGTTCGCCGTTTCGTCCGCCGTCGACAAGTTGCTATCGCGCGGCATGCATCGCGAACAACTGCGTATTTCCCTCGATGAAAGCGTGGGCAACTCCGCCGCCAGTTCGAGCGCACCCACATCCGTTCTGTCGATCCTCAGTCACCAGGGCCATCGACAAGACCAAAAGGCATCGGAAGTCCGCTCGCCAAGCCACCTCCCCGCGCCGGATCAGATGGGACATAACGTGTTGACGGTGATGCTGGATGCGGAGATGGATGCCCACGACATACGTCATCTCATGGAACGAGCGGGCGCGACGTCCGTCATTGCCAGGGAGGCGGTGGCGCCTTTGGAAAACCCCCAATGGTGGCCTGAGATAGGCACCGGCAACCGGATCGATGTGGAGCGCGCGATCTGCGCTAGCCGTGGAGGCGAAGCTCTAGGTCCGCACGCTCGCCACTAGCGGCATCACGCAACGAGGAACGGCGACCGAACCTCCGCATAAAACCGAATATGGTGAGGCAAGCCCCACCATATTCGTCAGTCAGCTAGTGCTTGGCAGCACCGTTAGTGCTTGGTAGGAACGATAACCTTATCGATCGCGTGAATGACGCCATTGCTCGACGGGATGTCGCATTGCGTGATCTTGGCACCGCCAATGCTGAGCGTCTCGCCGTCCTTGCGGATCTTTTCGGTGCCGCCCTGCATCATCTTCGGCTCGGTCAACTTTGCCACTTCGACGGAGGGGGAAAGACCGACGAGCACGTGATGCTTCAGCACGGAGATCAACTCCGCTTTGTTTTCCGGCTTGAGCCAGTTCTCCAGCGTGCCTTTGGGCAGCTTCTCGAATGCCGCATCCGTGGGCGCAAAGAATGTGTACGGTCCATCGCCCTTCAGCACGTGGTTTAGTTCGGCCGCGTTGAGCGCCTTGCCCAGGGTATGGAACGAGTTGTTGGCAGCGACGGTGTCGGCGATGTTCTTGCCAGAAAGTCGCGATGCATTGGATTCATGATTGGACATGGGATTGCCTTCAATAGTGATCCGCGTAGCGGATCGGGAGCGGACGATGCCGCAACTCCGATACAGATCGGAGAAGTACTCAGAAGGCGATGGGGAGAGAACCGCGTGACTGAGACGCCAGCCCAGGAGGAGACGTTCATTCCTGACGCCATGGCAGGTTGCGCTGTCTGTTGTTAGATGCGTGTGATCCGCTGCTTGTCGAACATGCAATCCGTACCCGATTGGGGGGTATCGCCCAGCACGTTATCCGCTCCAGCCTGAGGCGAGCCATGGAAACGCGCCCCACTTGCAATGCGACGTAAATGCAGCTTCGCGCCGCCCTGCCCTGTACCGACCATGGGTGCATCGCCACACACCCACGTAACACCCGCAAGCGCACCCTGACCGGGTATCCACTCCCCAGACACACATCAACTCCCCGCCACATGGAGGCACGTTACGGGTGCATAACAACGATTAGCGCATCTTGATCCGAGGCACTTCGTTCGTCGCCCGTCCTTGCCACAGCGACACGCGCCACGTCGCGCCCCTCTTGATCCGAAGGAAGCGGATCGGCAACCGAGGTAACTCCATGTACGCCCCTAATCAGACGAACTCGCTGTACTTTCATCCGCACAAGCTGCACTTCGCACCACGTGCAAAAGCAGCAGACAGCGAACAACGTAACCGCTGGTTTCCAGGCTATGACGCCTCAGTCGCTTTGCCACGAAAAAGGACCCTGGGGGCGCAGGAAACGCCTTTTACCAAGGGTGAGTGTTCGTTGTCCGATATCGACCAGGCGGATCGCGAAGTTGAACCCATGGATGAGGACGGCTGCCGATGTTCCGAGCCCGAGACTGGCGAGCACTGATCGGTATCGATCAATCGACTCGCCGTGCTGGCCGCATTCCCCACATTCCTCTTTGGCTGGCGAACATCGCCCAGCAATGGCTCAACACATGACCGACCGCCCGTACACCGTCCACGGAAAGGCGAGCCCGACACAACCCTCCTCAAGGACTTCATCATGACTATCGTCTCCGGAAAAACCACGAACGGCTTCACCTATGAAGGTGACTACGAGCACGCCAATTCCGACCGCGTCACCTGGACAGCGACCTACCGGCGAAGCGGCGTGTTCTTTGGCATGCGGCATGGCCGCATCAATGAGCTTCGGGACATTCCGATGAAGGAGGTCGACGAGGTGGTGAAGGACGATATCGAGTACACCTGGGTTCAAACCACCTAGGGCGTCAGGCGCCCCATCCCGCTCGCCACTCGTTTGAACGCGGGTGGTTGGTCATGGCTGGGACGCAGAAACTGCTCGTCACGCGCGGCGGGATATATGTCGTTGAATCGAACGCTACCGAAGCGTTGGCGCAAGCGCATGCAGATTCTGCGCGCCAACCCGGATGACGCCGCCCCGTGGGCTATCGATGTCGGCGATCAGCATGAAGGAAATCGACACCACCAAGGGCAATACCAGCAGAAGCGCCGGCTCGTCCTTCAACTGACGTGCGCCAAAGCCGAGCAGAAGATTGCAACCGATAGCGATCAGCATCATCAGCACCCACGCGGCAACCGGTATCCGGTTCCACCAGGCCGCCTGGGTATACCCCTCGGCGTTGAGCACGTCGTTCATACCCGCCACGACCAGCGCCATGATGGGATTGGCCTGTTCGTGCGCAGGCGCTTCCACTGCCGCCCATAGACTGGACTGGAGCTGGTTCTTGCGCGCCGCGATCTGGTTAAGTGCATCCCGGCCGGTGTTTTCGTAGAACAGGATGCGTTGCTGCAAATAGTTGCTCAATAGCGCGCGTGCGCGCGCGGCATCCGCCGGCGCGAGCAAGCCAAGGCGCACGTACTCCGTACCAATGGCGTTGGCCTCGGCCTCCTCGTAGTTCTTTCGCTGGTCGTATCGACTGATGGACATCGAGAATGTGAAGCCGATGATCAGTGCCAGCAGCGTCAGCGTGGCCCCTTGCACCACAGCAAATGCCTCGCCCACGCCCTTTTCGTCCCCCCGATGCCAGCGAGACAGCGCCACACCCACTCGCCCGGCCACCCAGAGCACAAGCATGGAAACAAAGAACAGCAAGAACGGATGATCCGTAATGACAGTCATGCATTAACCCCTCAAGGAAAGCACCGACGCGCCTCCCGTACCTTGCCACGGTTACGGCGACCGCATGGCAACGCGCCACCGAGCATGGGCGGGCTACCGTTGCATCCCCATCGATAGCATGCCCTAGCCGCGGGTGATGATGACGTCGCTCGCGAGCACGTCAACGGTCTGCCATTCCCCTTGTAGACGCCAGGTGACGACCCGCCCCCCCTGTGACTTGCAGCGCATGGGCCGGATGATTGACCCCGCTAAAGCGGAGGCACCGGTATAGCCCGGAGCCGCCCATGCTCGCCATACTGCTGGCTTCCTTGCATGCCAGCGCGTCGCCCCCCAGCGATTGCCATATCGGCGCCTACCGCCTTAGCGACGGGAGCACGCTGGATATCGCCCCGTCTCAAGGAGGAGCCCTGCGCTGGCGGCTTATCGAAGTACGACTCCATGGCGGTGCTGGAGCGCCGGCTTGCCACACTGCAATCGAAGGGGCTCCCGATCACCACGGCCGTATTCCCCCACGCCGAGCACGACATGAACGAGTACGAGCTGCAACCGGATGGAACGCGCGTGGACGCGCGCTACTCACAGGGCTATATGCGCCTCACCATCGACGATGCAAAGGGCGCGCTGCATGGACCATACGGTGTCAGCCAAATGGTTTTCCCGAAGCGCGTAAACGTGACCTGGACGCGTTAACACGCGCATAGCGCAGCCACCCCAACGAGCGGGATGAACGACGGCGTCTCCATAGCGCCGTCGTTCGCCGACAACACAAACCCACATATCCGCGAGACTGGCAGGTCGATCGCTCAGTGCTGCGCGGCCGCCGGTGTGGCGACAAAGCCGTGGCGCTTGCCGGTGGTGTCGATGTACCTACCCATAAACCTGGCGTAAAACGCCGTGATAGATGCCGTCGGCATCCCAATACACGCCTGCGATGACCCCAAATTCATTGATGCCGTCGATGTTCGAATTCAGATGCCCCGGGAAATCGACCGTGCGGAGATGCCCGCCGCGCAACAAAATGCCGTGTTGCCGGCCGCTGGCGTCGGTGGGGCCACCCGCCGCACTGAAATCAGCCGACGCGAACAAGCATACGAATGGCTCGCCAAGGTCCAACTAGGCCCCGATACCGAGCGGAACATAACCC
>NZ_JAELTT010000073.1 GCF_016428975.1 Dyella sp. ASV21
GGTGTAGACCACACCATGCGGGTCCATCCGGTAACGATACGCTGGCGGCGGGTCCCAGCCGCAGGGCTCCGTCCAGTACTCATGCGGTTCAAGCGGCCGGGCGCCCTTGCGTTCAATGGCGACCAGCTGTGCGGCCGAAGGACGCACGAGCCGGGGCGTCACCGGCGGGATCAGGCGGTGATCATCGGGATGAAACAGGGTGCCGTCTTCGTCGACGTCGTAGATCAGGCCCTCATCGCTCAGACCCATCTGCCGGCTGTCGGCAACGCTCGCGTTAAGACTCAGGCGCGCGATCTTGCCGGGTCGTCCCGGTTCACGCGCGGCCACCAAGGGCTTCTGCCACAAGGGCGCCGGGATCGCGGCGATGCGGTAGTCCTCGCCCATGCTCTTCTGTACCGCGTCCAACGTATGCGTGGACAAGGCGATGGCTCGTCCCGTGCGATGGAACACATAGCGCCAGTCGTTGCGAGGATCGTCCAACCACGATTCCTCCTGGATCTCTTCGGGAATGTTTGGATATTCCCAGGCAAAGACGGGAATCACGGGAAAGCTCAGGTCCACCGGCGTCTTATGCGGCGGTGTGAATGAGAAGACAACGCAGTGCTCGCCTTGCGCCACACATTCATCGTGCACGCGTGCCATCTCATCGAGCTGACGCACCTGCACCACCTCGCCCATGTCGGCTAACACTCTGGCGAACGAACGCAACAGAAAGAAATAGCTGTAGTCGGCCGTACCGAGCCGCTTCCCTATGGTGTCCTGGTCGACATGCGCGTATACGAGAAATTTCATGACGTTCGCGGTTCCGCCTCGGTGCGCAGGTTGCAGAGGCCTCGTGCATGTGCCCAGTAGTGACCCTGCTGCCGGCACCGGCGAAGGCACGACGGCGCTGGCAGCGATCGCTGGAGCAGCGAGAAATTCAGATGAAGCCCTGGATCATTTGACATTAAAGCGGCAGTGAAAGAAAGCCTGGGGCCGCCATGACGCCACCCTGGAAAACGCGGAAAAACACGGCGTTTGAAACATCGATGCCGCTGATCATGCTGTGGCGCAGCAATTTCAACCCGGCATGTGCGAACAAAAAACGCCCCCCTTAGGAGGCGTTTTTTTGCGACGGGACGACGCACTCAATGCGCGTTGCTTTCACACGACGGCATTATTCCACCGTCACCGATTTGGCCAGATTGCGTGGCTGGTCCACATCGGTTCCACGCAACACCGCTACATGATAGGCGAGCAGTTGAAGGGGTACGGTGAACACCGCCGGGGCGATGAAGTCGCCACCGCCATCGATACGCAGCGTCACGCCTCGCGCATTGTTGCCTTCCAGGCAGGCGTCGCCATCGGCGAAAACCAGCAGTTCGCCACCACGAGCGCGGACTTCCTGCAAGTTCGATTTGAGCTTGTCGAGCAGAGGGCCGCTCGGCGCCACGGCGATGACCGGCATGTCTTCGTCCACCAGCGCCAGCGGGCCGTGCTTGAGTTCACCGGCGGGGTACGCCTCGGCGTGAATATAGGAGATTTCCTTGAGCTTGAGCGACCCTTCCAATGCCACCGGGTAGTGCGCGCCACGGCCCAGGAATAGCGCGTGCTGGCGATGGATCAGGTGCGCGGCAAGATCGATGATCTGCGGCTCCAGCTTTAGGGCTTCCTCGATCGCGCGAGGTAGATGCTGCAGCTGTGCGCACAGATCCACATAGCGCGCATGGTCAAGGCCACGCTGATTCGCCAGGTGCAGCGTAAGCAGCGCAAGCGCGGAAAGCTGGGTGGTGAAGGCCTTGGTGGAAGCCACGCCAATTTCCGGGCCCGCGCGCGTCATCAGCTTGAGGTCGGCCTCGCGCACCACCGAGGACTCGGGCACGTTGCAGATCGCCAAGGTGCCCAGGTAGCCACGACGGCGCGACTCGCGCATCGCGGCGAGCGTGTCGGCGGTTTCTCCCGATTGGGAAATGGCCAGGAACAGCGTGCCATCAGGCACCACCGCTTCGCGATATCGGTATTCACTGGCCACTTCCACCGAGACCGGCAGACGGGCGTATTCCTCAATCCAGTACTTGGCCACCATGCCCGCGTGATAGCTGGTGCCACAGGCGATGATATGCAGCCCGCGTACGCGCGACAGCAGTGCATCGCCATCCACGCCAAAGATGTTCGGCAGCACGCCATGGGGGCCAATGCGCGCCTCCAGCGTGGCGGCAACCGCGCTGGGTTGTTCGAAGATTTCCTTCTGCATGTAGTGGCGATATTCGCCACGCTCTACCGCATCAGCGGAGAGTTCACTTTCATGCATGGAGCGTTCGACGCGCTGACCAGCGATGCCATAGATCGCCACACCATCGCGGGTGATCTCGACGACATCGTCTTCTTCGAGATAGATGATTTTGTTGGTCACCTGGATCAGTGCCTGCGCATCCGATCCCAGGAAATGCTCGCCAATGCCCACGCCCACCAACAGCGGCGCGCCGTGACGCGCACCCACCACGCGGCCGGGTTCCTTGCTGGAAACCACGGCGATGGCATAGGCGCCTTCCAGCTCGCGCACGGTGGCGAGCACCGCCTCACGCAGCCCCAGGCCCGACTCCACATGCTCGCTGATCAAGGCGGCCATCACTTCGGTATCGGTTTCCGAGGTGAAGACATGGCCGCGAGCCTGCAGATCGGCGCGCAGGCTGGCGTAGTTTTCGATGATGCCGTTGTGCACCAACGCCACGCTGCCGGCCACATGGGGATGTGCGTTTGCCTCGTTGGGCACGCCGTGGGTGGCCCAGCGCGTATGCGCGATTCCGGTGCCACCCGGGAACGGGTGCGCCAGGTAGAGCGATTCCATCTCGCGCACTTTGCCTTTGGCGCGAACGCGGTGAATGCTGCCGTGATCGAGCACGGCCAAGCCAGCCGAGTCATAACCGCGGTATTCGAGCGCCTTCAGGCCCGCGATCAACAGGGGCGCCACATCACGCTGGGCGGCAGCGGCTACGATTCCACACATGGGTGTTACTCCTTGAAAACAGGTGCGACCTTGAGGGTCGCAGACCGCGACTTTGTCGGCGCCCTATTTCAACAAACTTTCATGGCCACCGGCGGGCGAGCCGGCGGCCTATCCTGGAAGCCGCGACGCGCTCGAATCAATGCACCTTGCGGCGTAGATAGTTCAGCAGGTCGATGCGCGTGATCAGGCCAAGGAACTGCTCGCCATCCACCACAATGGCCACGTGGCCACGCTCGAACACTGGCAACAGCGATTCGATGGGCGATCGCACATCCAGCATTTGCAGGTGGGTGATCATGGCGGTGGACACGGCATCGCGGAACTTGCTTTCGTTCGCATGCACATGCATCAGCACGTCCGATTCGTCGAGGATGCCAACCAGGCGACTGCCATCCATCACCGGCAGTTGCGACACGTCGTAGAGCTTCATGCGTGTGTAGGCCGTCATCAGCAGTTCGTTCGGACCCACCACCACGGTATCGCGCTGCGCAAAGGGGCGCAGCAGCAGATCGCGCAGATCGCCATGCTGTTCGCGCTCGATGAAGCCGTTGTCGAGCATCCAGTAGTCGTTGTACATCTTCGAGAGGTATTTGTTGCCCGTATCGCACACCAGCGTCACCACGCGCTTGGGAGTTGCCTGCTCACGGCAGTAGCGCAGCGCGGCGGCCAGCAACGTGCCGGTCGACGAGCCCCCCAGGATGCCCTCCTTCGCCAGCAGCTCACGCGCGGCCAGGAAGCTCTCCTTGTCGGGAATGGCATAGGCTTTCTTCACCCGCGTGAAGTCGCTGATGCTCGGCAGGAAGTCTTCGCCAATGCCTTCCACCATCCAGCTGCCTGACTTGGTGGAGAGCGTGCCCTCGTTGATGTACTGCGCCAGGATCGAACCCACCGGGTCGGCCAGCACGAACTCGGTGTTGGGCGAATGCTCGGCAAAGAACTTGGAGAGACCGCTCAGCGTGCCCGAGGAGCCGCAGCCGACCACGATGGCGTCCACCTTGCCATCCAGTTGCGCGAGGATCTCGGGGCCCGTGGTGGCGATATGCGCGGCCGGGTTGTCCGGGTTGCCAAACTGGTTGATGAAATACGCGCCCGGGGTTTCGCGCGCGATACGCTCAGCCATGTCCTGGTAATACTCGGGATGGCCCTTGGCCACGTCCGAGCGGGTCAGCACCACTTCGGCGCCCATGGCCTTGAGGTTGAAGATCTTCTCGCGGCTCATCTTGTCCGGCACCACCAGGATCAGGCGGTAACCCTTCTGCTGCGCGACCAGGGCCAGGCCCAGCCCCGTATTGCCGGCCGTGCCTTCCACCAGCGTATCGCCCGGGCGGATTTTGCCGGCACGCTCGGCGCCCTCGATCATGGATAAGCCAATACGGTCCTTGATCGAACCACCAGGGTTGGCGCTCTCCAGCTTGAGGAACAGCTCACACGGCCCGACGTCCAGACGCTGCGCGCGTACCATCGGGGTACGTCCGATCAGTTCGAGGACACTCTGGTGGACCGTCATGGGGACTCCTTGCTGTAAGTTCCCGCAGTCTCCGGACCGCAGGAAAGGACACGGATGATAACCGAGCCGCGCTGGCGTCTCCCTGTCCACCCAGAGACGAAACGGCCCCGGAAACCGTCCCAGGGAGGGAGGTGCCGGGGCCGCGTTCATGCGAAACCTCGCAGATTCAGTTGATGCGGTGCGAGCGACTGTCCCACATGCGTTGGAGTCGCTCCTTGGCGTGGAGTTTCTCCTTCTTCATCCCGCTGAGAGTCATATCGTCGATGGGAAGCACGCCAATTTCGGCGTCGTGCACCTTGCTGTCGAGCTCCTGATGGTGCTGATAGAGCCGACGAAACTCCGCATCGGCCTTCATCAAAGCTTCGACATCATCACGCTGCTGGTTTTCGAACATGATTCACCTCCTCTAGAGAGAACGGCAGACGCCTGGGAAGGGGCGCCCGCAGACGCTGAACCCTGGGCACGCACCCACGATCCATGCCGCGTCGGCGGTGCATGGACATCGATGGAAGGGAAGGATGCGCGCATGATTCAGGTCGGTAACCCAGGCGGCGGAGATGCCCCCTGGGACCTTGACCCTACTCCCCGAAAAGGGGTCATGCAAGCGTCATAAAGGACCTGGAAGCCATCTCCAGACAATGCAAAAAAAGCCTGTCAAAACAGGATTTTGCACCCTTCAAACGCGCATTTTTCGCAAATTGAACAAAGCGCTTCGCATAGCGCGCAAACGGAGAAAACACAAAGGCCGACCAGGGAACTGGCCGGCCTTTGAGTGCCTACCTTGTCAGGGAGCTGGTCTTACTTACCCTGATCCTTGCTGGTGCTGTCGCCGGCGCTGTTGGCGTCCTGCATATGGGCGCGCATGGCACGCGCAGCCTGCGCCGCCAGGTCGGCCTGCTTCTTCGCCGCGTTGGCCACCTTGGCCTGGGCCGCAGCCAGCTTCTTGGCCTGATCGGCCTCAGCCTGGGCTTGGGCGGCCGCCTCGGCGCCAGCGGCAACCTGGCGAGCGGACTCTTCCTGGGCCATCTGGTACTGCAAACGCTGGCGCTCCAGCTCACGGCGGGCCTGTTCGGCTTCACGGCGGCTACCGTCCAGCTGGATCTGGTCATGCTCCCGATCGAGCTTGTTGACCTGCAACTGGGCTTCCTGCAACTGCGCGGTAGCCCGGGCCAGATCTACCCGGCGCTCGGCCAGATAGAGCGCATGGGCGCGGTCGCGCGAGCGCGCCTGGGCCAGCTGGTTCACCGCGTCGCGAGCACGCGCCTGCTCGGCCTGCGCATAGACGCCCAGAGCGGGATCGCTGGCCAGTTGGTCAAGGCTGTTGTTCAAGCGAGCCACATCCATGTCGTCCTTGGCATGGACGGCGCCGGTAGCGGCAATGGCGAGGCACAACGCGGCCACTCGAAGATTCAAGAATTTCATGGGTGGCCTCCCTGGTCATCATGCGACTGGGGAACGGTCTGATCGTTGTTCTGGGGGATGGTTTGGAAGCCCTGCCCCTGCGGGATGGCTTCGTTGAGCGAGGACGACGGCGGCGCCGGCATATCGTTGGTCGGTTGCTGGGCCGGCAGGCTGCTGTCCTGGGTCTGGGACTGCTGCTGCTCGGTAGCCAGCGCCTGGTCGATCTGGTCACGCAGCTGCTGGTTGGCCGCGGTCTTGCTTTGAATCTGGGCGCGGGTCGCTGCCAGGCGTGCCTTGGCACGGGCCAGCTCAGCGTCCGCGCGCGCCTCATCCGCCAACAGCGCCGCGTCGTCGTACTTGCGATTGGCCATGGCGTTCTGCGCCTGCAGGAACTTGTTCTGGGCAAAACCCAGGTCAACCGGGGCGTAATCGGCCGCGTCGGCATCGCGTGCCGCTCGCAGCTGCATCTGCGCCTGATTCATGGCCCCATCGGGCGGCGGCGCGGAAGCGCAGCCGGCCAGCGCCAGCGTCATCGCCAGCGTGAGGGTCGAAACCACCGTGCGGACGCCTGCTCGGCGGCCCGACAGCGGGAAAAAGATGTGCACCATCACTCAGTCCTCTCGGAGTGTCGCAGCGTATTGTGGGCGGGCATAATCGACTTTAGCAATGCGCGCGGAATTAGGGGATTCGAGTGGACATTGGTTATTTCCTCAAGCTAATGGTTGACAAGGGTGCGTCGGATATGTTCCTGACGACGGGCGCCCCTGTGAACATCAAGGTCGAGGGCAAACTCTATCCGCTGGGCAATACCGGCCTGCCGAGCGGCATGGTCAAGAAGATCGCATATTCGCTGATGGATGAGGGCCAGGTACCGCAATTTGAGCGCGACCTGGAGCTGAACATGGCACTGGCGGTCAAGGAAGCCGGCCGTTTCCGCATCAACGTGTTCAAGCAGCGCGGCGAAGTGGGCATGGTCATCCGTGCCATCAAGAGCGAGATTCCCAGCGTCGACCAACTGCAGCTGCCGAGCATTTTCCGCGATCTGATCATGGAACCGCGCGGCTTGATCCTCGTGGTGGGCGCCACCGGGTCGGGCAAATCGACCACGCTGGCCGCGATGATCGATCACCGCAACCAGAATTCTTCGGGCCACATCCTCACCATCGAGGACCCGATCGAGTATCTGCATCGCCATAAGAAATCGATCGTGAACCAGCGCGAGGTCGGCCTGGACACGCATAGCTATCACGAGGCCCTGCGCAACGCGATGCGCGAGGCGCCAGACGTGATCATGATCGGTGAGATCCGCGACACCGATACCATGGAGGCCGCCATCGCCTTCTCCGAAACGGGCCACTTGTGCCTGGCCACCCTGCACTCGAACAACGCTGACCAGACGCTGGAGCGCATCCTTAACTTCTTCCCGGAATCGGCCCACAAGAATGTACTGATGAACCTGGCGCTCAACCTGCGCGCGGTGATCAGCCAGCGCCTGGTAGTGGGCAAAGACGGGCGCCGCCTGCCGGCGGTGGAAGTGCTGCTCAACACGCCGCTGATCCGCGACATGATCCGCCGCGGCCAGGTGCATGACGTCAAGGAAGCCATGGACCGCAGCCTGCAGGAAGGCATGCAGACCTTCGACCAGTCGCTGTACCGACTGTATAAGGAAGGTCGCATCGAGCTGGAAGAAGCGCTCAACAAGGCCGACTCGCGCGATGGACTGGCGCTCAAGATCCGCCTGTCCGAGGGCGGCAACACCGAAAGCACCGAATTGGTGGGCAACGACCCCTACGGCCTCGGTTTCTGATCTGCTCAGGCTGCGGGGCGCGTCGCGCCCCGTGCGCCACGTACCCAACCGATGCTGAGCACCCAGCGCGTGCCCGCCTCGATGGTGGTTACGCTGTGCTCTTCCAGATCCGGTCGAAACAGCTTGATGCGCCGGCTGACATGGATCGGCCGCGCGCATACGAACTCCCCGCCCCGCGTGGCCGCGCGAAGAATGATGTTCAGCCGGTAATGGCGGCCGTGCGCGACTCTGTCGGTATGCGGCGGCACGGACGTACCGCTCGGGAAGCGCAGCAAGTAGCAATCACACGGGATGGGCCAGAGCAGCCCACCCAATAGCAGTTTGTCGTAACCGCTGCCTTGGCGCCCTTTCTGCCAACGCCATAACCGCCCCCATGCCGTGGTCACGGGCGATCAGACCGGCGCTGGCGCGTCGGCCTGCGCCTCCGGAGCGGCCCTCTGGAAGGCTTCCAGCGCTTCACACGCCTGATAAATGCGGCCAATCGTGGGGTAATCATCCAGCGGAAGCTTCCAGCGCACGGCGTTGTAGATCTGCGGCACCAGGCAGGCATCGGCCAGGGTCGGCGTGTCGCCGTGACAGAAACGACCGGTATCCACATGGCCCGCCAGCATGCTTTCCAACGCCTGCAGCCCCTCGCCGATCCAATGGCGCGACCACACAGCCTTGGCCGCGTCGTCCAGACCGAACTGGGCGTTGAGATACTGCAGCACGCGCAGGTTGCCCAGCGGATGCACATCACAGCCCACCAACTGCGCCAGCGCCCGCACACGCGCTCGGCCCGCGGGATCGGCTGGCAGCAAGGCCGGTGTGGGACGGGTTTCCTCCAGATACTCCACGATCGCCATCGACTGGGTCAGCACCCGTCCGCCGTCCACAAGGCAAGGCACCAGTTCCTGGGGATTGAGCGCCTTGAAGTCCGGCGCGTGCTGTTCGCCGCCGTTGTTCACCAGGTGCACCGGACGGGATTCATACGCCAGTCCCTTGAGGTTCAAGGCGATACGCACGCGATAGGCGGCGCTGGAGCGCCAATAGCCGTACAACACCACATCCTGGCCCATGGCCATGTCCTCCCGGGAAATACCAGTGGGCAAGGATACCTGTCATGCGGTTTGCATCGCTGCCAAGCGGGCAGGACAATATGCGGTTCGCGCCGCAAGGCGCCCATCCACGAATCCAAAGCTAGGGAGTTCCCCGTGTCCGTCACCCGCATGAGCGATCTTGATCTGCGCGGCAAGCGCGTGCTGATCCGCGAAGACCTGAACGTGCCGATCGAGAACGGGCACATCACCTCCACCCAGCGCCTGGACGCCGCCCTGCCCACCCTCAAGGCTGCCCGCGACGCTGGCGCCAAGGTGATGGTGCTGTCGCACCTGGGCCGTCCGAAGGAAGGCCAGTTCGACGCCGAATCCTCGTTGGCGCCGGTCGCCCAGTGGTTGAGCGACAAGCTGGGGCAGCCGGTGCGCCTGGTGGCCGACTATCTCGACGGTGTCGAGGTAGCCGACGGCGAGGTGGTGGTGCTGGAAAACTGCCGCATGAACGTGGGCGAGGGCAAGGACGACGAAGCGCTGTCCAAGAAGTACGCCGCGCTGTGCGACATCTTTGTCATGGACGCCTTCGGCACCGCGCACCGCGCCCAAGCCTCCACCCATGGCGTAATCAAGTTCGCCCCGATCGCCGCCGCCGGCCCGCTGCTCTCGGCCGAGCTCGATGCGCTGGGCAAGGCCCTGGAAAACCCCGCTCGCCCGCTGCTGGCCATTGTCGCCGGCTCCAAGGTCTCCACCAAGCTCACCCTGCTGGAGAACCTGATCGGCAAGGTCGACCAGCTTATCGTGGGTGGCGGCATCGCCAACACCTTCATCGCCGCCCTGGGCCATTCGGTCGGCAACTCGCTGTACGAGCCCGATCTCATTCCGGCCGCCAAAAAGGTCATCGCGGACGCCAAGCGCCGCAACGCCGAGGTGCCGGTACCGGTGGACGTGGTGGTGGCGCCGGAGTTCTCCGCGCACGCCCCGGCCACGGTCAAGGCGGTGGATGAGGTGAAAGACGGCGAGCTGATCCTGGACATCGGCCCCGAAACCGCGCGCCGCTACGCCGAGATGATCGCCAAGGCCGGCACCGTCGTGTGGAACGGCCCGGTGGGCGTGTTCGAGTTCGACGCCTTCGGCCACGGTACCGAAACGCTGGCGCGCGCTGTCGCCGCCTCGCCGGCCTTCTCCATCGCAGGCGGTGGCGACACCCTGGCGGCCGTGGACAAGTACGGCATCGAGAAGGATGTCTCGTACATCTCCACCGGTGGCGGCGCCTTCCTTGAATTCCTGGAAGGCAAGGAGCTGCCGGCGGTAGCGGCACTCAAAGCGCGCGCGGGCAAGTAATGCTTTGCCTGTTCGACCTTGATGGCACCCTGATCGACTCGGAAGTGGGCATTCTCGGTTGCGTCCGCCACGCGCTGACGCAATTGGGGGTGGAACATCCTGCCGAGATGCGCCACTGGATTGGCCCGCCGCTGCGGCATAGCTTTGCGCCGCTGCTGGGGCACGATCACGATCGCATCGAACAAGCCGTGGAGCTGTATCACCAGCGTTTCCATGTGATCGGCTGGCGCGAACACACGGTCTACCCGGGTATCGAAGCCATGATTGGCCGGCTGAAAGCCGCCGGCCATGAGCTGGCCGTGGTCACCAGCAAGCCCGAGCGCCACGCTCGCCCGATCATGGAAAACCTGCCCTTCGGCGGCTTGTTCAGTCGCCTCTACGGGCCGGATCCTTCCAGCCCGCACAGCGAAAAAGCCAGCATGATCGCCGCCGCGCTTGCGGATTTCGGCGCACCGCGCGAACACGCGGTGATGATCGGCGACCGTCATTTCGACATCGACGGCGCCGTGGCGAATCAGGTACGCGGTGTCGGCGTGTTATGGGGCTTTGGCAGCCGCGAGGAGCTGGAGAAAGCCGGCGCCGATGCCATCGCGCGCGATCCTGAGCATCTCACGACCTTGTTGGCCGCCTAAGCCGGCCTGATCTTCACCCATGAAAAACGCCGCGATAAATGCGGCGTTTTTCATGGGCAAGCAACACCCTCTCTCCGAAGAGAGAGGGTGTTGCGTGCATCAGCCGACCACACGCTTCACGGCATCGACCACATGGGCCACGGTGAAACCGAAGTGCTCGAACAGTTGCGGTGCCGGCGCCGAGGCACCGAAGGTGGTCATGCCCACCACCTCGCCATCGAGGCCCACGTACTTGCGCCAGAAGTCGGCCGTGGCCGCTTCCACCGCCACGCGAGCGCGGCACCAGCCCGGCAGGATCGCTTCGCGGTATTCCAGCGGCTGCGCATCGAACACCTCGGTGCACGGCATGGACACCACGCGCACCGGCACGTTCTGCTGCGCCAGCGTGCGGGCGGCTTCCATCGCCAGCTCCACTTCCGAACCGGTGGCAATCAGGATGGCCTTGAACTTCGTGTCCTGCGGGTCGGACAGCACATAGCCGCCACGCGCGATATCGGCCACCTGCTGCGTGCTGCGCTGCTGGTGCTTGAGGTTCTGACGCGAGAACACCAGGCACGCCGGGTTGCCCTTGCGCTCGACGGCAAGTTTCCAGGACACCGCGGTTTCCACCGCGTCGCACGGGCGCCACACCTGGTTGTTCGGGATGTAACGCAACGAGGCCAGGTGCTCCACCGGCTGATGGGTCGGGCCGTCTTCGCCCAGGCCGATCGAGTCGTGGGTGTAAACGTGAATGGCATGCGCCGGGATCAATGCGCTCATGCGCACGGCATTGCGTGCGTAATCGGAGAACACCAGGAAGGTAGCGTCATACGGAATAAAGCCGCCGTGCAGGGCCAGGCCATTGGCGATGGCACTCATGCCGAACTCGCGCACGCCGTAGTAAACGTAATTGCCATTGGCGGCGTGACCGTTGCCGGCATCTACGCTGCCCTTCCACTTGGTGAGGTTGGAGCCGGCCAGGTCGGCCGAGCCGCCGATCAGTTCGGGCAGCAGCGGTGCGAAGGCTTCGATGGCCATCTGCGAGGCCTTGCGCGACGCCACTTCGGGGCCATCGGCCTGCATCTTCTCGACATAGGCCTGCGACTTGGCGGCCCAATCGGACGGCAGCTCGCCGGAAACGCGGCGGTTGAACTCCGCAGCCAGTTCCGGGAAAGCCGCGGTGTACTTGGCCACCGCGTCGTGCCAGGCGGCCTCGCGCTCGGCGCCTGCCTTCTTGTGATCCCAGCCAGCGTAGATCTCGGCGGGAATCTCGAACGGACCATGGCGCCAATCCAGCGCGTCGCGCGTGGCAGCCACTTCGTCCTTGCCCAGCGCCGCGCCGTGGCTCTCTTCCTTACCCTGCTTGTGCGGAGCGCCAAAGCCGATGATGGTGCGGCAACAGATCAGCGTGGGCTTCTCGGACTGGCTGGTCGCATCGGCGATGGCCTTCTTGATGGCCTCGGCATCGTGGCCGTCCACACCGCGGATCACGTTCCAGCCGTAGGACTCGAAACGCTCCGGCGTATTGTCGGTGAACCAGCCGTGCACTTCGCCATCGATGGAGATGCCGTTGTCGTCGTACAGCGCCACTAGCTTGCCCAGCTTCCACGTACCGGCCAGCGATGCGACCTCATGCGAAATACCTTCCATCAGGCAGCCGTCGCCCAGGAACACATAGGTGTGGTGATCGACCACGGCATGGCCGGGGCGATTGAAGTGATCCGCCAGCACCTTCTCGGCCAGCGCGAAACCCACGGCATTGGCCAGGCCCTGGCCGAGCGGGCCGGTGGTGGTCTCCACACCCGGGGTTTCGCTGGCTTCCGGGTGACCGGCGGTCTTGGAGTGCAGCTGGCGGAACTTCTTCAGCTGATCCATCGGCAGGTCGTAGCCGGTCAGGTGCAGCAGGGCGTACTGCAGCATCGAGCCATGGCCGTTGGACAGCACAAAGCGATCACGGTTGAACCACTTCGGGTTGGTCGGGTTGTGCTGGAGAAAATCGTTCCACAACACCTCGGCAATGTCCGCCATGCCCATGGGCATGCCCGGGTGGCCGGAGTTGGCCTTTTCCACGGCGTCCATGGCGAGGGCGCGCACGGCGTTGGCGAGTTCGCGGCGAGTTGTCATCTGAAGAAGTCTCCGGGGAAGGCGGCGATAAAAGCCGTTATTGTCGCCGATCCCCCCGCCCCTGTCGCCCCGCCAACCGCCGCCCAAACAGGCTCTTGCGATGAATTAACCGCGCCTTAATAATGGACTGCTGAGTATTGAAACTAAACATGGGCCGCCCCATCTAAGGATCAGCACCGTTACGAGCAGGTGCACGGACCGACGATGACCGAACCCCCGGCATCCCGGTCTGACCCAATAAGACAAAGAGGAATACCCCATGAAGAAGTCCATTCTTGCTATTGCCCTTGCCACCGCTGGCCTTGTTGCTGTCCCGGCCGCTTTCGCCCAGGACGCCGGCCAGACCGCCCAGCAGGGCTGGTACGTTGGCGCGAACGCCGGTTACGGCCATGTGCAGAAGGGTCCCTATGACAACGGCGACGTTGCCGGCGGCGTGAAGGGCGGCTACCGCTTTGCCATCAACCCGGAAACCTCGCTGGGTGCCGAAGTGGGTTATGTGTACCTGGGTCGCCCCGATGCGCGCGGCCTGTACACCCAGAATTACAGCGGCAACAACGCCCAGTCCAAGCTGCAGGGCGCCACGGCCGGCTTGAACCTGCGCTACAACATCAGCCCGAGCTGGTACGGTGAACTGCGTGGCGGTGCGTTCTTCGCCAAGGGCGAGGGCCTGACCAACGACAAGTTCAACCCGCAGTTCGTGCGCTTCAACAGCACCGAGTATTACGCCGGTGTGGGCGTGGGCTACAACGTCACGCCGAAGTGGAGCCTGGGTCTGAACTACGACTACTACCAGGGCAGCGATAGCAGCAAGAACATCCACCTGCCGACCGACCTGTACAGCGTCAGCGCGGAATACCGCTTCTGATAGCTTGAGAAACAGGTAAACAAAAACGGGCGCCGCGAGGCGCCCGTTTTCTTTGCGACAGGTTGGAAAGCGCGACTTACTTGGCGCTCCACTGACCCAGTGCGGCCAGGCCGTTGTCCTTGGCGCGTGCCAGCACGGTCTTCTGTGCATCAGCGTAGTTCGCCTTCATGTCCTTGGCCCACAGCTTAAGCGCTGCCTGCTGCATGGCGCGGCCATAGGAGAAGCTCAGCGGCCACGGGTGCGGACCCATGCGGTTCATGGCGTTCAGATGGGCCGTGGACTGCTCATCCGTCTGGCCACCGGAGAGGAACACGATGCCCGGCAAGGTGGCCGGCACGGTGGTCTTGAGCACGCGCACGGTGGCATCGGCCACTTCTTCGACCTCGACCTGCTCGTCTGCATCCTTGCCCGGGATGACCATGCTGACCTTCAGGATGGTGCCTTCCAGCATCACGTTCTGTTCGTACAGCGCGTTGAACAGGCTACGCAGCACGGCTTCGTGCACTTCGTAGCTGACTTCGATGCTGTGATCGCCGTCCATGATCACTTCCGGCTCGACCATCGGCACGAGGCCCGCTTCCTGACACAGCGCAGCGTAACGGGCCAGCGCGTGGCAATTGGCTTCGATGGCGGTCGAGGACGGGTTGTCTTCGGAGATATTGATCACCGCGCGCCACTTGGCGAACTGGGCACCCAGCTTCACGTATTCCTGCAGGCGCTCGCGCAGGCCATCCAAGCCCTCGGTGACCACGTCACCCGGGAAGCCGGCCAGCGGCACCGGGCCCTTGTCGACCTTGATGCCCGGAATAATGCCGTTCTTCTTCATGAGCTGGGTGAAGGGCACGCCGTCCTTCGTCGACTGACGAATGGTTTCGTCGTACAGGATCGCGCCGGAGATGTGCTCGTTGAGGCCCGGCGCGGTGAGCAGCAGCTCACGGTAGGCGCGGCGGTTCTCTTCGGTGTTCTCGATGCCAACGGCCTCGAAACGCTTCTTGATGGTGTTGGTCGACTCGTCGATGGCGATGATGCCCTTGCCGGGCGCGACCATCGCAAGGGCGACGCTTTCGAGATCTTCGATGCTCATGACAACTCCGGATACTTAGGCGGTGTGGGCCGCACAAGGTGATGCCGCCCGAGGGGGCGGCGTAGGCTCAAAGGCGGCGATTATAGGCCATAAGGCCGCCCAGGGTCCGGAGCGGCCCTGAACGGCGCAGCCAGGGGCCTGGCGCGCTATGCGCCAGGCGGGTCAGGCCTGGTCGTAGCCCGGCAGCTTGCAGGCGTTGACGATGGACTGTCGCTGGGCCGGATCGGCCGGCAGGTTGAACGGCACGATGAAATAGGTGGACACCGGCTCATGGGTGCCGTTTTTCAGCGCCGGGCCATAGCGGAAGTTGTTCACCACGCTCTTGGCCACGGCATCGAGATCGCTCTGCGGCACGACCTTGCGAACCGTGACGCCCTGCGGCACGCCGTCCGACCCGATCATGTAGCTCACCGCCACGCAGCCGGGCTTGTCCATGTTGCGGCCGCTGTTGGGAACATCGGCGTCGACCTTGGTGTTGAGCATGATCCAGTAGGACTGGATCTGCTCCGGACCCACCATGCGCGCCTGCGCCTGGGCAAACAGCGGCGCGCAGACCGCGGCGGCCAGTGCCAGCCCGAATGCCTGGATACCGCGTCGTGACTTCATGTTCATCGAACTATCTCCTGCGCCTGGGTGGGGATGTCGGCCGGATTCTAGCCCCAAGGCGCACCGGCCGACGTCGACGCCCCACTTAGAGGTCGCGCAGGCACTCCACCACGCCCTGGGCGCCCACCGACAGCAGCTTGAGCGTATTGGTGCCGCCACCCTGCCCGATATGGTCGCCGTGGGTCAGCACCACGCGATCGCCCTCGACCAGCGTGCCCTGTTCGAACAACTGGCGCACGGCATCGCGGGCCGAACCGGCCGGCGTCTGCGACATATGGGTGAACTTCACCGCATGCACGTCGCGGAACACCGACATGCGGCGTCGCGCATCGTCGAATGGCGACAGCGCATAGATCGGCACCGCGCTGCGGTAACGCGACAACCACTGCGCGGTCGCGCCCGATTCGGTGAGCGCCACGATGGCACGCACGCCCAGCTGGCTGGCCAGCAGCATCGCCGCCAGCGCGATCGCCTGATCGGTGCGGTCCAGGTGATGACCGCTGGTATTGGCGTCTTCCTTGGGCTCGAACTGACGCTCGGCGCCCAGGCAGATGCGGCGCAGCGCGGCCACGGCCTTATCGGGATGTGCACCGGCCGCCGATTCCTCCGACAGCATCACCGCGTCGGTGCCATCGATCACCGCGTTGGCCACGTCCATCACTTCGGCGCGGGTCGGAATGGGCGAGCGCACCATCGACTGCAGCATCTGCGTGGCGGTGATCACCGCGCGATTGCGCTGCACCGACTCGCGGATGATCTTTTTCTGCAGGCCCGGCAACTCCGCATCGCCGATTTCCACGCCCAGATCGCCACGCGCCACCATCACCACATCGGACGCGTCGATGATTTCGCCCAGCACGGGAATCGCATCGGCGCGCTCGATCTTGGCCACCAGCGACGCTTTGCCGCCGGCCTCTTCCAACAGGCGACGCGCTTCGTGCATGTCGGCACCGGAGCGCACGAAGGACACGGCGAGGAAGTCGCAACCGATTTCCGCGGCAAGCTTGATGTCGGCCCGGTCCTTGTCCGACAGCGCCGACACGGACAGACCACCACCCTGGCGGTTCAGACCCTTGCGGTCAGAAAGGCGACCACCGATCAACACGCTGCAACGCACCTCAGCGCCAACCACGGCCTCCACCGTCAACGCCACCAGGCCGTCGTCAAGCAGAAGCACGTCTCCGGCCACCACGTCATTGGGCAAGCCGTAATAGCTCACACCCACGCGGGTGGCATCGCCCAGCGGTGCGCCGGGGCTACAGTCCAGTACGAAGCTATCGCCCACACGAAGCTCCACGGGACCGTTGGCGAAACGCTCAACTCGAATCTTCGGACCCTGCAGGTCGGCGAGTACGCCCACCTCGCGTCCCAGCTTGACGGCCACATCGCGCACAGCGAGGGCTCGCGCGCGATGGTCGTCCGGCTGGCCGTGCGAGAGGTTCAAGCGAACCACATCCACGCCTTCGGCGATGATTTTCTCGAGCATGCCCGGCACGTCCGTGGCGGGGCCGAGGGTGGCAACAATTTTGGTGCGTCGCAGCGGATTCTCGGTAGTCATCATTCCAAACTAGCAGAACTGCAACGCTGCGCCAGAGGGTGTGGATGAGTTTTTTTGCCTCGATCCAAGCGCCAAAACTGGACTGCTTGTGGCCTACGCACCAGCGTATGCACTGGTATTACGCATCGGCGCGTATTTGGGGATCGGTGACATCAACTGGTCTGATATGCGCACGCAGGTATGGTGATGGACTGGTGTCATCGCCCATCAAAATACAATCCACTCCCACGCCACCTTCACAGCGTGCGCGCAGGCACGTTCCGGTGATCGCAAAGGCGGCCCCAAGCGCCCGACAGACCATGATGCGCCGCATCAAAATGGAGCATGAGCGGCGATCGAATCGTCGCGGCAATGCCCTAAAGAGAAAGGGCGACCCACGTCACCGTGGCTCGCCCTTGTTCATGTTCCCGGGCCTCGCGGCCTGCGACCGTCAGCGCGACAGCGTGAGGTTGAGTACCTCGGCCAGGCGACGGCCTGCTTCGCGCAGACGCAGCTCAGCCACCGGCAACTCGCGGTCGACATAGGCCTGATCGATCTTGTGGCCGTCGGGATAAATATCGCGCGAGATCTGGCATGACTCCTCCGCCCACTGGGCGTAGGCGTTGTCGAACGGCGCGATCGGGCGCGGCAGCGGCGCGGGGCCGCGCGCCTCCAGTTCGTCGGCGTAGGGCTTCCATTCCAGGCCGTGCGTCTTGAGCAGGCCCGAGTCCCACACGCTGTGCAAGTTGGTGCCCTTGCCGTTGAACTGCACCTGGTAAGCGTTGCCGCCCTTGTCGTCGCGCGAGCCGCCGTGCAGCGGCTGATGCTCGTCGCCAATGAAGTGCACCACGAACTTGAGCGCCTCCAGGCGCGCCGCGTCGGACTGCTTCTTGTCCCCCAACACCTTCACATAATGATCGATGCCTTCGACGATGCACTGGCCGTCCTTGCAGTCGCGCGGCGGCGTGTAGTTGCAGTCGCCCGCCGTAAAGTCGATGTAGTGCAATCCACGCGTCTGCTTCCACAACGCGTCCTGCTGGGGATCATTGCGGATCTCGTCCGGCCAGCTGGCGATGTCGGCCAGCGATTTGGTGTGCTCGGGCGCCAGCAGCCGCTCCACTTCCGCCTCGGCCTGCGGGCTAAGGTGACGCTGCGCCAGATCGGCCACGATGCTGTGGCCCAGCGGCCCCCAGGCCTGCACGGCCGGCACCAGGGCGAAACAGAGAAAGGCAACAGCGGCAGTGCGGCGCGGCAAGGACATGGGCGAAGCTTCGTCAACGGGAAACGGGCAAGTCTGCCACAGCTCGATGACAGCTTTGCGCCAGCTTCTGCTTAGCCCGCGTTGGGCACCGGCAGCACCTGGCCGTCGCCGTCGCGCACGTTCACATCCACGGCAATGCCGTGGCGCACGCTCTGCGTCACGATGCAGAAGTCCTCGAACTGGGCGAGCACCCGATCGAGGTGTTCGAGCAGCTCGGCCTTGTCGGCCAGTTGCAGGTCCACGCCGATGTGGGTGATCCGCCAGCGCCCGGTTTCGTTCCGCGTCAGCGTCGCCCTGGCCTTCGCCTGCAGCGGCCCCGGCGTGTTCTTGTATTTGCGCAGGGCAAACAGCAGGCTCGCGCTGAGGCAGTTGGCCACCGCGGCGGCGAGCAGGCGCGAGGGATTGGGGCCGGCGTCGTGACCCAGCGGCGAGGTTTCGTCCGTGGCGAGATCGGGAATGGACGTGCCGTCGAAACGCACCTTGAACTCGTAGTCGGCCACCTGTTCCAGGCTGATCTCCACGGTCTGCTCTGCGTCGCTCACGGTACTCTCCTCAGCAAGGGCCCCAGCGGCCCGAATGCGCGATTTGAGCGCGTTCGCCCGTCCCTGAACAGCCCCCATTGAGTACGCGCAGCGGCGAGGTGAGCCGACAGCCCGGTTCAGGCTAAAATGATGGTTTTACGGCGGTCCCACAGCCGCCACTTCCGTCACCTCATTCCGGAGGACGCTGTCCCATGGCCATCAAGGTCGCCATCAACGGTTACGGTCGCATCGGCCGCAACATTCTTCGTGCACTCTACGAAGCCGGTCGCACCAACGAAATCCAGATCGTTGCCATCAACGACCTCGGCAATGCCGAGACCAACGCGCACCTCACCCAGTACGACACCGCCCACGGCAAGTTCCCGGGCACGGTGTCGGTGGAAGGTGGCGATCTGATCGTCAATGGCGACCGCATCAAGGTGTGCGCCGAGCGCGATCCGTCGAAGCTGCCGTGGGGTGACCTGGGCGTGGACGTGGTGCTCGAGTGCACCGGCCTGTTCACCTCCAAGGCCAAGGCCAGCGCGCACCTCGCCGCCGGCGCCAAGAAGGTCATCATCTCGGCCCCGGGCGACAAGGACGTGGACGGCACCTTCGTCTACGGCGTGAACCACGACAAGCTCACCTCCAAGCTGGAAGTGATCTCCAACGCCTCCTGCACCACCAACTGCCTGGCTCCGCTGGCCAAGGTGCTGCACGAGAAGATCGGCATCCAGCGCGGCCTGATGACCACCATCCACGCCTACACCAACGACCAGGTGCTGACGGACGTCTATCACTCGGACCTGCGTCGCGCCCGTTCGGCCACGATGAGCCAGATCCCGACCAAAACCGGCGCCGCCGCCGCGGTGGGCCTGGTGCTGCCGGAACTCAACGGCAAGCTGGACGGCTTCGCCATGCGCGTGCCGACCATCAACG
>NZ_JAELTT010000074.1 GCF_016428975.1 Dyella sp. ASV21
ACGGCGGTGTTTGGCGGCTTTACCGCCAATATCGCCACATGGCTGATCCATACCACCGGCGACAAGGCCTCGCCCGGTTACTGGATGTCGTTCGCGGCGGCCTGCGCGTTCAGCGCCACCCTGGTGCTCTACAAGCTGCGTCGTCGGGAGACCTTGAGCCCCGCGTGACGCGGGTGGCGAGCCAGACCATGGCCTGGCTCGCCAGCTACACGGCGTAGCTTACGCGCGCAGCAGCGCGGGCAGCTCCGCGGTGGCCAGCATGCGCACGATGGAAGCGGCTGCTTCACGGCCGTCGTACACGGCGCGCACCACCAGATCCGCACCACGCACGTTGTCGCCGCCAGCAAAGATGCGCGCATGGCTGGTCTGGTGTTCCAACGCGCCGTTGGCGCCGGTGACGACGCGGCCAGACTTATCCAGCGCCACGCCATGCGAACGCAGCCAATCCGGCGGGCTGGGCAGAAAGCCGAAGGACTGGATCACCACATCCGCATCGATCACGTACTCGGTGCCGGGCACGTTCTGCGGACGCAGGCGCCCCGAACCATCGTCCACCAGCGCGGTTTCCACCACGCGTACGCCGCGCACATTGCCACGCGCACCGCCCAGGATTTCCAGCGGCTGGCGCTGGAACAGGAAGGTGACGCCCTCTTCGCGGCTGTAACCCACTTCGCGCGCGGACCCGGGCATGTTCGCTTCGTCGCGACGATACACGCAGGTCACGCTGGCGGCGCCCAGGCGGACGGCGGTGCGGTTGCAGTCCATGCCGGTGTCGCCACCGCCCAGTACCACCACGTGCTTGCCACGCAGGTCGAAGGCCGGCGATGGCGCTTCGTCGCGCAGCAGGCGCTCGGTGTTGGAAATCAGGAACGGCAGCGCATCGTGCACGCCGCGCAGCTCGCGACCCGGCAGTTGCGCGTCCACATAGGTATACGCGCCGGTGCCGACGAACACGGCATCGTAGTCTTCCAAGAGCTGGCCCAACTCAACGTCACGGCCTACCTCGTGATTGAGCAGAAAGCGCACGCCCATGCCTTCCAGCAACTGGCGTCGGGTGCGCACCACCTCCTTGTCGAGTTTGAATGGCGGAATGCCAAAGGTGAGCAGGCCACCGATCTCGCTCTGGCGGTCGTATACATCCGCGGCGATGCCCGCGCGACGCAGACGGTCCGCGCAGGCGAGGCCGGCCGGGCCCGCGCCAATGATCGCCACGCGCTTGCCGGTTTCCTTGACCGCGGAAAGATCCGGACGCCACCCCAGGCGCAGCGCTTCGTCGGTGACCCAACGTTCAATGCTGCCGATGGTTACCGCCCCGAAGGCCGTCTGCTCCAGCGTGCAGGCGCCTTCGCACAGGCGATCCTGCGGACACACGCGACCGCAGATTTCCGGCAGCGGGTTGGTTTCGTGCATCAGCGTGGCCGCTTCCATCAGGCGGCCTTCCTGCACCAGCCTGAGCCAGTTGGGAATGTAGTTGTGCACCGGGCAGGCGTGCTCGCAATACGGGTTGCCGCAATCGATGCAGCGCTCTGCCTGGGTGCCTGCCTGCGCCGAGCCGAAGTCACCGGCGATCTCGCCATAGCCGAGCACGCGGATGGATACCGGCACGGTACGCGGCGTCTGGCGCGGCACGTTGAGGAACTGGAAATCCTTGCCGCTCATGCCGCGCTCCTCAACTCTTCCGCCAGCGCCGCCAGGCTCGCCGCCTTGGGCTTCACCAGCCAGAACTTGTATTGCAGGCCACGGAAATCGGCCAGGATGCGCCGCCCCCATGCGCTGCCGGTGAACTCCACATGACGCGCCACCAGGCTGCGAAGGTGCTGCATGTAGTGCTCCATGCCCTCCGGCGAAATGCGCAGGATGTCCACCAGCTCATGGTTGTAGCAATCGACAAAGGTGCGCTCCAGGTCGAGCACATAGGCGAAGCCGCCCGTCATGCCCGCACCGAAGTTGAGGCCCACCTTGCCCAGCACGGCGACCACTCCGCCGGTCATGTATTCGCAGCAGTGATCGCCGGCGCCTTCCACCACCGCCAACGCGCCGGAATTGCGTACGGCGAAACGTTCGCCGGCGCGGCCGGCTGCGTACAGCTCACCATCGGTGGCGCCATACAGGCAGGTGTTGCCGATGATGGCGGCATCCTGGCTGGCGAACGGCGAATCCGCTGGCGGACGCACGATGATGCGGCCGCCGGCCATGCCCTTGCCGACGCCATCATTGGCTTCGCCGGTGAGGTCGATGTGCACGCCGCCCGCGTTCCACGCACCCAGGCTCTGCCCGGCGGCGCCCGTGAGCTTGAGTACGATGGGCTGTTCGTCCATGCCGTGGTCGCCATGATGACGAGCCACCTCGCCGGACAAGCGCGCGCCGATGGCGCGATCGGTGTTGGCGATATCAAAGGCGAACTCGCCGCCACGTTGGTTGCGCACCGCCTCGCGCGTAAGCGCGTCGATGCGCTGCGCGAGCGCCGCTTCGTCGCGCATGGGGTTGCGCGGCGAAGTACAGGCAAAATCGACGTTGCTGCCCAGGGTGCCGGGGCCCAGCAGCGGCTGCAGATCGAGCTTGTGCTGCACGGGCGTATTGCCCTGCACCTGCTCGAGCAGATCCGCGCGGCCGATGATTTCGTCCAGGCTACGTGCGCCCAAGCGTGCGAGATGCGCGCGCACGTCCTCGGCGAGGAAGCGGAAATAGTTCATCACCATCTCCGGCAGGCCGATGAAGTGCTCCTTGCGCAACACGGCATGCTGGGTCGCCACGCCGGTGGCGCAGTTGTTGAGATGGCAGATGCGCAGGTACTTGCAGCCCAGCGCTACCATCGGACCGGTGCCGAAGCCGAAGCTCTCCGCGCCGAGCAGCGCGGCCTTGATCACATCCAGGCCGGTCTTGAGGCCACCGTCGGTCTGCAGTCGCACGCGGCCGCGCAGGTCATTGCGGCGCAGCGTCTGCTGCGCTTCGGCCAGGCCAAGCTCCCACGGCGTGCCTGCATACTTGATCGAGGTGAGCGGACTGGCGCCGGTGCCGCCATCGTGACCGCTGACGGTGATGAGATCAGCCCCGGCCTTCACCACGCCTGCCGCCACCGTGCCCACGCCGGCATGGCTCACCAGCTTCACCGAGACGAGCGCGGCGGGGTTCACTTCCTTGAGGTCGTGGATCAGCTCGGCCAGATCCTCGATGGAATAAATGTCGTGATGCGGCGGCGGCGAAATCAGGCCGATGCCGGGCTTGGCATAGCGCAGGCGCGCGATGGTGGCATCCACCTTGTGGCCGGGCAACTGGCCGCCCTCGCCCGGCTTGGCGCCCTGGGCGATCTTTATCTGCAATACCTCCGCATTGACCAGGTATTGCGGCGTGACGCCGAAGCGTCCGGACGCGACCTGCTTGATCTTGGACATCTTCTCGGTGCCGTAGCGCGCCGGGTCTTCGCCGCCTTCACCCGAGTTGCTGCGCGCGCCCAGGCGATTCATGGCGATGGCCAGCGCCTCGTGCGCCTCGGGCGATAACGCGCCCAGCGACATGCCGGCCGAATCAAAGCGACGCAGGATGCTCTGCACCGACTCCACCTGCTCCAGCGCTATCGGCTCGCGCAGCGGGCGCGGCGCCAGCAGGTCGCGCAGCGCCGAAGGCGGGCGATGGTCGACGAAGTTGGCGTAGGCGCGATAGTCCGCCGCATTGCCCGTGCGCACGGCCTTTTGCAGGCTGCCGATCACGTCCGGGTTGTACATGTGGTACTCGCCGCCGTACACGAATTTGTACAGGCCACCGGCGCGCAACGGCAGCGCGTCACTCCAGGCTTCGGCGGCGAGCAGGCGCTGGTCGTGTTCCAGCTCAGCGAAGCTGGCGCCACCAATGCGCGAAGGCGTGCCAGGGAAGCACAGCTCCACCACCGCGGGGGCAAGGCCCACAATTTCGAACAACTGTGCACCGCGATAGCCCGCCACGGTGGAAATGCCCATCTTGGAAAGGATCTTCAGCAGACCCTTGCGAATGCCACGGCGATAGCTGCGACCCACTTCAAAGCGGTCGCTGGCGATATGGCCCTCGCGGCCCAGCTCGAACAAGCTCTGGTAGGCCAGCCACGGATAGATCGCGGTGGCGCCGAAGCCGAGCAGACAGGCGAACTGATGCGGATCGCGCGGCGTCGCCGTCTCCACCAGGATGTTGCACTGGCAACGCAGCCCCGTATCGATCAGATGCGCATGCACCGCGCCCACCGCCAGCAGCGAATGGACCGGTAGCAGATCCTGCTGTGGATAGCGGTCGCTGAGAAACACCAGCTGGCAACCGTCACGCACCGCCTGCTCCACTTCGCGGCAAAGACGACGGAGCGCGGCCTCCAGGCCTTCTTCCGGCGCGTACATCAGGTCGAAGCGCGGCGTACCGGCAAACTGCGGCAGGGCCAGCAACTCGCGCAGCTTGCGCTGCGAAAGCACTGGCGAGTTGATCAGGATCTGCTTGGCATTTTCCGGCGCAAGATCGAACACGTTCGCCTCGGGGCCGATCTGGGTGACCAGCGACATCACCAGCTTTTCGCGCAGCGGATCGATCGGCGGATTGGTGACCTGCGCAAACCCCTGACGGAAGCGGTCGAACAGCGGCCGCACCTGGCGCGACATGGCCGCGATGGGGGTGTCGTCGCCCATCGAGCCGGTAGCCTCCTGCTCCAGCTCCACCATCGCCTTGAGCACGGTTTCGCGCTCCTCGCGCGAGAGCCCGTAGAGCTTCTGGTAGCGGCGCAGTTCTTCTTGCGGCAGCGGTTCGGCAGCCAGCGAGGGATCGATCAGATCCGACTCCAGGTAGCTCACGCCCGCGCGCAGCCAATCGCGGAACGGCGCGCGTTGGCGGTTGATGTCATCGATGTCGGCATCGCGCAGCAGGCGATGTGCCTTCAGATCCACCGCGATCATTTCGCCCGGCGCCAGGCGCCCCTTGGCGACGACCTGGGAGGACGGCACATCCCACAGGCCCGCTTCGGAGGCGACAATCAGGTGATTGTCGGCCGACAACGCCCAGCGCGCGGGTCGCAGCCCGTTGCGGTCCAGCGTGCAGGCGGCGTAATGGCCGTCGCACATGACGAGGCCCGCAGGGCCGTCCCACGGTTCGCTGTGCAGCGCGTAGTACTCGTAGAAGGCGGCCAAATCTTCGTCGATGCCTTCGCGCGCGGCGAAGGCCGGGGGCACCAGCACACGCATGGCGGCGATCAGGTCGAGGCCGCCCGCCACCAGCACTTCCAGCGCGTTGTCCAGGCTCTCCGAGTCCGAACCGGTCTGGCGTACCAGCGGCCCGATGTCGGACAGATCGACCAGCGGCGAGTGCAGGATGGACTGGCGCGACTGCATCCAGCGCCGGTTGGCGCGGATGGTGTTGATCTCACCGTTGTGCGCCAGCAGGCGGAACGGCTGGGCCAAGCGCCACTGCGGCGTGGTATTGGTGGAATAGCGCTGATGGAACACCACCGCATCGGCACTCAGCGCCGGATGTGAAAGATCGGCGAACACCTCGCGCAGCCGCCCCGGCGCCGCCATCGCCTTGTAACCGATCACGTCGGCGGACAAGGTGACCACGTAGAAATGCTCATCCGTCGCCAGCGCGGTTTCGGCGCGGCGGCGCGCACGGAACAGCGCGCGTTCGAACGAGGCGTCATCCCGCTCCCCAGCGGGCTCCACGAACACCTGGCGTACGCGCGGTCGCGCCGCCGCAGCCAGCGGTCCGCAGGCATCGGCATTCACCGCTACTTCGCGCCAACCCGCCACATGCAGGCCTTCTTCGCGAAGGCAACGCTCCAGCGTGGCGACCGCGGCGTCGCTGCCGCGCGGATCAAGAAACACCACACCCGCCGCGAAGCGCTCACCCAGCGCAATGCCCGCTTCACTCGCCAAGGCGTTGAGCCACACCACCGGACGATGGAACAGCACGCCGCAGCCATCGCCGCTGATGCCATCCGCATTCACGCCACCGCGATGGGACAGTTTGGCCAGCGCGTCGAACGCCGTATCCACCACCCATGCGCTGTCGCGCCCGTCGATCTGCGCTACCAGACCGAAACCACAGCTGTCGTGCTCAAACGCAGCGTCGTAAAGCGTCGCTGGAACTGCCTTCGCCATCTCGCCTCCCCGGCCGATGGAACAGAGACACGCGGTCCCAACGGTACCGAGAGAACCGCTGCCACATGTCCGGGTGTGGATTCGAATAAAGCACAATTGGTGCGTCGCGTCAAAGCAATCTATACGTCCAAATGAAAGTTTCACCTGGAAGCATTTTTGTCCGCTGGACAAAACGCCAACCCCAGGTGCCGCACCGCGTGCACGACCTCGGCGGCCACGCATCCCGGCCATTCGCGCGTCGCACCAGCACCGACCGGGTGGTTCGATGCATACCAGTGATCTCATGCGTTGCGTGACCGCCATCATGTCGCGCAGCCAAACAGACGGCACAGGCCGGCTCGCGTGCTGTCACCCCGGTCTGTGATAATGGGCTAATGCCCATACCAGTCCGTCGTGCCCGCCCCCTCGTCTGTGCCATTACCGGCGCCCTCGTGCTCAGCCTCGCCGCCCTGCCCGCCTGGGCGCTGCAGGACAGCAAGACTCGCGCCGAACAGGCCGACGCGCAGAAAAGGCTCTCCGACATACGCAGCAAGATGGAGGCGCTGGCCAAGGAACAGGCCGAGACCGCCGCCAAGCGCGACAGCGCCACCGCCGAACTGGCCAAGCAGGCCAACGCCGTGGCCGCCGCCGCCAAGGCCGTGCGCGAAACCGACAACCAGCTGGCCGCCAAGCAGAAAGACCTGAACCAGCTGCAGCAACAACGCGCCGACCTGCAGAAGAACCTGGAAGGGCAGCGCGCCGCCATCGCCGAGCTGTTGCGCGCCACCTACGCACTTGGCCGCGGCTCGGACCTGCGCCTGTTGATGGGCGAGGACGATGTCGCCCGCATTGCCCAGGCGCTGGCCTACTCCAAGTATTTCCAGGAGGACCGCGTGCAGCGCGTGCAGACGCTGATGGGCGATCTGGCTCGCCTGCAGGATTTGGAAACCCAGATCACCGCACAGCAGCAGGCGCTGCAGGCCAGTCGCGCCGAACGGGAGACCCAGACCAAGGCACTGGAGCAGCAGCGCGCCAGCCAGGCCAGGCTGGTGGCCGATACCGATGCCCAATACAAAGACCAGGGCGCCAAGCTGGCCGCCCTCAAGCAGAACGAGGCCTCGCTCAACTCGCTGGTGGACAAGCTGCAAAAAGCCATCGACGAGGCCGCCCGCGAAGCCGAGCGCGCCGCCAAGGCCAACGCCGGCAGCACCAGCCCGCCGGCAGGCAAGGGCTTGGTCAACATCCGTGGCAACCTGCCCTGGCCGGCCAACGGCGTGGTCAATACCTACGGCAACGGCGTGCTCATCAAGGCCCAGGGCGGCAGCGAAGTGCGCGCGGTGGCCGCCGGCAAGGTGGTCTATGCCGCCTTCCTGCGCGGCTACGGCATGCTGGTGATCGTGAGCCACGGCAACGGCTGGATGAGCATGTACGGCAACAACGAGTCGTTGCTGCACGGCGTGGGCGACCAGGTGTCGGCCGGCGAAGTGGTAGGCACCGCCACCGCCCCCACCGGGGTCAATACCGGCGTGTACTTCGAGCTGCGCCAGAACAACAAGCCGGTGGACCCGCGCAGCTGGCTGGGCAAGGCACGTTGACGCCACCTGCGCGCCGTCGCAGGCTAATCTTCAGGCCATGGCATTGAATTTCGGCGCGCGGCGGCGGTCAAAATGACCGCGCCAGCCCCTACCCCTTCGATTTCCCGGAGTCCCCCACCCATGCGGTTTTCCACCTTGAGCCTGGCCGTCCTGCTGCTGGCCACGCCCCTGGCGCAGGCCCAGACGGCGCCCGCGTCCAGCGGCAGCAAGACCCCGCCGGCCAGCGCGCCGGCCGCCGCCGCGTCCGCACCCGATCGCCTGGACCTGGATGACATCCGCAACTTCAGCCGCGTCTACGAGATCGTGCGGCAGGCGTATGTGGAGCCGGTGGACAACAAGACCCTGATGAAGGCCGCCATCAGCGGCATGCTCAGCGGACTGGACCCGCACAGCGAATACCTCGACAAAGATGGCCTCGCCGAGCTCAACGAGGACACCACCGGTCAATACGGCGGCCTGGGTATCGAAGTGCTGCAAGTGGATGGCACCCTGCGCATCATCGCCCCCATCGACGACACCCCCGCCTCCCGCGGTGGCATCAAGCCTGGCGACACCATCATCAAGGTGAACGGCAAGCCGGTGGATTCGGAAAATATCGACGAGATGTTCAAGGAGCTGCGCGGCGACCCCGGCTCCAAGATTACCTTGACCATCCTGCACGAAAAGTCGGACAAGCCGATCGACATACCACTGGTGCGCGAGCGTATTTCGGTGACCAGCGTGAAGGTACGGGAGTTGGAGCCCGGCTATGCGTACGTGCGCGTTAGCCAGTTTCAGGACGACACCGCCGCCGACCTGGAGAAGAAGCTCGGCGAGCTCATCCGCAAGAACGGCCCACAGAAGGGCGCCATCCTCGACCTGCGCTCCAACCCGGGCGGCCTGCTCACCGCCGCCGTAGGGGTGAGCGACGACTTCCTCAATAGCGGCACCATCGTCACCACGCGTGGCCGCCTGCAGGATGCCAATCTCAGCTTCGAGGCGCACCCGGGCGACTTGCTCAACGGTGCGCCTATGGTGGTGCTGGTGGACAACGGCACCGCCTCTGCCGCCGAGATCGTCTCCGGCGCGCTGAAGGACAACCATCGCGCCCTCATCATCGGTCGCCGCACCTTCGGCAAGGGCGTGGTGCAAACCGTGCTTCCGCTGGACAACGACCACGCCGTGAAGATCACCACCGCGCGCTACTACACGCCCAACGGCACCTCGATCCAGGCCGAAGGCATCAAGCCCGACATCGCCCTGGCCGACCTGGCCGTCAACAAGGCCGATAGCGCGCCCGTGCTGGTGAGCTCGGAGGCGGACCTGCCCAACCACCTCGCCAACGAAGACAGCAAGCTCGGCAAGGACATCGACAACGACGGCAGTGCCGAAAACGCCAAGCTTGCCACGCAGGATTACGCCCTGTCGCAAGCACTCAACGTGCTCAAGGGCCTGGCCCTGAACCACGTGGCGCCGGCCGCTCCCTCGCCACCGCCCAGCAAGCACTGATCCCCACTGACGTACACACCAACGCCCCGCCATGTTCCACACGGCGGGGCGTTTGTTTTTGCCATCCGGGGATACGCTAGACAGCGACGGCATCCCACAACGACGTCATCGCCGCGAAGGCGGAGATCCCGTGACTTCAACCGGTAGTAGGCATAAGTCCACCCCGTTGTTGCGGTCACCGCTACGTCATCAGGCCTTTCCCGGATTCGACCACGGACGATCCCAGGGACCGCGCCCACATTCAACGGGCGCAACCGCGCTCCCTATCAACCGTGCGAAGGCATACCGTTCGGGTCCATCCACATCACCTCCCAGATGTGACCATCCGGGTCCTCGAAGCTGCGGCCAAACATAAAGCCGTGATCCTGCACTGGCGTGGGGTCTGCCTTGCCGCCGGCTGCGCTGGCCTTGTCCACCAAGCTCGATACCTCCTCCCGGCCCTCCGCCGAGAGGCAAAGCAGTACCTGCGCATCCACATGCGCGTCCACGATCCGCTTGGAGGTGAACTGGCGCCACTTATCGTGCGTCAGCAGCATGGCGTAGATCGACTCGGAGAACACCATGCAGGCGGCGGTGTCATCAGTGAATACGGGGTTGTTCACCGCACCCACCGCCTCGTAGAACGCCTTGGACCGCTTCAGGTCCGTCACCGGCAGGTTGACGAAAATCATCTTGCTCATGGTTCATTCCTTGAAATACACGCCGCGGCCGGATTGCCACGGCGTGATACGACGAATCAACCGCACGAAAATCGACACGCCCCGATACGCACCCAACGCTCCACCTCAGCATGGTGTTGCGCGGGTACGCTGGAATCAGGATCTACAACGGCGAGAGGCTGATAGATAGCCATCAGCCTCTCGCCATGTAAACAGATACCGACGGAACCGCGAGCGGTGCTTTTCCGGCGACCTTGAAAGCCGATCAGGGCGGTTACTTCGTATAGGTTTCCGTCTTGAACACACTGGGATCGATAGCCGCCCCAAGCTTGAGCGACCGCACCTCGGAAATCACCGTATAGGGCGCCAGCGGACTCGCATTGAGGGGATCGACGTTTTGATACAGCACGATGGACTTCTTGTCCGACGTCGTCACCACGCCATCCTTCTCATAGACGCACATATCGATGGCGGCCTTGGAGCTGATCAGCGGATGGGACTTGGGAAGGCAACGCAGATTGACACCCGCTACGGTGCGCCTGTCCGTATAGCTGTCATTGGTCTCGATCGGGTTCCTCGCATTGAATGCCGCCAGACCGTCGTCCGACGCATTCACGGAGGTCGTGCCATCGTCGTGACCGCTCACGTTGATCTGCTTGCCGTCACGCTCGATGACGACTTCAAAGGACTTGTCAGGCACCACCTTGATCTCGCAACCCTTCTCGGCCACCAGATTGTCAAGATCGACCTTGTAGACCGACTCGGCCTTCTTCAGCCAGGAATGGCCGTCCGAAATATACGTCGTGCGCTGCATGACGTAATCGTCAGGCATGCGTGGGTAGGGCTTGATCGGCACGTGCAGTGACTCCGCACCAAGCACACAGAGCTTGTAGGCCATGTCACCCATGCCATGGAGCATGCCATCGGCGGGCGTGGGGCGATCGATCACCACCACTTCATAGCTATTGCCTGGCGCACTGCTGCCTGTAGCCGCAGAGGTGGCCGCGTGGCCATCCGTGGATGTACTCGAATTACCGCATGCCACGAGGGGCAGACAACAGGCTGCCAGCATCGGCAGAAACCGCATAGGCCGCGACACGGCGACACCATTCAATGGCATGGATCATCTTCCTTTTGAAGTAACGAGGCGCCATCGGTTGACTCGAACTGACCAGCCGATAGTGGGCGCTTGCGCGGCCCAGTCGAGGCGCTGGGTCGCGACCACGCGCCGTGGGAATGTCCGCACGTGGAATGGGCCATCCGTACGCGAACAGCGAACGCTTTCGGCCGAGTCACCCATGGCAGGGCCCGTCGACGAGGCCCGCGTGGCGGGCACATCAACGGGCATTCCTTTTCAACCGTCAGGATTTGAACTGGAGTAACGGCAAGCCGACCTGCTTGCGGCAACCGTTACGCATGGCCTGCTCTTCCTTGACGGTGTCTTCCAGCGATGAGGACGACTTGCCGCCGCTCTGCATCGATGCCACGGATGCAATGGCGCGCTCGGCAAACTTCGCGCCGAAACACTTGCAGTAGTCACCCAGCTTTGGGTTCCCTTTCAGATCGGCCTCACCGTAGGGCACCGGGATGTCGGTGGCCTGATTCATGCACATGTCGGCGTACTGGTTGGTGGCGGACGACAGCGGGGCGTCAGCTTGGGCAACGGATGGCATCACTGCGTTGGTGACGATGCCGAGCGCGAGAGCGAGTAGCGCGCCGCACAAGGTCGGCGATATATGGCGAACTAACATCATGGATCTCCATCTAGTCATGAGTACGAACATCGAAAAAGCAGACACGCCCATATATGGCGTGCACGATGACTAGCGCGCATGTCTCCCTGACTGCCTGGAGAAGACGTGCCAATCCCTGGCCAATGGAGCATTTAAGGTGAAGGATGCCCCTGGGCGAGCATTGTCTCAGAAAAATATGGCAACCTGAGCAAGCAAGACCCTACCTATCATAGGTACTGGGACCTCTACCGCAGCTTCTTCAATGGGTGCAGGCGCTGGTAATGACTTAACAGCGTTCCGGCGAGACCTGAACCACGCGCTGGTGTCGATCACCTTGCCGCTGCTGCCCCATGCCGGCGAATCCCAAGGGCCCGCTGCCTATCAGTAGCCCTCACCCGCCGCGCGCCTTGATTAGGCTCTGCGAGGCTAGCGCCAGACCGGTATATCGAGATAGCTGCTACCTAGCCAACGAATTTCGAGCGGTCCGCTCGAGTCGGCGACGGTTTCATCGCTCACGTCCTTGCCCGACCCATAGTTGATTTGACGGTCGGGGCCTTTGACGACACCAACGACGGCAACCAGGCGGCTTCCTGGCTGCAACACCCGACTCGTGAGTCGGCCATTTTGAAAATCGATACGCTGCCTGCCAGGCGTCAACAATTGCCGATGAGTGCGATCCTTAATGTAACTGGCGCGCGCCAGGTACCAGGAAAGCTGGAAGTAACGTCCATCGGCGAGCTGTTCGTACAAAGCAATGGAGACGTCCACGTCCCGTTTATTAAGGACAAAATCGAGCCTCCCGGAAAACAAACCACTGAACTCGGTGGCTTGTCGCAATGGTGCACTCACGAAAACGAGCGCATTTCTCCGGTCGATCGTTTTGTCGATTATCTGGTCGGAAGGTGCGACGTCGACATCATCTCGGTTGGCAAAGTCGACCTTGAGTGTGGCGGAGACCACATCCGTGGGCCCTTTCTCGCTCAGAACCCAGTCGTCTCCATCCTGGATTGAGCTTAGGTACAGGCGCATTTTGCCGTTGCTCATGGCGGCCAGCGACGGGGCGTGCTTCCACACGTTGGCACCCATCACTTCGTAGTTCACCGTATCCGTCAGAAGCTGCGGCTTGGGCCCACCACGCAACACATAGTCAAACCACTGGTAACGCAACACCTTGCCGAAATTTACATTGGCGACTGGATCGATGGCATAGCCGCTAAGCATGGGCCATGCGCTACGCTGCGCGCCAATGTGGTTGTAAGGTCCAATGATCAGGTAGTGTTCTGCCGCGCGGTTATAGAGATGGTGCTGGATGAAGTAATAAAGCGCGCTGATTTGTCCGCCGTCGTAGTAGCCCGTGGTGGTCAATACGGGGATGTTGATTGCTGCAAACTCCGCCTTGTATGGAATCATGGCCTGCCAATAGGCATCGTACGATGGATGGTCGAGCCATCGCCGAAAGACCGTGTTGGGCGTCCCATCGATCACATCCATGTCGCGATATGCGCGACCGCCGGAATACCATTCGCGATTGAGCCTGATCCAGTGTGACTGATCGTCGTAATACGACTGATCCAGGCGCTTATCCCGCGTGATATAGGGTGCCCACGGATAGATGAAATTGAGGAATACGTTGCCCTCCATCGGCACGTCGATACCGGGTGCCGCCGTTACCGAAGGCATCATTGCCTTCAGTGCCGCAGGCAAGTGCTTTGCTGCCGCCCATTGAGCGAAGCCGTTGTAACTCCCGCCATACATGCCGACCCGGCCGTCACTCCAGGGTTGTCGGCTGATCCATTCAATGACCGCGTCCGCATCGGCCCCATCATGCTCGTAAGGCACTTGCACATCCGGGCTTCTACCCATGCCGCGGGTATAGGCAACGACCGCCGCATAGTCGTGAGCTGCCGTCAATCGCGCTTCTGCCATGCTCCAGACTGGATTGGCGTATACCGTGAAACCCAACAGGGTCGACTGCCTTTCCGAAGCGTGCCGCGGCCGCACGACGATGGCGTTAATTGACGCACCATCGGACGTTTTAATGAGCACATCGGCGATTTCATAACGGCGATGGTCGTCTTCGGCGACCAGGCGCGCGCTCGACGCTTGCATCTGCTGCAGGGCCTGTGCTGTCAGGTATTTGCTGATCAAATTCAGGGCATCGGCTTGCCCCACGTCGAATTTTCCACGTTGGCTATCGAGTGCCTGGCGAAACTCCCTCTCGGCATCTTCGATGGATGGCCCATAGGGATCATTGGCGGATCCGAACGCGTTGACGGCCAACGCCGCCCCGAGGTCGTCGAGCGACTGAAAGACTTCACGAAAGGCGCGCGGAAAGGCCTGCTCAAACGACTCGTTTCGGCGACTCGCCTCAATGCAGGTATGGGCATAGACGCGATAAAAGATCGCTGACGCCTCACCTGCCGTGTCCTGTGCACGTCTGCTCTGATTTTGCAGGGAGAGCAATGTCTGCTCGGCCCCAACACAATCATCGGACACCAATTGAAGCCGGAAACGCTGGATCGCCGCTTTGGAAGTATCGACCTCTCGATATTCAGCCAGCGTGCGCCTGGCCAGGGCGTTGAGTGCTGCCGCCGGCCCCTTGTCAGGGCCTGGCAAAGACCGCTCGCTCGCGCTGGCCGTCATGATCTGTGAGGTCAACAGTAAGACTGATAAACCAATGCCACGCAGCATGCCGAAGTCCTTTAGCATTGAATGGAGTCGCACTCCGATCCTTGGGGACATTTGTACCGACTGCAACTTCAACCGGTCAACGCAGCACGTTGATGAGATCGTTCTTCGTGGAATATCAATACTCTACTCATTCTTGGCAGCCTCTCTAACGATCCTGCTGTGCCAATAGCTCGGATTACCCCTGGATTTAAGGTACTTCCGGCCTGCTGGCCAGCGAGCGATGAATCTGAGCCTGGATGCCGGGCAACACACCTTCTGCTGACACCGTGTCGGGGTGTTGCGTTGACCGGTTGAAATTGCAGTCGAAAGCGGACATGTCGTGCCGCCGGCCCCCGCAATGCATTCAGCGACCTCAGGGGCCCGCCAGATTCCGGCTCGCTGCCATAGCACCGGCCCTGCGGATCGCCTTCCCATAGTCGCCCGTAGCGGGCTCCAAGCCTATGACCTGGTAACGGATCCGCGGGGAAAGCCCACACCACTCATAGCTTTGCCCACCCGGGTCGCGGTAGATCTCCGTGGACATGGACAGGATCCAACCGTTGGGCAGGCCCTTTTCGGTGGCATCGGAGAATATGCCCTGGGTGGTCTCGCCGACCTGAATCACGTTGGGGAGCTGACGCATTCTCAAGGCGAAGACTTCGGCCGCGCTGGCAGTGAGTTCGCTCGTCACCATGTAGACCGGCTTTCGATAGCTCACACCGTGATACGGAACGATATCGAATCGCTGCACCGAACCGCCATGCAAGGCCTGCTTGCTATAAGCCGGCCGGATCTTGTCAGCAAAACGGGCCGCGATGTCCGCTGACACCTCGTCTTCGCCGCCAAGATTGTGCGAGATATCCAAGACCAGCGCCCTGGTGTCTTTCAGGTCAGTCAGGGCAAGATCCAGCGCTGATCGCAAACGAGAACGCTCACTCTCCAGATCCGTATCTACGCCGAAGCCCGTCATCTCGTTGATGGCAAGGTACCCGACATCGTCCTGCAGCCGCCCCCATACGAGAGCGCCTCCCAGTGCTTGGCGATACGTGTCAGGAAGGAGCGTTGCTGCCGCCTGGCTGCGCTCACGAGGCATCCAGCTACCGAACACCCAGTCAAGGAAGTTGTCGTACTGACGTTGTCGAGAGAACTGCCGGTTCAGCTCCCGAAAGTCTTCCCCGCGAAAAGAACGCAGCCTGAAAGGTTTGCCGTTCACGGTTCCTGAAATGCTGGTGTGAGGGTCTTCCACGTTTTCAAACAACGCAGAAAGAACTGCGAGCAAATCCCGCTCAGTTTTGGCCTCGGCAATGCGAGGCCTGAGGCGGTTCGAGCGATCTGACCAGTCGACGTGGTGCTCCCGCGCAAAGGGATAAAACTCCGTTAGCGACGCGGCCACTGCATCAAAGATGTACCTGGGATTCGTACGATCTATTGCTGCAGTGCAGGCAATCGGCATCCCGGCCATCGACTGCGTTTGATATCGCGTTCCATCCGGAGCCGAGGCGAAGAATGCCAACGATCCCGAGGCATTCGTGCCGAAGAAGGGAACCAGCTCAATGGCGGCCTGCACCCCGGCGTGCTCGGTGTCTCGCCAGCAGACGTCACCCGCATGATCATAGACATCCACGGATACCGGTTTGAAATCAAAAGCCATCCCATAACCCGGCAGGTCCCAGTATCCCCGGGCAGGCGAAGCCACGCGGCTCTCCGAAATCGTGCGGTCGACCAGCCCCGGCGAGTGTGCGTGCACGGCCAGCGGGTGGAAAAAGCCCAAGACGGCAATCGATGCAAGGGCCATCATGCGGGCACGGTGGCGAATGTTGGCGAGTCCTACCACTTCATCTCCCTGATTTTGGCTTACATCCGCGACCTGTTTTTGCGAGGTCCGCTGTGGGTCGGAAGCGGACCAATGCTAGCTCGTTATCCCACGCTGGCGGGTTGATCGGAACAGTGGGCAGATTTGGCGATACAGACAACGGCGTGAGCCCGACTCTGCATTCGATGGACGACTACGGCCAACCTCCTGGCATGGCCGCAAGACGGGCGGCCCAAGCATGGACCCCGGGGCAAAGCCGCGTAAAATGGTGGCTTTACGCCCACTCAAGTGCCCCCATGGCCCTCACCGCCACCATCCACAAGGCCGAACTGTCGATCAGCGACATGGACCGGCACTACTACGCCACCCACGCATTGACCCTCGCCCGGCATCCGTCGGAAACCGAGGAGCGATTGATGGCGCGCCTGCTCGCGTTCACGCTGTATGCCGACGAACGGCTGGAGTTCGGCAAGGGGCTCAGCGACACCGACGAACCGGCCCTGTGGCGCAAGGCCTATACCGACGAGATCGAGCTGTGGATCGACGTCGGCCTCCCTGATGAAACACGCTTGCGCAAAGCCTGCAACCAGTCGCGGCACGTCGTGGTGCTGGCCTATGGCGGCCATGCCGTCGACGTCTGGTGGAGCAAGATCGCCAGCACGCTCACCCGCCACGACAACCTCAGCGTGCTCGCCATCGACCACGCCGACATGCAGCAACTGGCTGCCCTGTGCGAGCGCAGCATGCGCCTGCAATGCCTGATCCAGGACGGCGAACTGCAGCTCATCGCCGGCGACCTCACGCTGCCGATCCGTCCGGCTATCCGCAAGGGCGAGTACGCTGTCGCTTGAGAAAGTGCCCCTGCCCCGTTTTGAAACGTCCGCCGTGGGTCGACAGCGGACAGTTGCAAGCACTCAAAGCGTAAGCCTCAGCTCCAATGTGCGCTATGTCTAGTTGCATGTGGCTCGATCTATAGGTCAAAGGTGGTGCCGCAGACTTCGCAACTGGAGCCGTTGCTTCCGCGTGGAAAGGTGCTTTTACAAGCGGGGCACCGCCAGTATTGAGGCAGGACGAACAGCACCAGGGGCATAAGGGCTACGAAGCTGCAAATCCAGTAAGCGCTAGACCAAGGGCCCTTCAACCATGAATCGACCGCGATTGACCCTAGAAACCAAAGCAGGAGGACAGCCGGTGTCATCAGTCGTACCACATTCCGTCGATGCCGCACCTCTTCTGACTGCGCTGGTGTTGCCGTCGTCATCAAACCCTCGTTGATTTACGTCTGCCTTGGGTCGACAGCGGACCTTAGCGTTTGGCCGCCGCCAGGTTAGACAGTATGAGGGAAATGGCGACCCCGTCCTCGTCCTTCCGTGCGTTGGCGCGTCCCCTTGCGGTGTGCCCCATCCAGCCTGTGATATCCGGGTCTGCTCCATAGCGCATCAGTAACTCGACTATCTCTGGATAGTCCCCCTGAACAGCAACAGATAAGGGGGTCTCCCCGACCTTTGCCAACTCGTGCGCGTTGACCGCTGATCCGTGATCAAGAAGCCATTGGGCGGCTTTGTAATGCTGGCAATCGACAGCGTAATGGAGAGGCGTCCAGCTGATGTCATCAAAGAGGTTCATATCAAAGCCGGACGCGACCAGCCTAGCCATCTCTTCGATGTCGCCATCACGCGCAGCCCTATGCAAGCGCTCGGCCTCAAACCAGTTATCGTCCATGTCTTTGCTCTTGTGACGAGGGAAAAGCCCGGCCGATTCTAAGTCCTTTGCGAGGTCCGCTATGGGTTGCGACTTCAGCCGGTCAACGCAACACGCTCCTTCCGCTCGCGCGTCTATAGTGTGTCTGTCTCTTATACACATCTCCGAGCCCACGAGACCCGTGACCGAATCTCGTGTTGCGTGGTAGGCTTGAAAAGAGGGGGGGGGGGGGGGGGGGGGGGGGGGGGGGGGGGGGGGGGGGGGGGGGGGGGGGGGGGGGGGGGGGGGGGGGGGGGGGGGGGGGGGGGGGGGGGGGGGGGGGGGGGGGG
>NZ_JAELTT010000075.1 GCF_016428975.1 Dyella sp. ASV21
CACCAGCACCTGATCGGGCGACAGGCCGCGCAACTGCGCGGGGCGCTGCGAGTCAGCGGTATCCGAAGCGGCCGGACGCGGGAAAGTGAGCGACGGAATCAGGCGCGCCAGCGCGGTGGTGAGCTCGTTGGTGCCGGTCTGCTTGAGCGCATCGGCCGAGACCACGTCGATGGGGGTGAGCGAGCTGCTCTCGGTGCGATTGTCGGCACGGGTGCCGGTGACGATCACGGTTTCCAGCTTCTTGGCGTTGTCGGCCGAGGCGGGCGTCGCGTCTTGCGCGTATGCCGGGGAGAGGGTGGCGAGCAGGGCAAGGGCGAGCAAAGTGGGCGCCGTTCCTGCGCCACGGTGAAGCGTAAGCATGTTTTTGTGATCCCTGGACTGAGGTGATGCATTGCAACAAATTCAGGCTAACTTCTTGGTTATAAAGGAGTCAACACCTGTTTGGATGGCCAAATAAGTCCAATGATCATTGGTTTTTTGCTCATGCCGTTTGGTTATGAGGCGGCACCATGGTGGTGCCCGGCATTACCTGTTCGGGTAAATCGCACGCGTTTTGATACGCGGCGCCTTCACACGCCATTGATGACGCGGTGGATGACCCTATGTGTGGGACAGCAAACCGGGTGCCCGATACCGCCAGGGGGCGAGGGCGCCGGTCCGTACACCGGTCAAAGGAAGCGCGTTACATGGCAAGGCACAAACCGCTGCAGCAGTACCGCAACATCGGCATCATTGCTCACATCGACGCCGGCAAGACCACCACCACCGAGCGTGTGCTGTATTACACCGGCAAGAAGCACCAGATCGTGGATGTGCACGACACCAAGGAAGGCAAGGGGTCGACCACCACCGACTATCTGGAGCAGGAGCGCAAGCGCGGCATCACCATCCAGTCCGCTGCCGTTTCCACGGAGTGGCATGGCTACCAGATCAACCTGATCGATACGCCCGGGCACGTCGACTTCACTATCGAGGTGAATCGAAGCTTGCGCGTGCTTGACGGTGCCGTGGTGGTGTTCGACGGCGTGGCTGGCGTGGAGCCGCAGACCGAAACGAATTGGCGCCTGGCCGACCAGTACAACGTGCCGCGCCTGTGCTACGTCAACAAGATGGATCGCATCGGCGCCAACTTTGCCCATTGCCTCAAAGGCATCCGGGAGCGCCTGGGTGCCAATGCGTTGCTGTGCCAGGTGCCTCTGGGCAGCCACGATGAGTTCATCGGCATGGCCGACCTGATCGCCGGCGTGGGGTATCTATGGAAGGGCGATGACAAAGACAGCCCCTGGGATACCGTGCCGCTCGATGAAATCGCCGCTCGCGTGTCGTTTACATCGCCGTCGGATCGCGAGTGGGTGGAAAAACTCCCGGCGCTGCGCCAGGAAACCATCGAGCTGGCCTTGTCGATGGACGACGCGGCCTTCGAAAGGCTCATCGAGACAGGTGAGTTCGACCCGGCGACGCTCAAGCGCTGCGTTCGCACTGGCTGCGTGTCGGGCAAGCTGGTGCCGGTGTTCTGCGGCTCGTCCTATCGCAACAAGGGCGTGCAGCAGTTGCTCGATGGCGTGATCGACTACCTGCCTTATCCCGGCGAGAACGGCGGCATCGCCCTGGTGGATGAGGACGGCCATGTCGTGGGCGACCAGGGCGTGGTGGACGATGCGCCGGCGCGCGCGCTGGCCTTCAAGGTCATCAACGACCAGTTCGGCACGCTGACCTTCTGCCGCATCTATTCGGGCGTGATCAAGAAGGGCGATACCCTGCTCAACGTAACGCGCAACAAACGCGAGCGCGTGGGGCGCATCGTGGAAGTGCAGGCCAATGCCACGCGCGAGATCGACGAGGTGCGCGCGGGCGACATCTGTGCCTTCGTGTCGATGAAGGAAACGGAAACCGGCGACTCGCTTACCGATCCGGCGCACCCGGCTTTGCTGGAGCGCATGCGCTTCCCTGATCCGGTCATCAGCGTGTCGGTGGAACCCAAGCACCGCAACGACGTCGACAAGCTTTCCTCGGCGCTCTACAAGATGGTCAAGGCCGATCCGTCGCTGCGCCTGGAAATGGACAAGGAAACCGGCGAGACCGTGCTCAAGGGCATGGGCGAGCTGCACCTGGAAGTCACCATCGACCGCATGCGCAGCGAGCTGGGCGTGGAAGCCAACATGGGCAAGCCGCGCGTGAGCTTTCGCGAGGCGTTCGGGCAGCGGGTGGAACATACCTACACGCACAAGAAGCAGTCCGGCGGCTCCGGCCAGTTCGCCGAGGTGACCATGGTGTTCGAGCCCGGGGAATCCGGCAGTGGCGTGGTGTTCTCCGATGAAATCGTCGGTGGCCGCGTGCCGCGCGAGTACATCCCGGCGGTGGAGCATGCCGTGCGAGTGGAATCGCGCGAGGGCCAGATCGCAGGCTACGAAGTGGTGGATTTCAAAGCGCGACTGATCGACGGCAAGTTCCACGATGTGGATTCGTCCGCGCTCGCCTTCGAAATCGCCGCGCGCCAGTGCTTCCGCGAAGCCCAGCGAATGAGCAAGCCCAAATTGCTGGAGCCGGTGATGCGGCTGGAGGTGGTAACCGAGCCGGATTACCTCGGCGATGTCATCGGTGACATCAATCGCCGCCGTGGCACCGTGAGCGATCAAGGGCAGCGCGGCGCCCAGGCGTTTGTGCAGGGCTATGTGCCGTTGGCGGAGATGTTCGGTTACATCAACTTCCTGCGTTCGGCGACACGCGGGCGCGGCACCTTCACCATGGAGTTCGACCATTACGAAGACGTGCCCGCCCACCTGGTGGACGTGCTGATGAAGAAAGAGGCGAAATAACGCCGCTGCACGGCATGGGCGTGCCCGGGTCGATTCCGCTTATGCCGAGTCGACCGGGCGCCCTTAGTCCATCTTGCGGCGCGCGGGGCGATACGCCGCGCGGCACGGCACCTGGAGTGTCCATGCGGTGCCGTGCGGCATGAGCTTGCGCAGGCTGAGCTTCGCATCCAGGCGTGTGGCGCGTTCGCGCATGCCCACAATGCCCCAGTGACCTGACTCCGCGGCGTTCTTGAGCATGTCATCGGCAATGCCGGCGCCATCGTCCTCGATGCGGATGTGCAGTGCCCGCGCGGCATAGCTCACGTGCACCGTGACCTGGCTGGCTTGCGCATGCACAAAGGCATTGCGGATGGCCTCGCGCACGATGTCCAGCACTTCGTCGCAGGCGCTGGGCAGCAGCAGGCGGGGGCGGCCGTCGGTGCTGATGCGAAAGCGCGTGGCGGGATATTGAGCCGCGAGGTTCTCGCCCACCGCCAGGATGGCCTGTACCAGTTCGGCATAATTGGCGCTATCGCCGCGCAGGGCGATGATCTTGTCGCGCCCCTCGATCACCATGTCGCGGGCCTGATTGATCGCGGTCTGCAGTTCGGCGCCATGCTGTTGGCTGGTGGACGGATTCGCCAGCAAGGCCTGCAGGCGCAACAGCAGGCCTTGTACGCCCTGCAGCAAGGTGTCGTGGATCTCGCGCGCAATGCGCTCGCGCTCGCTCATGCGTTCCATCAGCTGCAAGTGCGCGCGTTCACTCGCCAGGCGCATGCGCCAAACGAACAGCCCGGTGGCGAGCGCGATCAGCGCCAGCGCACATGCGGCATAGAACCAGCGCGTCTGGAAGAACCAGGGGGCAATGGCGATGACGGTGGTGGCGCCCAGGGTGTTCCACACGCCATCGTCGTTGGCGGCGATCACGCGAAAGCGATAGCGGCCGGGCGACAGATTGGAATAGAAAGCCTCCCGCCGCGTGCCGGCGTCCTGCCAGTCCTTGTCTACACCGTCCAGGCGATAACGGAAGCGCACGCGGTCGGGCACTGCCAGGCTGGCCGCGGTGTAGTTGATCTGCAGGTTGCTGGTGCCGCGCGGCAGCTGGATCGCGCGGCCTGATGGATAGTGCTCGCCATTGGCAATGGCCTCCAGGATCGCCACCGGCGGCGGCAACGGGTTGCTGTCCATGCGCCGTGGGTCCGTCCACGTCGGGCCCTGATTGGTGAGAAACCACAAGCGCTGCTGGGCGTCCTGCGTCGCGCTCGGTGTTACCGGCGCCTGCACGGCAATGCCCGGCAAACCATCGCGGTAGTCGAACAAGCGGTAGACCGGTGGATGGCTGGCCTGGGTAAAGCTCAGTTCCGCCTCCACGGAATCCATGCGGACCACGCCCTTTGCGCCGTTGATCCACAGCTCGCCAGAGGGGCCGCGCAGCACGCCGCTGACACCGTTGAACGCCTCGCTGTCGGCCACGGCCATCGACTCCACATGCCCATCGCGCCACCGCGCCAGGCCCTGCTCACCGCCGATCAACAACTCCTCACCGGTGGCATGGAGCGCGGTGATGTTGCCTACGTTGAGGCCGTCCCTGGCGGTGTAGAGCGTGGTCTTGCCCGCCGCCAGTTTCGCCAGCCGGTTGCCGGTGTAGCCCACCCACATGCTGCCGTCGGGGGCCAGCGCCAAAGCGGTGGGGTCCTGCTGTGCCAGTGCAGGCAGCGGAGTCACCGCTTGCCAGTCACCATGGCGCAGACGATAGAGCCCATGGTCGGAAAGCCCCAGCCAGGGGGTGCCCTCGGCGTCCAGTGCAAAGGCATGAACGGCGCTCCTGGCGGGCATCGCGATGCTGTCCAGGTGGCCGTCGCTCAACCAGTAGAGGCGGGTATCGCCCAGTATCCACAGCACACCCTGGCGATCAAACAGCATGGAGCCGGTGGAAGGCAGGTCGCGCCGCATCACGTGGCTGCCATCGCCATCGACCCGCAGCAAGGTGCCGCTATCGGCGATCCAGATCGCCCCCCGCGGGTCGGTGGTCATCGCGTAGTAGCTGGCCGTGCCTTGGGTCACTTCCTCGGGCGTGTAGAAGCTGTTGCGATGGAAGCTGGCCAGGCCCAGGTTGGTGCCTGCCCACACGGTACCTTCGGCGTCCTGCAGTAACGGTACCGCGCGGTCAGAAGGCAGGCCGTGGGCATGGTCGATGGTTTCGGTGATGTCGCCGGGCTTGAGTGAGCGGCCGTTGGCGAGATGGGCACTATCCGCCACGCGATAGATGCCGCCCTTGTCCGCGCGGGTGCCCCACAGGTTGCCGTAACGATCGAACAGCAGCCGAAAAGAGGGCGCAAAGCCGGTGTTGTCCGCGGGTGCGGCAAGCATGCTCACGGGATGCGTGGCGCTAAGGCCGGGCAGGGCGCGGGTGCCGTGCACCCGATCCGATAGCCAGAGCGTGCCATCCGGCGCCTGCGCCACGGTCGAGAACTTATCGGCCAACTGGTCGGTATTTTGGAACCGCTGGCTGCCGGGGCGCAGGAATACCAGGGACTCGCCGGTGGTGGCCCATAGCGTGCCGTCATGGCCGAGCAGCAGCCAGTCGGCGCGGCGGGTGGGGTAGTTCCAGTCGCTGCCCACCACGCGCCAGTGCGTGCCGTCGTAGCGGGCGAGGCCACCCTCGGTAGCTGCCCACAGCGCGCCGTCGCGTGTCTGCGCAAAGGCCAGTACCATGCCGGCGGGGAAGCCCTGCTCGGTGGCGTAGTGCTGTAGATGTCCTGCGCGTAACAGGGTGGCGCCGCCGTAGTAAAAGCCGATCCATAGCGAGCCATCGGGCAGCAGGGTCAGTGCAGTGACGTCATTGGAAGGAAAGCGTTCGCCCGGCGGTGGCGAGTAGCGCTCGAAACGCACCCCATCAAAACGATAGAGCCCGTTGCCGGTGCCCAGCCAAAGGTAGCCGTCGTGGCCTTGGGCGAGTGCCCAGATATCGGCGGGGGCCCCTGTTTCGGTGGTCCAGATGCGACGACGGAAGCCCGGCTGGTGGTCCGCCAGCACCACGCCGCAAAGGCAGGCCAGCAGGCCGGCGACACCCAGGCGCCACGCGAGTCGGCGGGCGCGGGCCAACCATCGAAGCATCATCGATCGCGATTCCGTCAGCAAGGTGCCGCAACCTGGCCAGGTCGCGTTGACCGCCAGCATAATCGCTTGTCTGCGGTCGCCATAGGTGCGTTCGTGCGAACGCATAATCACCCGATTGGGCATTGATTGCGCTGTCACCGCCCGGGATAGTGGCGGCGATAGCCATGTCGGCCTGCCACCGAAGAAGCAAGGGTACCCTGGAGTGGAAGAAGGATCGTGACTGCCGGCAATGAACGCATTCGGGTCTTGATTGCCGACGATCACCCCATCATGCGTGACGGGATCGTGGCGGCCATCCAGAGCGACAGTGGCATGCTGGTTGCCGGACAGGCAGCCGATGGCGCCGAAGCCATCGTGCGCTACCGGGAGCTGCAGCCCGATGTCGCCCTGATCGACCTGCAGATGCCGGGCGTGGATGGGCTGCAGGCCATTGCCACCATCAGCGGCGAGAGCCCCTCCGCGCGCATCATCGTGCTCACCTCCTACCCTGGCGATGCCCGCGTCAAGCGCGCGCTCAGCCAGGGTGCCTGCGCCTATCTCCTCAAAACCGCCACGCGCGAGGAGATTCTGGCGGCGATCCGTTCGGTGATGAATGGCCGGCGCGTCATGGCCACCGAGGTGGCCGGTGAAATCGCCCTGCACGCATGGTCGGACATGCTCAGCGATCGCGAGTTGAGCGTGCTGCGACTGGTCGCCACCGGCCACACCAACAAGCGTATCGCCGACATCCTCTGCGTGTCCGAGGACACGATCAAGGCGCGCCTGAAGAACATCATGTCCAAGCTCGGTGCGCTGGACCGCACGCATGCGGTCACGCTGGCCCGCGACCGCGGCTTTCTCGACGTCTGATTCCCGCGATGCGCGCGCGGTGTAACGCGAGCGCAACAATGCGTCCGTCCGTCGTGCCGGCTTACTCGATCGGGTAGTAAAGATATGCCGCGATTGGTCTTCGCATCGCCGCACCGTTGGCGAGAATGATCGAGTGATTCGGACATAAGGCATCGGGGCCGATTCACTTCGTCACGACCGCTAAGCATGCATCGTCCGCCGATGTGCGACCGCAACGTCGCATGGGGTGGGTGTCGATGCGCGCTGGCCCAGAAGGAGAGTACGCATGTCGACAGAAGATCTCAGTGGCGACATCGACGCCGGCCGGCGCGCCTTTCTTGGCGGCATGGCAGCGGCTTCGGCTGCACTGGCGCTGCCCATGGCAGGCCTGTCCACCTCATCGTTCGCTCTTGGTGCAAGCGCGCCAAGCCATTCCCCTCATGGACCATCCAACATGACCACGATCACCACCAAAGACGGTACCGAGATCTACTACAAGGATTGGGGGCAGGGCCAGCCTGTCGTGTTCTCGCATGGCTGGCCGTTGACGGCCGATGCATGGGACGCCCAGATGCTGTTCCTCAGTTCGCACGGCTACCGCACCATCGCGCACGATCGTCGCGGTCACGGTCGCTCGGGCCAGCCCTGGAACGGCAACGACATGGACACCTATGCCGACGATCTGGCCACCCTGATCGAGAAGCTCGACCTCAAGAATATCGTGCTGGTGGGTCACTCCACCGGTGGCGGCGAAGTGGCCCATTACATCGGCCGTCATGGCAACGCCCGCGTCGCCAAGGCGGTGCTGATCGGTGCGGTGCCGCCGATCATGGTGAAGACCGAGAGCAACCCGGGCGGCTTGCCGATGTCGGTATTCGACGGCATTCGCGCCAACACGCTGGCCGATCGCTCGCAGTTCTTCAAGGATCTGTCGGGCCCGTTCTACGGCGCCAATCGCGCAGGTTCCAAGGCGACGCAGGGCATGCGCGATTCGTTCTGGCTGCAGGGCATGGCGGGCAGCCTCAAGGGTCAGTACGACTGCATCAAGCAGTTCTCCGAGGTCGACTACACGCCGGACCTGAAGAAGATCGAAGTGCCCACCCTGGTCATTCATGGTGACGACGATCAGATCGTGCCCATCGACGATTCCGGCCGCCTCTCGGCCAAGATCGTCAAGCACGCCACGCTCAAGGTGTATCCGGGTGCGCCGCATGGCCTTACCGCGACCCACCAAGAGCAGGTCAACAAGGATCTGCTCGAGTTCATCCGGTCCTGATCCAGCGGGTCTGATCCATCGATCAAGGCTCATCGAACCCGTTTCATCGAGTCTGATCCATCCCGTGGCAGCAGGTCGGCGCATTCGCCGACCCGCTGGTCGCGCGCCTTATCTCGGAGATAGTCATGTCCCTTACTGCAACGCCGACCCCCGGCAAGCTGCTGCTCACCCCCAAGGATCACGCGCTGATCCTGATCGACTTCCAGTCGCAAATGGCGTTCGCCACGCATTCCATCGATGCGGTGTCCTTGCGCAACAACGCCGGGCTGGTGGCGAACGCGGCGGCCAGCTTCAAGGTGCCGACCATCCTCACCACCGTGGCCGAGAAAAGTTTCTCCGGCCCGATGTTCAGTGAAGTGACCGAGCCGTTCCCGGGGCAGGCACTGCTGGATCGCACCTCCATGAACACCTGGGAGGACGCGGCAGTCATCAAGCAGGTCAACGCCATCGGCAAGACGCGGCTGGTGTTCGCGGGCTTGTGGACCTCGGTGTGCATTGTCGGCCCGACGCTGTCGGCGCTGGAGCAGGGCTTTGAGGTCTATGTGATCGCCGATGCCTGTGGCGACGTCTCCGCCGAAGCGCATAACCGCGCCATGGATCGCATGGTGCAGGCCGGCGTGCGCCCGATGACCTCGCTGCAATACCTGTTGGAGCTGCAGCGCGACTGGGCGCGCACCGAGTCGTACGACAGTACCACCGGCGTGGCCAAGCGTTTCGGTGGCGCCTACGGCCTTGGCATCACCTATGCCAAGAGCATGTTCGGGGCGCACGAAGGCTGAGTGTCCGGGCCGGGCCGAGGAGCGTTTCCATGAAAGTCTATGTGTTCTCCCTTGCCGTCGGCGTGCTGGTGGGCGTGATTTACAGCCTGCTGCATGTGCGTTCGCCGGCGCCGCCGGTGGTGGCGTTGATCGGTTTGCTCGGCATCCTCATCGGCGAGCAGTTGCCGCCGCTGGCCAGGCAGCTCTGGCAGCGCCAGGCGACCGCCACCGTCTGGCTGCGCGATCAGGTCAAGCCGCATATGTGCGGTGAGTTGCCCACGGCGCGCACGGCGTCCTCGGACAAGCCATCGAAGGGAGGGCAGTCATGAACGCAACCCATGTCGTGCCTGACCTGATCGTGCACGGCGGGCGTTTCACCACGCTCGACCGTGGACAGCCCGAAGCCGAGGCCGTGGCCATCGCCGACGGCCGATTCGTAGCCGTTGGCCGCGCCTCGGAAGTATTGCCCCTCGCGGGCGCGCAGACCCGTGTGATCGACCTGAAGGGGCGGCGCGCATTGCCGGGGCTGATCGACAACCATCTGCACATCATTCGCGGCGGGCTCAACTACAACATGGAGCTGCGTTGGGACGGCGTGCGCTCGCTGGCCGATGCCATGGCCATGCTCAAGCAACAGGTGGCGATAACGCCCGCGCCGCAATGGGTGCGCGTGGTGGGCGGCTTTACCGAGCATCAGTTTCAGGAAAAGCGCCTGCCGACCATCGAGGAGCTCAATGCGGTCGCGCCGGATACACCGGTATTCCTGCTGCATCTCTACGACCGTGCGCTGCTCAATGGCGCGGCGTTGCGCGTCGTGGGCTACACCAAGGACACGCCCGAGCCTCCCGGTGGCGAGATCGTGCGTGATGGTGCGGGCAATCCCGTGGGGCTGCTGCTGGCGAAGCCTAACGCGAGCATCCTCTATGCCACGCTGGCGAAGGGGCCCAAGCTGCCGATCGAATACCAACTCAACTCCACGCGGCACTTTATGCGTGAGTTGAATCGCCTGGGCGTGACGGGTGCCATCGACGCGGGTGGTGGCTTCCAGAACTATCCGGACGACTACGCGGTGATCGAGCAGCTCGCCGCCGACGGCCTGCTTACGCTGCGCCTGGCGTACAACCTGTTCACGCAGAAGCCCAAGCAGGAAAAGGACGATTTCCTGAACTGGACACGCAGCTCCACGTACAAACAGGGCGACGATTACTTTCGCCATAACGGTGCGGGCGAGATGCTGGTGTTCTCCGCGGCGGACTTCGAGGACTTCCGTCAGCCGCGTCCGGACATGGCGCCGGAGATGGAGGGTGACCTGGAAGAGGTGGTGCGCATCTTGGCCGAGAATCGCTGGCCTTGGCGCATGCACGCCACGTATGACGAAACCATCAGCCGCGCGCTGGATGTGTTCGAAAAGGTCAATCGTGAGATCCCGCTGCAGGGGCTCAACTGGTTCTTCGATCACGCGGAGACCATTTCCGAGCGTTCGATCGATCGCATTGCGGCACTGGGCGGCGGCATTGCCGTGCAGCACCGCATGGCTTACCAAGGCGAGTATTTCGTGGAGCGCTACGGCGCCGCTGCCGCGCAGGCCACGCCACCGATCGCGCGGATTCTGGAAAAGGGCGTCAAGACCTCGGCGGGCACCGATGCCACGCGCGTCGCCTCTTACAACCCGTGGGTGTCGCTCGCGTGGATGATCACCGGCAAGACGGTGGGTGGTCTGGGCATCTACCCGAGACGCAATTGCCTGGATCGCGAGACGGCCTTGCGCATGTGGACCGAGTACGTGACCTGGTTCTCCCATGAGGAGGGCAAGAAGGGGCGCATCGCCGTTGGCCAGCTCGCGGATTTGATCGTGCCCGATCGCGACTTCTTCGGTTGTGCGGAGGACGATATCGCCGATACGACCTCCTTGCTCACCATCGTGGGTGGTCGCGTGGTGTATGGCGCCGGCGACTTCGAGTCGTTCAATGAAGTGCAGGTGCCGCCGGCGATGCCCGAATGGTCGCCTGTGCGCGCCTATGGTGGCTATGCGGCCTGGGGGCGGCAGCGCGACGCCGTTGCGCCGGCCATGGCGTCGCTGTGTGGATGCAGTCACGGTTGTGGCATGCATGGACACGACCATGCGACCGCCTGGTCCAGCAAGCTTCCCGTGAGCGATCTGCGCTCGTTCTGGGGCGCCCTGGGTTGTTCGTGCTGGGCGGTATGAGCGCGCCCGGCAAAGCCGGTGCGCACATGCCGCGCCGCGCGCGGTGGTTGTCTGCGTCCACGGTTCGCTGGGTGGCGTTGCTCGGGCTGTGTGCGGCGTATCTGCAGGGTGGCTTGCAGAAGGCCGTGGATTTTCCAGGCGCGGTGGCGGAGACGGCGCATTTCGGCCTCAGCCCCGCGATGCCGGTTACCTTGGCGACCATCGTGCTGGAGCTGGGCGCCTCGCTGATGATTCTCACGGGGCGCTTGCGCTGGCTGGGCGCCCTGGCGCTGGCGGTATTTACGCTGGCGGCGACCTTTATTGCCAATCGCTACTGGGATGCGCCGCAGGCGGAGCGTTTCATGCTCGCCAATGCCTTCTTCGAACATCTGGGGTTGGTGGGTGGTTTTTTGTTGGTGGCATGGGTGGACGTGAACGAGCGCGCCGAACGCGCGCCGTGATGCCACCACGATTCGATGGCGGGCGCTCGTGCGCCCATGGCACGTTATCAAGGAGTTTTTCATGCGTATGGCATTTCCCCTGAAAGCTGCCGTCCTGGGCACGCTGCTGTCCAGCCTTGCGATGTTCGGCCTGGCCGACACCGCGCTTGCCCGCGAAACTTCAACGGCGTCGCCGATGGTGGCGGTAGGGGCGCAGTACGACACCACGCATGTTTACGTGGCCCCCGCCGATGTGGACCGCTTTGTCGCCAGCTTCATCGGCACCTTCGGCGGCCAGAGCACCAGGCAGGTGGTGGCGACAGTGACGCCTACGCCCAGCAGCACTACCTCGCAGCTATTGCAGACGCCGGTGGGCACGGTGTCGCTGTTCGGCTTCAAGACGCCGATCCCGTTTCCGTTCGGTGCCGAGCGCACCGGCTACCTGGTGACTGACCTGGACCGGGCGGTTGCCTCGGCACGCGCGGCGGGCGCGGATGTGCTGGTATCGATCTTTCCCGACCCGATTGGTCGCGACGCGGTGATCCAGTGGCCTGGTGGCGTCAACATGCAGCTTTACTGGCACACCACGCCGCCTTCGTACGCTTCGTTCCAGACCATTCCGGAGAATCGCGTCTACGTGTCGGCCGATCGCGCCGATGCCTTCGTGCGCAGTTTCGTGAAGTTCTCGCACGGCAAGGTGGTGTCCGATCAGGCGCATGCGCCGGGCGTGGAGATTGGCCGCCCCGGCGATAGCTATCGCCGCATTCGCATCGAGTCGACCTTTGGCAAGATGACGGTGCACGTAACGGACGGACATCTCCCGTACCCCTACGGCCATGAACTCGCCGGCTACGAGGTGGCCAACCTTGCCGATGCGCTGGCCAAAGCGAAGGCGCACGATGTTCAGGTGTTGGTGGCGCCGTTCCGCAGTGAGGGGCGCGAGTCGGCGGTCGTCGAGTTTCCCGGCGGCTACGTGGCGGAGCTTCACGCCAACGCCGGCCCCTGATGCATGCGGCGAGGCACCGCGGGCCGCGATGGTGTACATGGCCGCCGGATGAAATCTTCCGGCGGCATCGCCTCGGTATGGCTTGTCGTCGGATGGGGTGCGTCGGCGTGGGTTGGTAATGGGTACGCGCAGGATGCGGCGGCGGACGTCACCGCCGCCACGTCCGCCAGTAACGCCGTGACGCGACCGGCCTTGCGCAGCAATCGCTGGCAGGAGGATTGGTCGGCCTTGGCCGATCCGGCTCAGCGCATGCAGTGGGGCGATGCGCTCAAGTACATCGCGCTGTCGAGCGACGATCCGCTGAGCTATCTGTCGCTGGGCGCCAATCTGCGCGAACGGGTAGAGGTATCCGATGCGCCGAACTTTGGCGCGGGCGGAGCGCGCAATAACACCTATGTGCTCCAGCGTTTGCAGGTACATGCGGACCTGCGCTTCGCCACGTATTGGCAGGCATTTGTGCAAGTAGAGGACGCGCGCACCGTCAACAAGCGCGTGATTGGCGGTGCGGATCGCAACCCGTGGGATCTGCGCCTGGCCTTTGTCGCCTATGTGCGAACGTTCGATGCGGGCACGTTCAAGGCGCGCGCCGGGCGACAGGATTTCGCCTTCGACCTGCAGCGCTTCGTATCGCTGCGCGATGGGCCGAATGTGCGGCAATCCTTTGATGCCATTTGGGCGGATTGGGAAACCGGTGCCTGGCGTTTTATCGGCTTCGTCAGCCAGCCGGTGCAATACAGTGACGCGCACCCATTCGACGATACGTCCAATCGCCACTTTCGCTTCGATACCTTGCGTGTGGAGCGGCTGCTATGGGGGCAGGACGAGCTTTCCGCTTACTACTCGCTGTATTCGCGCGACCAGGCGCGCTATCTGGACGCGGTGGGCGATGAGCATCGCGACGTGTACGACCTGCGCTTTGCTGGTCGTGCAGGGGCTTTGGATTGGGACCTGGAGGGCATGACGCAGCGCGGTCATGTGGGTGATGCGCGCATCGATGCCTGGGGTGCCGGTGCACGCATGGGCTATACGTGGGGCTTTGCGCCGTGGAAGCCCCGACTGGGCCTTCAGCTCGATGCCGCGTCCGGTGACCGTCATCGCAACGATGGCACGCTGGGAACGTTCAATCCGCTGTTTCCCAATGGTTATTACTTCACCCTGGCTGGATTTACGGGTTACACCAATCTGCGGCACATCAAGCCGAGTCTTACCGTGACCCCCATGTCCCGCTTGACGCTGATGGGGGCGGTGGGGTTTCAGTGGCGCGAGAGCACCCAGGATGCGGTCTACGTGCAGCCCAATATCCCCTTGCCGGGCACGGCCGGGCAGGGCGGCCATTGGACGGGGGTCTACGAGCAGTTGCGCGCCGATTACGCCTTCAACGCCAACTTCACCGGCGCGGTGGAGGCTGTGCACTTTGATGTTGGGCGCGCCATTCAAATGGCCGGTGGTCGCGATGGCGACTATCTCGGCGTCGAATTGAAGTTCATGTGGTAGCGCCGCAGTGCGCGTACCCAAGGATGCTAAAGCCCATGACCGATAAACCCCTGCTGCCGACGGTGCTCAGCCTTAATGCCGGGTATGTGGATACCGCCGGTTTCCTTGCCTTGCATGGCCTGTTCACAGCGCATGTGACAGGCAACTTCGTCACCATTGGCGCCGCGCTGGTGTTGGGTACGTCCGGTATCGTCGCCAAGCTGTTGGCGTTGCCTGTGTTCTGCCTTGCCGTGATGGGCGCGCGCTTGTGGCGCTATCGATTAACCGAACAGAACAAGCCGGTGGTGCGCAATCTGCTGCTGGTGAAGCTGCTGCTGTTCGTGGCGGCGGCGGCGCTGGCGCTGTATCACGGCCCATTTGGCCAGGGCGATAGCCTGATCGCCACGTTGACGGGCATGACTCTGGTGGCCGCCATGGCGATCCAGAATGCCGTGCATCGCGTGCATCTGGGCAACTGGCCGCCATCCACCCTGATGACCGGCACGACCACGCAGATCATGCTGGATGTGGCCGATTGCATGCATGGCATCAGCGCCGAACAGCGGGCGGTGGTGAAGGGGCGTCTGCTTCGCATGAGTGCGGCGGTGCTCACGTTCGCGCTGGGCTGTGCCCTGGCTGCGCTGCTGTATGCCTTCACCGGCATGTGGTGCTTCGTGGTGCCGGCGCTGCTGGCATCGATCGCTTTTCTGCGTCATGAGGATGCCGCGCCTGCCGCAGCCCCCATGAAGGGTGCATGACCCTGTTTCCCCACCGTACCGTCAAAGGAGTTGCGCGATGACTGATGCAAGCAAGGCCAAGACCCGCCAGAAGGCGGCCCTCCATACCCCGTCGCCGCTAGGCGCGGATGCCACGCGGGATATCTCCGGCGAGCTCAATGCGCTGCTGGCGGATGTGATCGCGCTGTACATGAAGACCAAGAACTTCCATTGGCACATGTCGGGGCCGTATTTCCGCGACTACCACCTGCTTCTCGACGAGCAGTCGGACCAGATCTACGCCACGGTGGACCCCATCGCTGAGCGTGTGCGCAAACTGGGTGGCACCACCATTCGCTCATTGGGGCATGCAGGGCGCCTGCGTCGCCTGCTCGACAACGATGCGGATTTCGTGACGCCCGACGACATGCTGGCCGAGTTGCGCGAAGACAACCTGCAGCTCGCCAATTACATGCGCGCCACCCACGAGCTATGCGATGAGCATCGTGACGTGGCCACCGCCAGCCTGCTGGAGAACTGGATCGACGAGGCCGAGCGTCGCGTATGGTTCCTGTTCGAGACCAGTCGTCGCACCTGATGGCAGGGCTTTGAGCTGAGCCGGGCCGCCGGCGTGGGTGGCCCGGTTTTGCGTGTATTCGGCCCGATGTCGCGGGGGCGCCCCACGGCCTATTTTCGTGACGCCAGGACGCAGGGCGTCTCCGGTTAGCCCTGACGCCTTGTCCAGCGCGGACGGGTGGCGCCGATCCGGCGTGTAACGCTTTGTCTCACCGATGTTTTCAGCGCCTGGCGAGCTTGCTTGCCGGGCGTTTTTCGTGTGCCTGGGTGGCGGGTGGCGGGTGGGTGGCATCGCATAGGAGATCAGGAAATACGCCGGACACCTTGTGTTTTCTCGCTTTTTTGCTTGCAAATTAACGTGACGTCACATAAAATCCCTGCAACTGACGGAGGATGCGCCATGGTTGACCCCCTTGATCCCGGAACCCTTGCTTTGCCGCTGACGTTCAAGCGCAGCCGCGGTCGTCCGCGCAAGGCGGATGCATTGAGTGCGGCCGAGCGGGCTAGGCGCTATCGGGCCCGCAAGAAGGCGCTGACCGAGCACGTGGTGCCGGCGTCCCTTTATGCGCGAGTCCTGCAAGAGCGTGATGCCGCCAAGGCGGAGGTGGATCGCCTGCGCACGGATCTGGAGCAGTTGCTGGGTCAGTTGGGGCGCTGAGTTCCAGGGCGGATGTTCGGCCGGATCAGGTCGGCCCACTGGCCGCCAGCGCCGTTCGTCCTACGGACTAATCGCACTGCCATACCCGGAAAGCCAGGCGTAGCGTGATACCCGGAAACGGGTGTCGGCGCGGCGCCTGTTGTGCTTTCAGGGGTGGGGTCTGCATGAAGGTCTGGTATGTCGTGGCCGCCCTGTGTGCGGCGGTATGGTCGGGTGGTGGTGTGGCGCAGGAGGCTGGTTATCGCCTGCTGGAGCCGGTGCGCGATAGGTCGGGGCATGCGCTTGAGCAGGTGGATGGGCAAGGGCGCCGGCTGCCGGTAGTGCGCCCCGTCACCGACAAGGCGCTGGAGTCACGTATTCGCGCCGTGCTCGCCCAGGGAGTGCCAGCCCTGTTGCCCGCGCTGGATGAGCAGGCCCGCGCCGCCAGTGCTTATCGCCCTGTCTGCCCGGCATGGCAGGGTGGCATCACCCTTTATCTTTCCGATGACGATGGCGGCTACGCCCGCCAAGGCCTCTATGTGGAAACGCGGCCCGGCCAGCGCGCGCTCTGCACGGATAGCTTCATCGACATCACCGTAGACCCGGCCTCGCTAGCGAATGGGGAGTTCGAGGAGGTGCTGGTACATGAGTACGGTCACGTGTTGCTGCGTCGCCTGCTTGGCCCGGTACCCGCCACGCCATCGCGACAGGCGCATGCGGTGTTTGCGGTCACCGACGATGTCACGGCCTTCGATGAGGGTTTTGGCGAGCATTGGCAGCCCGTGGTGGCGCGCTTTACGCGCAATGCCGGGTTTCGCGCGCGCGTTGAGGGTGTGGCTCCTCCGTCCGCGGCCGAGCTGTGGCTGAGTCGCCGCGATACCTGGTGGCGCGAGCACGGCGTGCCGCATAACGCATTCGTGTTTCAGCCATCGGTACCGGCGGGCGCGCCGGACGATGCGCAGCGCTGGTTGGCCGCTGAAACGTCATGGCCTGCCGATGCCTGCCGCATGAAGGGCGGTAACGCCATGATGGCGTCCGAGGGTGTGGCCGCCAGTTTCTTCTACCGTTTGCTGGGCGCGGGCCAGGACCCGGCCGCGCTGGCCCGTCGCTACGCGCAACTGGTGCCGGTGCTTGCGCGCATGGGGCGTTGGCCCGGGCGCGCGCCATTAGTGGCGCTGGTGCACGCGTGGGGCGAGCAGTATCCGCGGGAGCGAAAGGCAGTGACGCAGTGGTTCCTCGCTAGCACGTATGGCGCCACGGCTTCGGTGGCGATGCATGATCAGGCCGAGTCATTGTCCTGCCTGGGTGCGCGCGGCAAGCTCGGCGCGTTTGTGCCGGCGCTCAAAACGTTTCGCCACGACGCCGATGCGTTGCTCGATCAGGTGGTATCGGGTCGGCTGGCGCTGGATGCCGCCTTGGCGCCGCCGCTGTGGTTGGCCAGCAAGGACGTACGTGTCAGCGATCAGGTGGGCGCATCGCAACCCGATCAACCGCTGGTCGTGGATCTGAACACGGCTGAGGCGCCGGCATTGCAGTGGTTGCTGGGCGACGAGATGCTGGTGAGGCGTTTGCTGGAGGCTCGCCGCCAGGGTGGCTTCCGTAGCCTCGCCGATGCGGTGGCGCGGGCGAAGCTGTCGGCATCGCAGCAGGCGTTGCTTGAAGAGGTGTCGGCCAACTATCGGGCGCTGCCGCCGTACACGCGTTCGTAGCGAGTCGCTCCCGCGTGCCTGGCAGCAAGCGGGAGCGGGCAGGCTGTCGATCAGGCGGCCACGCTTTCCTGGGTCGCCTGTTCCACCGGCAGGCGGATCAGGTAGTCGAAGGCGCTCAGTGAAGCTTTGGAGCCTTCGCCCATGGCGATCACGATCTGCTTGTACGGCACGGTAGTGACGTCGCCGGCCGCGAACACGCCAGGCACCGAGGTCTCGCCGCGTGCATCCACCTCGATCTCGCCGCGCGGGGAAAGCTGCACCGTGCCCTTCAGCCAGTCGCTGTTGGGCAGCAGGCCGATCTGCACGAACACGCCTTCCAGTGCCACCTGGCGGCTTTCGCCGCTGGTGCGGTCGGTGTAGGTGAGGCCGCTGACCTTCTGGCCGTCGCCTTGCACTTCGGTGGTCTGGGCGCTGACGATCACGTCCACGTTGGGCATGCTGCGCAGCTTGCGCTGAAGCACCTCGTCGGCGCGCAGCTTGCTGTCGAATTCGAGCAGCGTCACGTGGCCCACGATGCCGGCAAGGTCGATGGC
>NZ_JAELTT010000076.1 GCF_016428975.1 Dyella sp. ASV21
GTCTTGAGGAACTCGGCCTTGGGCATCTTCACGTGCTTGACGAAGATCTCCATCAGCACGCGCTCGTGGTGACGGATGTCGTTGACCACTTCGCGCAGCTTGCGCACGAAGCCATCGATCAGCGCGGACGGCAGCTTGAGCTTGAGGAACTCCTCCGCCATCTGGTCACGCAGCTTCACGACCTTCTTGTCGTTGACGTCGGTGGCCTTGGGGGCGGCCTTCTGGAACTTGCCGTAGTAGTCGCGCAGCAGTTCCATGCGACGCTTGACCTCTTCCGGGTCGGGACCGGTCGGGCCGGCCTCCTCGTCCACGGCGGCATCGTCTTCTTCTTCGTCGACGTCGTCGCCGGCTTCGTCCAGCTCCACGTCGGCCGCGGCGGCCTGGGCTGCGTCGGCGGCTTCCTCGAGGTCGGCAAAGCCGGCCAGGATTTCGCTCAGGCGGCGCTTGCCGTCCAGATGCTGGTCGTATTCCTCGAGCAGCAGCTCGATGGTGAGCGGGAAGGTGGCCAGTGCGGTCTGCACTTGGCCCAGGCCTTCTTCGATGCGCTTGGCGATGGCGATTTCGCCTTCGCGCGTCAGCAGCTCCACCGTGCCCATTTCGCGCATGTACATGCGCACGGGGTCGGTGGTGCGGCCCACTTCGGAATCGACGGCCGACAGCAGCGCCACGGCTTCTTCCGCGGCGGCTTCGTCGTCGGTGGTGCTGCCCGCAGCGGTATCGGCGAGCGGATCGGCGTCCGGCGCCGCGTCGTGCACTTCGATGCCGACGCCCTTGAGCACCGCCATGATGTCTTCGATCTGCTCCGGATCGACGATGTCATCGGGCAGATGGTCGTTGATCTCGGCGTAGGTCAGGTAGCCCTGCTCCAGACCCTTGGAGATGAGCGCCTTGATTTCAGACTGTTGCTCGGGAGCTTTGTTGTTCATACCTACCGCCGCTTGTGCCGGAACCGATCAGTATACCGATGTGATGCTTTTTTGACCAGTTTTCAAGGAAGAAAAATGGGGACGGCCCTACGCAAAAATCGCGCCAAATGGCCATCTTCCGGAGATTTTTGTGTAAGGACGCGCAGTGCGCTGTTATCCGCGTGGATCACGGCGTCTCCAGCCAGAACGTCACCGGGCCGTCGTTGACCAGGTGAACTTGCATATGGGCGCCGAAGCGGCCGATTTCCACCCTGGGGTGCGCGGCGCGGGCCAACGCGACCAGGCGATCGAACCAGCGGCGGCCTTCTTCGGGGCTCGCGGCGCTGGTGAAGCTGGGGCGCATGCCCGAGCGGGTGTCGGCGGCCAGGGTGAACTGGCTGACCAGCAACAGCTCGCCACCGGCGTCGGTCAGCGAGCGGTTCATGCGGCCCTGTTCGTCGGCGAACACGCGGTAGCCCAGCAGGCGTTCGAGCATGCGGCGGGTGCGCGCTTCGTCGTCGCCCGGTTGCACCGCGACGAGCGCCAGCAGGCCGGGGCCGATCTGGCCCACGGTTTCGTGTTCGACGTCCACGCGAGCGGACAGGACGCGCTGAATCAGGGCGATCATGGAGGCGGCAGCCGAGGACAATGGCGCGAAGCTTAGGGCCTCACCGGCATCGACGGTAGCCTGACCAGTCGCCGATTGCCGCCTTGGTGCGGCTACACTGCGGCGCTCATGCGACTCGACATTACCCTCATCTATTGGCTGCTGCGCCTGATCGGCACGTTGCCGCTACGCCTGCTGCAGCGCATCGGCGCCGGTATCGGCAGGTTCTCGTTGTGGCGACACAGCCGCACCGCGCACTTCACCTCGGTCAACCTGCGCATCGTGCGTCCGGGCCTGGACGAGCCCGCGCACGCGACCCTGCTGCGCGAGGTGATGGCGGAGAGCGGTAAATCCGCGCTGGAGATCGCCAAGATCTGGGGCACCGATGCCGAGCGCGCGCTGGATCTGGTGCGCGAAGTGCGCGGCGAAGCCTTGTTCGATGCCGCGCTGGCGTCCGGCAAGGGCGTGATCATCGCCGCACCGCACCTGGGCTGCTGGGAGCTGCTCAACTATTGGCTGTGCCGCAAGACGCCAATGGCGATCCTGTATCGCCCGCCGCGCATCGCGGCGGTGGAGGGGTTGCTGCGCAAGGTGCGCGGCGCGCTGGCGCCCGAACAGGTGCGTGCCGAGGGCGCCGGCGTGCGTACGCTGTACAAGCGGCTGGCTGCGGGCGGCACGGTCGGCATCCTGCCGGATCAGAAGCCGCGTGGCGGCGAAGGCGAGTTCGCGCCCTTCTTTGGCCGCGATGCGCTGACCATGGTGCTGTTGCCGCGCCTGGCCGCGCGCACCGGCGCCACGGTGCTGTTCGCCTTCGCCGAGCGTTTGCCGCAGGGCGCGGGATACCGCATCCATCTGCTGCCGGCGCCGCAGGGTCTGGTCGATGCGGATCTCAAGGTGGCCTGCCGGGCACTCAACCAGGGCGTGGAGCAATGCGTGGAGCTGGCGTTTGCCCAGTACCAGTGGCATTACAAGCGCTACACCGCGGACGATCGGCCGAGCCCTTACGACACCGAGAACCACTGATCGCTCAGGGCGTGGGTCGCTCCAGGCGGCGCAGGAACACGGTCATCTCTTTCTCTGCCTGCTTGTCGCCGCGCGCCTGCGCGGCGGCGATGCCGTGCTGCCAGGCATCGGCGGCGGCGACGGTGTCGTTCAGGGCCACGCTGGCCTTGCCTAATAATTTCCAGGCCGCCGAATAGCCCGCATCGAAGATCACCGCCTGGCGCAGTTCCGTCGCCGCGCCTTCGGCATCGCCCGCTGCGAGCAAGGCGTTGCCGAGGGAGAAGCGCAGCAGCGCGCCGTCGCGCGGGCCGCCGCATTGGGCGCGCAGGTTGGCGATCAGCGTGGCGTTCATTGCAGGGCGCGGAAACGCCACTCGTCGACCTGATAGACGCGGGTCGGATGCGGCGGCTCTGACGGTACGCGACCTGCGCGCAGCTCACCCAGCGACTTGGCGGGCCAGATCACCACCCAGGTCGAGCGGAATGGCTGCACCAGCAACGGGTAGCGCAGGTCGGTGGGCTGGAGTTTCTCGGGGCGCGTCACGATCAGGCCATCGGGATGCTCGCGCACAAACGCTTGCAGCGAATCGCCCTCGCTGAGGCGTTCGATGGCATGCGTCAGGCGACCTTCGAAGTGGAACTGGCCCTCGTAGTTGCCCAGGTAGCCGATGGCGCGACCCTCGGCATCGGCGGCACCCAGCAGCTGGGCCGACGGCCGCAGGTCGAAGTTCTGCCACATGGTCAGCGTAAACAGCGTATTGAGCGCCAGCGTGCCGACCAGGCCGGCAAAAGCCAGCCGGCGCAGTTCACCGCGACCGCGCAGCAGCAACAGTGCGCCCAGCAACACGAACACCACGCTGAAGAAGCGGCTGTAGCGCTGGGTGCTGTCGAACCACTCGCCGTGCAGGCCGTTATGCGCGACCAGTACGGGCAGCACGAACAGGAACACGCCGAACAAGATGCCGCCCACGCCCAGCGGCCAGGTGCCCAGCCAGGCGGTGTTGGCCAGTTGCGGGCGACGCTCGCGCAGCACCGCCACCGCGCCGGCGATCAGCAAGGCGGCGCCGGCGTATTCCGGCAGCGGGTAATACAACTGCTTGCCGCTGATGAAGGAGAACGTCAGCATCACCGGCAGCAGCCAGCACAGCGCAAAACGCAGGCCCGCATCCAGCGGGCGGCGCAGCGTGGCCAGCGCCACCCAGGCGCGCGGCCAGCCACTGAACGGGAACAGCAGCGCCGGGATCATCGGCAGGTACCACCAGAACGGGCGGGCGTGGTCGAACGCATCCACCACGCGGCCGGCGGTCTGGGTAAAGAACAGGCGCTGGCGATACGCATCGCCACCGGCAAAGCCCGCCGGCAGAGCCCAGGCCAGCAGCATCGCGCCACCCAGCAGCAGGGCCAGCACGCCGCGGCCATACCAGCGCGCGCGGTTGTCGCGTGCCCAGTCGCTCCACAGCGGGCCGAGCAGCCAAGGGAAGACCACATGCAGGAACATCACCGGGCCCTTGGTGAGCAGGCCCAGGCCCACGCACAGCCCGAACAACACCCAGCGTGGTTCGGCGCGGTCGGCGCGCGAGGTCAGGCTCAGCAGCGCTGCCAGCACCCATACGGCGAGCAGTACCTCGTACATGATCTGCAAGCCGAACAGAAACGCGTAGCCCAGCGCCAGCAGCATCCAGGGCGCGCCCTTGGCCACCCACGGCTGTCGCGGGAACAGCCGCTGCGCCAGCAAGGAGACCAGCACCAGCTGGGTGCCACCGAAGATCACCTCCAGCACGCGCGGCCAAACGTCGCTTACGCCGAACACCAGCCAGCCGGCGTGGATCATCCAGAACAGCAGCGGCACCTTCTCGCTATAGGGCTGGCCGTTGATGTGCGGTACCAGCCACTGATGGTGGTTCCACATTTCCCAGGCCACGGCCAGCGTGCGCGTGGAATACAGCGGCATCGGCCCGTGGGAAAAGATCGCCAACAAGGCGGCCATTACCCATAGCGGGAGCCAGGGCCAAAGGGAGCGCAGGTGTTCGGAGCGGCTGTAGCTGCTGGATGCCACGGGCAGTCTTCTTGATTCGGTGGGCCGATTCTAGCCCGAGCCGGGGTTTCTCCACCCTTCCCCTGTGCCGGCGCGGGTTTAACCATCGCCCGGTGGCCTCTCGGCCACGCGGGGATGTGTGCTTATTCGCCGGCCGGGCCCCAGTAGCCGATGCGGCGACGGAGCTTGAGCTTTCGCCACAGGTTCCAGGGCTTGCGGCGACGGTTACGGCCGCCTGCAGCGATGAAGGTGTCGATCGCCCGCAGGATGCGTTCGCTGGATTGGCCATCGCGATAGGGGTGGATGGCATCGCCGTACTCGCGGATGGCCTGCATCAGCTCAGGCGGCCGTGCCAGTGCCCGCTCGATGGCCGGCTCGAACTGCGAGGCGTCGTCGATGTCGATCAGCTGCGGACCGGGGCGTCGATTCTTGAAAGTCACCACCGGTTTGCCGGTGAGCAGGAACTCGTTGAGTGCCGAGGAGGTATCCGAGCACATCATGTCGACCTGCGGGAACAGCTCCAGGATATTGTCGTTCTCCGCGAAGCTGAGGTACTCGTTCTGCAGCGCCTTGTACTTGGCCACCGTTTCCGGATTCATCTTGGGGTGGAAGGTGACGATCCAGCGCCAGCGACCATCGCGCGACAGCCGCTTCACTTCCTCGTACAGGGTTTCGGCCGCACTCCATGAGGGCGAGAAGGTGGAGTGGTAGAGGATCACGGGCGGCTGGCGCACCGGCGGAATGGGCCCGGTGATCTCCTTCATGAAGGGGTCGAGCTTGGGGAAGCCCGTCTCGATCACGGCGAAGTGGCCCACCCGGTCGGCGATTTCCTTGAACTTGGCGGTGTCGCGCGGCCCAGTGGTGCAGTACAGGTCGAAGAAGCCGCGCACATAAACATGGCGAGGCTTGCCGGCGTCGAAGCCGTGGAAGGTTTCCACTTTCACGCCCGGAAAGAAGTGCGGTACGGCATTGCTGGAGGTAATTACCGCCCGCGGCTTCCACGCGCGTACCTCCTGCACGGTGAGCAGGCGCTCCCCTTCCACCAGATCTTCGGCGCCGGGGCCATCGAAGAACCAGGCAGCTTCGTCGCCGCGGGCGCGGATGGCTTCCTGCACCGGGCGCAGAATGGCCAGCGCGTAGCGCTCGGAGCCGTAGAGAAGGTAATGCTGCTTGCTCATCGATCGATTCCGTGGCGGATCAAGGCGTCGGCGGCACTGTGCACCGAGGCCGGGTTGCGGCGCATCTCGTAGTAGCGCATGCGCTTGTAGGCGGCGTAGGAGGCGGCCGTCTGGGCGATCACGAAACCGCGCCAGCCGTCCAGGAAGGCCAGGCGGAACAGATAGTCCTTGAGGAAGGCCAGCAGGTACACAAGCGGCGTCTGCCACATGCGCACCGGCTTGTTCTTGTCCAGCCAGTCGCGGCATTTGAGTTCCGCATAACGCAGTACCTTGATCTGCTTCTCTGGCAGGCTGGGGTTGTTCTCGTGGTTGAACGGCGCGGTCAGTGTGATCGAGGGGCCATCGAAGCGCAGCGATTCGTGTACGCGCGCATCGGTCCAGCGGGCGCGATCGCGATGGAACAGACGCGCCATCTTCTCGCCCATCGCCGGCAGGTACCAGCGCATCGGTGCGCCCATGTAGATGGTGGCGCGACGCAGGAAGGCGGCGCAGGCACCGCTGGCCATCAGCTCCGGCAGGCGCTGCTCCAGCTCGGTCGCCAGGGCCGGTGTGAGGTATTCGTCGGCATCCAGCGCCAGGATCCACTCATGCTCGCATTGGGTGGTGGCGAAATTGCGCTGCGGGCCAAAGCCCAGCCACGGTTGATGCACCACGCGGGCGCCATGGGCCTGGGCGACGGCGACGGTGTCGTCGGTGCTGCCACTGTCGATCACCAGCTTTTCGGCGGCGAAGGGCACGCTGTCCAGGCAGCGGCCAATGCTTTTCGCCTCGTTGTAGGTGATCACCACGAGGGTAAGGGGGTAGGTGCGCATGCGCGCATGGTATCCCAACTCATGGCGTGGCCCAGGCGGTGCGGGTGCAGCGAGGGCGCCCCGGGCGGCGTGTTGAAATGGCGTCTTCAGGTGGCTGACGCTATTGTTAACTGGCTCATCCGGCGTACCCGCTCACCAGGCTTCAATGCATATTTCCGTCGTCGTACTTACTCACGAATGGCCGCAGGCGCTTGAGCTGGTCTTGCGCTCGCTGGCGCGGCAACACTGCCCCTGGCCGTGGGAGGTCATCGTGACTGACGATGGTTCGGGGCCGGACACGCTGGCCACCATCCAGCGCGTGGCCGAGCACTTTCCGGTACCGCTGCGCTATGTGTGGCAGCCGCACGCAGGCTTTCGCGCCGCGCGAGCGCGCAATCGCGGCATCGCGGCGGCGACGGGTGACTATGTGGTGTTGCTCGATGGCGACATGGTGCCGCAGTCGGCCTTCCTGCAGGACCACGTGGCGTTCGCCCGGCCGCAGGCTTTTTTGCAGGGAGGGCGCGTGCTGCTCAACGCGCCGCGCACGCAGCACCTGATCGCGGCGGGGCGTCTGGATATCGGGCCGTGGTCGCTGGGCCTGGATCGTCGCAGCAAGGCGCTGCGCATGCCCCTGCTGGCCCGCTGGAAGGCGCGTCCGCGCCACGATCTCGCCACCATCATGAGCTGCAATCAGTCGTACTGGCGCAGCGATTTGCTGGCGGTGAACGGCTTCGACGAGGCAATGGTGGGCTGGGGCTACGAGGACACCGAACTGGCGGCGCGCTGCCTGCATTACGGCCTCACCCGTTACAGCCTCAAGTTCTGCGCCATCGCCGCGCACCTGCATCACGCCTCGCGTGGCAGCCTGGGCAGCGAGAATCCAGGCAAGGCTCGTTTCGAGGCTACGCTGGCCAACAAGGTGGTGCGCTGCGAACGCGGCATCGATGGGCATTTGGCGGAGTTCGCCCAGCGCCCGGACGATTTGCGCCCCCGCCATCGCCAGGGAGTGTGAGCGTCGATGCGTATCAGCGTAGTGGTCATTACCTACAACTGGCCCACCGCACTGGCGCTGGTGCTCAAGGCGTTGGCGCGCCAGAGCGAGCTGCCGTACGAAGTGATCGTGACCGACGATGGCTCGCGTGAGGAAACGCGCGAACTGCTCGCGCGTCTTGCCCAGGATTACCCGTGTCGCCTGGTGCATGTGTGGCAACCCGACGATGGTGCGCGCATGAGTCGCGCGCGCAATCGCGGCATCGCGGCGGCGCGCGGGGATTACATCGTGTTGCTCGACGGCGACATGGTCACCGAGCGCCACTTCATCGCCGATCATCGCCGCTTTGCGCGTCAGGGATGTTTCATCCAGGGTTCGCGCGTGCTGCTGGACGAGGGTAATTCCCGTCGCCTGATGGATCAGGGTGATACCGAGGTGGGCTTTTTCACGCCAGGTATCGAGCGTCGTCGTCATACGCTGCGCCTGCCTTGGCTGGCTGGCCTGTATGCCAAACCGTCGCAACGCACCAAGGGCATCAAGAGCTGCAACATGGCGTTCTGGCGCGAGGATCTCATTCGTATCAACGGCTTCAACGAGGCGATGACCGGCTGGGGTCGTGAAGACCTGGAACTGGCCATTCGTGGGCTGCACGCAGGCCTATGGCGGCGCGATGTGCGCTTCAGTGCGTTGGCCTGGCACCTGTATCACCGTTCGCGCAAGCACGATCGACGCGATAACCCGAACGACGCCGTGGTGGAAGCCACGCGGGCCACACGGGCGGTGCGCTGCACGTTGGGGTTGGAGCAGCACTTGGCGGAGTTCGCCGTGCCGCCGCGGGCGCTGACCGACGGTCAGGGCTCGCGCAGCAGCTGATCGATCGTGCGGCCCAACTGCGCGGGGAAGGCGTGCTGCACCTTCAGGAACCAGGCACGAGCACGGTCACCCACGTGTTCGCGTTGTTCCGGGGTCATGGCAGCGGCGGTGGCAATGACCCGCTCCAGATCCTCCGGTTCGAAGGCGTAGCGGGTTGCCAGCTGGCATTCTCCGCATGGCGAGGCGGCCACCAGCAGGCCGCGTTCGGCACTGACCAGTTCGTTCATCGGTGGCGCGTCGCAGGTGATGACCACGGCGCGGCAGCTCATGGCTTCTACCAGGTAGTGCCCCCAGCCTTCGGTTTCCGATAGGCACAGGTGGAACGCGTGGCTGTTCTGCAGTGTGCGCAGTTCGTCGTCCGGCACGCGCTCGACGCGGTGGTGGATATTGGGTGCCACCACGGCATGGGCGGGATCGACCACTTCGGGCGACTGCAGCACCGTGAGCATGGGCCATTCCGGGTGACGCTGCCACACTTCGAGCAGGCGCGCGGTGCCTTTCATGGTGCTGGCCCCCGCCACATGCAGGAAGTCCGCGCGTTTGGGCTCGTCGGGATCCAGACGGTCACAGCTGGTAAAGCCGATCGGCAGCACTTGTCGAGCAATGGGGGTAAAGATCGCTTTGCCGACGGCGGTTTTGGTAAGCACGCCGTCGTAGTGGCCCACAAAGCGCTGGCTGATCGGCGGGAACCACTCCGGGTGCGGCAGGATCAAGTTGAATCGGGCCAGGCTAAAAAAGCGCGGGCGCACCGTTTCCAAAGCGATGTTTACGTCGTAGCGGCGCGGCTTGCGGCCCAACGATTTGGCCCAGTGCCACCACAGGCTCAGCCGTTGCCCCACGGCTCGCCAGCGGCCATCCTGCCAGCGTGGTCCCAATCGAGTGATGCGCACCTCATGCCCCTGCTCCCGCAGGGCTTGCTCAACCAGTCGAAGATCGTGGCTCAAGCCGCGCTGGTTGTCCCAGGCAAGCAAATGGATGAGGGCCATTTATCCAGCCGTTTGCGTAGGGGCGCCGAAGATCATGCGCCGATGCTGGTACGCGATGCTCAATACCAACCCCAGCACGAAGAACATGTAGATGGATTGAGGCATCGGACGATAAAACACGTTGTCGGTCAGGGCGCACAGCGCGAACAGTAACACCACGCCCGCACCTGCGCCGGCTTGCGTGGCCACTCGTTCACAGGGGTCGCCGGCATGGCGCAGGAAGTAGATCAGTGGCAGTACGAAAATCAAGATGATGGTGATGCCACCCGTCACTCCCAGGGTGGATAACGCTTCAAGGTATTCGCTGTGCGGATGCTGATACTTTGCGATGCTTTCGTTGGCGTTGCCCAGGGCCACCTGGGCTTGGGAGTACTTGCCGAACTGGTTTACGCCCACGCCGTTCCACGGGTGCTCGCGGAACGCGCGCCAGGCCGTGCGCCACATTTCCAGGCGCTCGCGCACAGCGCCATTGGCGCGGGCGGGACTGTAAGACACGACTTCGGTGTGAACTTCCAGAAAGCGTTCGCGAATCTTGTCATTGAGTGACAGCGAGCCGCCGCCGATCAGCAATAACGCCCCTGCAACGGCGCCAGCAGTGAACGACCAGGCGCGCTGGCGGTGAAAGTGCAGCGACAGCACCAATACCAACGCCACGGCAAAGGCCAGCAGCGGACCGCGACTTTGCGTAAGCAGCGCGCCATAGAACGTCATGGCTGCGGCGACGCCATGGAGCAATCGGAGCGGCTTCGGGCATGGGCGGCGCATGAGCTGGATGATGGCGAGCAACGACATGGCCAGCATCACCATGGCGTACTCGATCGAACCCCAGTCCTTGCCGTTCAGTCCGTAAGGTCGCGGGATGTCCTGAAGGTAGTGCTGCCAAAGGCTGGTGCCGCCAAGCAGGATCGCCGTGGCACTCACCATCGCCCAGAACAAGTGCTCTTTCCAGGGCCGGGCGAATAGCGCGGAGAGAATGACGAACAGCAGGATCTGCGATGGCAGGTCGGCCTGCTTCCAGCCCAGGTGGTGGATCTGGATGTTGATCAGGTTGATGATCATATGCAGCAGGAACACTGCAACGATCAGGGCCGCCGAGCGGTATGCCTGGCGCGTATCCGCCCGGGTGCACAGGGTGACGATGCCCCACACGAACGCGATGCCTACCAGCACGGTCTTGATGTCGTAAGGCGTTGTAAAGCAGAACGGCAGGGTCGACAACAAGGCTGCAGCGGCCCAGGCGCTATAGGTGCCGGCTTTGCGATGATGGGTGTCTGGGATGGAGCCAGTCATTCTGATGTTCTATTCACGACCAATGGAGCCAGGCTGCCTACACAAAGGGTCGGCCGGCGAGAGCATAAGGCAAGCGGGTCGCACGATCTGACGGTTGGCTCCTCTATCTGAAGCACTATTCATCTAACTGTGCGTTTCATTTATGAGCGCGCGGCTTCAGTCGTCGGGGTTGTTGGCGGGCACGCGGTCCACGCTCTCGTCCGGCAGGCAGCCCGGCACCACGGCGTCGGCCTTGAACATCCACCACTCACGCCGGTTGGCGTGACCCAGGCTGGTGGCCTTGCTGCGGTCCACGCATTGAGCCATGACCGGGTCGAGGGCGAACAGCCAGCGGTGCGCCGGGTCCTGCGCCTGCCAGGTAACGGCGGCGGCGTACTGGTCATGCCAGGGCTGGGTGAACCCGAAGTCGACGGCGGGGCGATCCAGCATCAGCAGGTTCTGTTCCTTCCAGGCCACCATGCCCAGTTCGTCACCGGGGCCGAGTTTGCTGCGCACCTCGGCCATCAGGCCGGCCGAGGAGCTGGAGTCGTTGAGGATGGGATAGGCCCAGAGGCTCCATACCAGCCACATCGCCGCCATACCGCCCGCCACGGCCGCTACCGCGCGCCGCAGGCGCAGGGTGGCGATCAGCAACAGTTGGATGAGGCCTATGCAGACAAACATAAGCCACAGCGCGTGGCCGCCGTCCTCGAAGCCGCGTGCGGTGGCAAAGTCGCTGGCGAACTTGGGGTGCGCCAGCAGGGCCGCGCCACCCACCAGCAGCATGGCGGTGCCCATCAGCCCGATAAAGGACAGTCCGGCCGCGCGCAGCCAGCGCTTCTTCAGCAGCTCGTCCAGGTACGGCGCGGAGATCAGGGCCAGCATGGGCAACGCCGGCATGATGTAGACGTCGCGCTTGCCCTTGGGGATGGAAAAGAACACCAGCAGCAGCACGATCCAGCCGAGCGGCAGCAGGATGCGCGCATCCTTGGCCTTGAGCGCCTGCCACCAGCGCGGCAGCGTGCCGGGATAGGTCAGCGACAGCGGCAACCAGGTAAACAGGATGATTGGTATGTAGTAGAGCGCCGGATGGTGGTGATCCCACGACTTGCTGTAACGGCCCGCCGTCTGGTGGAACAGGATGTCGTGCACGTACTCCGCATAGGCCGGGTCGCCGGCGTGGGCCTTGGCGCCCAGCAGCATGGGTAGCAGCCATAGCGCCATCGCTGCCGCCAGCGCCACCAGGCCCAGCAGCCAGCGCCACCAGGCACCCGCACCCGGTCGCGACACGCCGTGCCATTGGCCGAACAGAGCCACCAGATAGGGCACGAACAGCAGCAGTGCCAGCACGCCGACGCCCTTGGTGATGATGCCCAGGCCAGCGCAGAAGCAGCCGAACCAGTAGGCCCGCCAATGCGGCCCCTTGAGCATATGCACCAGCAGACCCCAGTTGGCGGCGGTGATGTAGCCGAGCACCAAGGGGTCGATCTGCGCGCGCTTGGTCTGGTAAATGAACTGGAACGTGATCAGCAGCGCCGAGGCGGCATACAGGCCCACCTGCCGGTTCCACAGTCGGCGACCCAGGTCATAGACCAACAGCAGGCTGGCCAGTGCGGCCAGTAGCGAGGGCAGCAGGAAGGCGATGCGCCAGTTGCGCACCGCCTGATAGCTGGCCGCTTCCAGCCAGAACAGCATGGGCGGCTTGTCCGAGTACAGCTCGCTGCCACGATGCGGGAACAACCAGTCGCCGCTCTCCACCATTTGCTTGGCGGCAAGCGCGAAGCGCGGCTCGTCCGAGGGCCAGGGATCGCGCAGGCCCATGCCGGCGCCGATCACTACCAGGGCGATCAGCAACAAGAGCCAGAAGCGGCGGCGTTCCTGGGGCGTGGCTTGGGATGAAGCGAGCATGCGTGGGTTCCGGAGCGGCATGGCCGCGTCGCAAACAAGTAACTACAGGCCCGCGCCCCCACACGCAGACCCCCTCAGTGGCGCCGATTCACGCGGTCGCGTCAGGCCTTTTCAAGGACGGCATAGTACATGCCGTCCAGGTCGCCATCGCCCGGCAGTATCTGCCAACCCACGCTGGCGGGCTGGCCGACGGCCAGCTCGATCGCGGCGACGCGGGCATCCGGCTGGTTTGCCAGCCATTCGCCGACGACGCCTTCGTTCTCGGCCCGCAACAGGGCGCAGGTGATGTAGATCAGGCGGCCGCCCGGGGCCAGCAGGGGCCATAGCGCGGCGAGGATGCGTTTCTGCTGGGCCACCAAGGGGGCGATATCGCTGTCACGGCGGTGCAGGCGCACATCCGGTCGGCGGCGAAGCACGCCGGTGGCCGAGCACGGGGCGTCGATAAGAATGCGGTCGAACAGCTGGCCATCCCACCAGGGCGCCGGCTCCCCCGCGTCGCCGATCACCACCTTGGCGCGCAAGCCCAGGCGTTCCAGGTTCTGGTGGATGCGCTGGGCACGCTTGGCGTCGAACTCCAGGGCGGTCATCGCCACGTCGGCTCGCTCCAGTAGATGGCAAGCCTTACCCCCTGGCGCGGCGCAGGCGTCCAGCACGCGTTGGCCATCACGCAGGTCGGCGAGATCGGCGGCGATCTGGGCGGCGCCATCCTGTACGGCAAACTCGCCGGCGGCGAAACCGGGCATGCGTGTCACGTCGGCGCTGTGTGGCAACACGATGCCGTCAGTGAGCCAGGGATGCGCGTCGGCCGTATAGCCATCCGCACGCAAACGTTCGATCAGGTCGTCGCGCCGGGCGCGGCGGCGGTTCACGCGCAGCATCAGTGGTGGCTCGCGATTATCGGCGGCCATTACCGCATCGGCCTGCGCGGGCCAGTCGCGAGCCAGTGCCTTGGCCAGCCACACCGGATGCGCATGCCGTGTCTGCGGCTTGGCATCGAGTGCCGCGAGCAGCTCGGCACGCTCGCGCTGCCAGCGGCGCAGTACGGCATTTACCAGCCCCGCCATGCGCGGTCGTTGCAGCGCTCGGGCTGCCTGCACGGTGGCGGCCACGGCGGCGTAGTCCGGCAGCTGCAGGATCTCCAGCTGCACCAAACCCAGCACCAGCAGCGCGTGGATGGCCGGCTCCTTCTGCCGCAGCGGTTTCTCCAGCAGGCGGTCGAGCGCGCTGTCGAAACGCAGCCACCAGCGCGAACCATCGCTCAGCAGCGCCATCAACAGGGCGCGATCACGTGGGTCGGCGAGCCGCGGCGCGTAGCGCTCCATGGCGTCGCGTAGCGAGGCGCCGCGCAGGGCGACGTCGGCGAGGGCTTGGGCAGCAAGGGCGCGTGTGTCGGTCATCGAGCCAGAAGATAGTGGAGAGAAGTGAGTGGCGAGAGTGGAAACATCGTTAGAACCCCGGACCGTAGCCGATATCCCGTGGTGCTTCGGTACACGCCGCGATACCTGGTTTGCGGTGAGGCCAGCATCCCGGCGCACTACCTTTTCGCCCGAAGGACGACTCAGGCGGGTCGGGTCTTCAGGGCATTGAGGTAATCGGCGGCACTGATGCGCTTGCCGCCCGCGCGTTGCAGCGCGGTGATGCGCAGCGCGCCTTCGCCGCAGGCCACATCGATGCCTTCACGGCTCATGCCCAGCACGCTGCCGGGAACGGCCACGGCGTCGGCGGGGACGGCTCGCGCGGCCCAGATGCGCAGCAGTTCGCTACCCACCTCGCCCTCGGCCACCGGCCAAGGGTCGAACGCACGCACCTTGCGCTCCAGCTCGGCCGCTGGGCGGGTGAAGTCCAAACGTGCCTCGGCCTTGTCCAGCTTGTGCGCGTAGGTCACGCCTTCTTCCGGCTGCGGTCGGACGGCAAGCGTTTCGCCGGCCAGTACGCGAGCCAGGCCCTCGGCGAGCACCTCGGCACCCAGCGCGGAAAGGCGGTCATGCAGCGAACCGCCGGTGTCGTCGGGGCTGATCGGCGTGCGTCGTTCCAGCAGCACCGGGCCGGTATCCAGGCCGGCTTCCATTTGCATCAGATCGACGCCGCTCTCGGCATCGCCCGCCAGGATGGCGCGCTGGATCGGCGCGGCGCCGCGCCAGCGCGGCAGCAGGCTGGCATGCACGTTCCAGCAGCCCAGGCGCGGCGTAGCCAATACCTTGCGCGGCAGGATCAGGCCATAGGCCACCACCACCATCAGGTCCGGCGCATAAGCCGCCAGGGTGGCGCGCGTTTCGGGCGATTTGAGCGACTCGGGCTGCTCGACCGGAATGCCGGCCTCCAGCGCCGCCTGCTTTACCGGGCTGGGCGTGAGCTTGCGGCCGCGCCCGGCTGGGCGGTCCGGCTGGGTGTATACGGCCACCACCTCGGCGCCGCTGGCGCGGCAGGCTTCGAGGCAGGGAACGGAAAACTCGGGAGTGCCCGCGAAGACGACGCGCAGCTTCAAGCGCTGGCCGCCTGCTTGCGCTGTTTTTCCAGGCGCTTGAGCAGCATGGAGCGCTTGAGTGGCGAGAGGTAATCGACGAACACCTTGCCGGCCAGGTGATCCAGCTCATGCTGGATGCACACGGCGAGCGGGCCTTCGGCTTCGTAGACGAACTCGTTGCCGTCCACGTCGTGCGCCTTCACCTTGACCTTCAGTGCGCGCGTCACATCGGCATAGATGCCGGGGAACGACAGGCAGCCTTCCTGGTACACCTGGGCGCCATCCTTCTCGATGATCTGCGCATTGATCAGCGCCAGCGGCTCGTTGCGCTCGTCGCTCATGTCGGCCACCAGCACTTGCCGGTGCACGTTGACCTGGGTGGCCGCCAGACCCACGCCGTTGGCGGCATACATGGTCTCGAACATGTCGGCCACGAATTGCTTCAGCTCGGCGTCGAACACGCGCACTGGCTCGGCCTTGGTGCGCAGGCGGGGGTCGGGGAATTCGATGATGGTCAGAACGGACATGGTTTTACCTCAGCGCGCAAACTGCGGGCGAATCGGTGAAATCCAAGCCCAGGCGCGATCTAGAATGACCCTCATTGTACGCCGCCAAGCCCCCGTCTGGCATGCCGTTTTGCCAACTGGGACTGGTTGCGTGAACAAGTGGTTCGGTTACACTCGCCCGAGCGTCGGGGGATGGGGGATTCCCGTTTATGATCAGAAAGTCCATTGGGCTGCTGGCCGGCATGCTGGTCACGGTGGCCGTTTATGCTGCGGGCGCGCAACTGCGTGCCGATCACCCCGATACCTATACGGTGCGCAAGGGCGATACGCTCTGGGCGATCTCTGCACGTTTCCTGTCCAAGCCCTGGCTATGGCCGGAGATCTGGCAGGCCAACCCGCAGGTGCAGAACCCGCACCTGATTTATCCGGGCGATGTGCTCAATCTCTCCTTCATCAATGGCCCGCACCTTGGCTTGCAGCCGCGTGTGCGTACCGAGGGTGAGGCGATTCCGGCCATTCCGCTGTCGCAGCTGCAAATTTTCCTCAAGGAAATGCGTGTGCTCGACTCCAATGAAGTCTCCGCGCTGCCCTATGTGGTGGGCTTTGAGGAGGCGGATTTGCGCGGCACGGTGGGTCGTAACGTCTACGTGCGCAATCTCAACGCCCAGCCGGGCCAGCGCTTTGTGATCGTGCGTCCTACCCAGGTCTTCCGCAATTTCGACGAGAGCAAGGGCCGCGACAACGGCGCCGACCTGGTGGGCCATCCGCTCGACAGCGACGTGTCGATGACGCGTACGCCGTGGAAGGAGGATTTCCGCGACGACGGTCACTACGGCCGTGGCAAGGAGATCGGCACCGAGGTCACGGTGATCGGCAATGCCGAAGTGCTGCGCACCGGTGATCCGTCCACCTTGCTCCTGCTGGACTCCACCATGGAGATCCGCAAGGGCGATCGCATCATGCCGGTCGACGACAAGCCCTACGATCCGTACTACTACCCGCATGCACCCAAATCGCTGGCGGGCAATGCGCGCGTGATCGCCTTTACCGATGCCTACGATGCCGTGGGTCCGCACCAGGTGGTGGCGCTCAATATCGGCGCTAAGGATGGCGTAGAGAACGGCCAGACCTACTCCATCTACCAGCCGGGCGAGACCATCGCAGACGACGTCGCCAGCGATAGCTGGGATCGTGGCACCGGCAAAAAGGTGACCTTGCCGCAGGAGTTCGTGGGCCACGTGATGGTGTTCCGCACCTTTGATCGCGTGAGCTACGGCTTGATCATGGATGGCCTGCGCCCGGTGCATAAACGGGACAAGCTTGAACTGCCTGAGTAAGCCTGGCGATACCCGATGACGTAACGGCGCGGTGTCCACCGCGCCGTTTTCATTGGTGGGTGCGCCTAGGCTTAGCGGTATGAGTGATGCCGCGCGCTACCGCCCCTGGCTGTTACTGCTGCGTACCCCCGGCCTGGGCCCCGCTGGCCTGCGCGAACAACTGGCGGCTCATCACGGCGATGCCGCCGCCGTATGGGAGGCGCTGCGCGCCCGGGCCGCCAGCCTGCCGGAGCCCGCTCGCCACTGGCTGCAGCGGCCTGACGAGCGCCGGCTTGCGGCCGATCAGGCCTGGCTGGAGGCTCCTGATCATCGCCTGCTGGTGTGCACCGACGAGGATTTCCCGCCCTTGCTGGAGGCCATCGCGCAGCCGCCGGCGGCCCTGTTCGTGGCGGGGCAGGCCAGCCTGCTGCTGCAGCCCCAGGTGGCGATCGTGGGCGCCCGCGCGGCCAGCCTGGGTGGGCGCGGCCATGCGCGCGCATTCGCCACCGCGTTGGGGCTGGCCGGCTTCGTGATTGTCAGCGGCATGGCCGATGGCATCGATGGAGCCGCTCACCTGGGCGCATTGGATGCCGATTTGCCCACTGTCGCCGTCATCGGTACCGGGGCGGATCGGGTGTATCCGCGCAAACACCATGAATTGGCCCGGCGCATTGCGGCCCAGGGCGCGCTCGTCAGCGAATTTCCGCCGGGCACGCCTGCGCGCGCCGACCATTTTCCGCGCCGCAACCGGCTACTGGCCGGGTTGGCGCTGGGAACCCTGGTGATCGAGGCCGGACTGCAATCGGGGTCCCTGATTACCGCCCGGCTGGCGGTCGAAAGCGGGCGCGAGGTGTTCGCGTTGCCCGGTTCCATTCATAATCCGCTCGCCCAAGGGTGTCATCGTCTCATTCGCGATGGTGCCCGGCTGGTGGAAACGGCCAGCGAAATGGTGGAAGTGCTGACGCCAGGGGCGATTGCCCTGGGGCGCGAACTGGCTTGCCGGCTCGATACCCTTGTTACTCCAGCCTGCCCCCAGGACGCCGATACCGATAC
>NZ_JAELTT010000077.1 GCF_016428975.1 Dyella sp. ASV21
ACCGCCGACCGCCGCCAGGTTCTGGCGCATGGCGTCGATCACGCTCTTGTAGTCGGGCGCATTGAAGATGGCCGAACCGGCCACGAAGGTATCGGCACCCGCAGCGGCGATCTCACCGATATTGGCCGCGGTGACACCACCGTCGATTTCCAGGCGAATAGGGCGTCCGCTCTCGTCGATGCGGCGGCGCGCTTCGCGCAGCTTGTCCAGCGCGGAGGGAATGAACTTCTGGCCGCCGAAGCCCGGGTTCACCGACATCAGCAATACCAGGTCCAGCTTGTCCATCACGTAGTCCAGCCAGCTCAACGGGGTGGCTGGGTTGAACACCAGACCGGCCAGGCAGCCGGAATCCTTGATCAGGCCAATGGTGCGGTCCACGTGCTCGCTCGCCTCGGGGTGGAAGCTGATGAGGGTGGCACCGGCCTTGGCGAAGTCCGGCACGATGCGATCGACTGGCTTGACCATCAGGTGCACATCGATGGGCGCGGTGACGCCGTAGTCGCGCAGCGCCTTGAGCACCATGGGGCCCATGGTGAGGTTGGGCACGTAATGGTTGTCCATCACGTCGAAATGCACCCAGTCCGCGCCGGCGGCCAGCGCCTTGGCGGTGTCCTCGCCCAACCGGGCGAAGTCGGCGGAAAGGATGGACGGTGCGATGACGTTGGCTTGCTTGCTCATGCGGGTGGGTCCTGGAAACCTGAAGGCGAAACGGTTGGGAGGCGCCCAGCATGCGCTGCATGCCGTGGTCGCCAGGTTTATTTGAAGCCGCGCTCGGCCTTGATCCGCTCATAGGCGGCATTGATCTCGCTGGCACGCGATTCGGCCTGCTTGCGCATGGCTTCAGGCAAGTCGCCCAGGCGATCGGGGTGATGTTCGGAAATCAGCTTGCGATAAGCGCGCTTCACCGCCCGGTCGTCCACACTGCGCGAAATACCCAGCACGGTGTACGGATCGGGCCCCTGCGTGTTGCGCTGGGGCGGCACGTAACCGCCGTTGCCATAGCCGCCATGCCCGCGCGAACCACCCGCCGAAGCGTTCCAGGCGTAGCCCTTCATCGCCATCAGCGCCATCAGCTCCATATCGCTCACACGCAGGGCGAAGGCCAGCTGGCGCAGGATGGCCATCTTCTCCGGCGGCGGGTTGCCCTCGGCCAACACGGTTTCGATCACCACGTCGAGCACGGGGAAGGCGTGATCGCGGCGCAGGCCCACCCAGCGGCGCAGCTCTTCGATCGCCGGTGTCACGTTGAACTCCGGCTGCTTGCCGGCGTTGAAGGCGGTGATGGCCAACTTGCGCTGGCCGTTCTCCAGCCCCATGCGCTGCATCACCCGCTCGGCCACGGCGATTTCCGCCTCGGAAACGCGGCCATCGGATTTGGCTACCGCGCCCAACAGGGCAAATAGCGGGCTGACGTAACCGCCCGACGGCGGCGTGACGCGACGACGCTGCCCCTGCCGCAGGCTATCGATGATGAAACCGGTGATGCCGCCCACCACGGCACCGGGCAGGCCGTGACCAAAAATGAGTCCGAACAGGGCGAGCCAGAGAGTCCAGGTAAAGGTCATGGGTTGCCTTGTGGTGGCGGCATCTGCGCGCTGTACCAGCGCGCCAGTTCATCGAGATCCGCGTCGCTCATTGGGCCAATGGCCGCGCGCATCAGCGGTACGTTGCGACGCCCATCGCGATATTGCTTGAGGGCTTCGCGCAGGTAGTCCAGTTTCTGGCCGGCCAGATGGGGGGCGCCGGGAATCTGCGCGACGCCCGTCTCGCCGTGGCAGGCCGCGCACAAGCCCAGGCGCGCGGGGCGCGGCGGCGCGGCGGCACCAGCCGGCAGCGCCAGTGCCAGCAGCGGCAGCGCGGCAAGCGCAAACGCCATCCGCAAGCGGAAATGCGATGGGGCGGTGCGTGGCGGCTGAAGCATGGCAACGAGCCCGGGCTCAAAAAGCGCCGATTCTAGCAGCCCCGGACGCCGGCGCCGGCCCGGTCCATGACGTCGCATCTCGCGGGCCTTTGCCAGCCGCTACAATTGCCGTCTTGATCGCCGGCCCGCCCGGGTCGTCATACCGCCTTACCGACCTGGCGCGCCAGGCCGTCCTTCCAGGAGCGAACGAACGTGCCCACCACCCTGCTGCAATCGAACCTGCCGGGCCTTGAGCTGATCCATCGTGGCAAGGTGCGCGATGTCTACGCGCTGTCGGACAACCGCCTGCTGATCGTGGCCAGCGATCGCCTGTCCGCCTTCGACGTGGTGCTGCCCGATCCGATTCCCGGCAAGGGCGAGATGCTCACGCAGATGTCCAACTACTGGTTCGGCAAGACCGCGCACCTGGTGCCCAACCACCTGCTGCATACCCCGCTGAGCGACGTGCTGCCCGCCGGCACCGACCTCAAGCAGTACGAGAAGCGCGCCGTGGTCACCCGCCGCCTCAAGCCGGTGCCGGTGGAAGCCATCGCGCGTGGCTACATCATCGGCTCGGGCTGGAAGGACTACCAGGCCACCGGTTCGCTGTGCGGCATCAAGCTGCCGGCGGGCCTGCGCCAGGCCGAGCAACTGCCCGAACCGATCTTCACGCCATCGACCAAGGCCGCCGTGGGCGATCACGATGAAAACGTAAGCTTCGATGCCGTGGTGGCCGCGGTCGGCCCTGACCTGGCCGAACAGGTACGCGAGGCCACCTTGACCATCTACAAGTGGGCAGCGGCTTACGCCGCCGAGCGCGGCATCATCATCGCCGACACCAAGCTCGAGTTCGGTACCGATGAGAACGGCACGCTCTACGTGATGGACGAGATGCTCACGCCCGACTCCTCGCGCTTCTGGCCGGCCGATTCGTACCAGGTAGGCATCAGCCCGCCCAGCTACGACAAGCAGTTCGTACGCGATTACCTGGAAACGCTGGACTGGAACAAGCAGGCCCCGGGCCCGCATGTGCCCGGTGACGTGATTGCAGCCACCACCGCCAAGTACGCCGAAGCGCTGCAGCGGCTGGCCGGCATCACGCTGGACTGATCCGCCGGCAAGGCCGCCGGGGCCAACGCCCTGGCCTACCCCCCGCTGGTCTCGCCGATGCGATATGGTCAGGCGCAGACACCGCGCCGGTCGCACCGATCGGCGCGGTGGTCTATCAGCAGAAACTGGATGCGCCCGCCATGCTCGGCATGGGCCTGATCGCGGCGGGCGCCTTGGTACTCAACCTCTTCGCCAAGAGCGGTGCGCACTGATGCAGACTTCCGATACGGCCGACGGTATCCGCCCCTGGCTCGATAGTTACAGCGCCGACCACCAGAACGCGACCAATCGACTGCTTCACTGGATCTGCGTACCACTGATCCTGTGGTGCGTGATCGCGCTGATGTGGACCATCCCGGTGCCATCGATGATCGGCCGGCCCGGCCTGTGGGCGGTGGCCGCCCTGGTGTTGGCCTTTGCGTGGTACTGGAAGCACTCGCACCGCTTGGGCGCCGCCCTGCTGGTGGCGCTGGTGCTGATGTGCGTGCTCACCGAATGGGCCTATCGCCAGCTCGGCCCCGCGCACCTGTGCTTCACCGCGCTCGGCGTGTTCGTGTTGGCGTGGATCGGCCAGTTCATCGGCCACGCCATCGAAGGGCGCCGCCCCAGCTTTCTCACCGACCTGGCCTACCTGCTGGTGGGTCCGGCATGGTTGATGGACAAGTTACTGCGCCGCTTCGGCATTTGACCTGCGTCGACCTATGACCACCTTGCTCACCCTCGTCAGCGCCCTGCTTTGGTGGGTGCTCTACAGCAGCATCGGCGCGCTCTTCTTCGCCCTGATCGCCTGGACGGTGCTGCGCTGGAGCGAGCACTGCCCGGTGGTATTCAACCGCACCTATCTCGCCTGCCTGGTATGGACCATGGTCGGCCTGCTGCTGGTGGCCGCCGTGGCCTTGCACGAAGGCCACACGCGACCGCCTTACGGGCCGCTGCTGAGCTCATCGCTGCTGCGCGGCGCCCTGGTGGTGGACATGCTGATCGGCGCGCTGGTGTTGTGGCGCCTGATTCCCCGCATCGACGCGCGACGCATCCGCCCCACCAGTGCCTGCCTGGCGGTAGCCGTGATCATGGCCGTGAGCTTTGGCGTGACGACCAGCCTGATCGGCGGATAACCCACCCCGTGGCGAAACGGAACGGGCCCTGCAGTCGCTCCGTCCCGCTCAATAACCCGTCTTGCGATTCGCCGCGCGTACCGCTTCCACGAAGTTGGTGAACGGTCGATCGGTGATCGCCACCAGACCGATGTGCGCGTTCTCGCCATCCAGCAGGCGCCCGGTCACCGGCTGGTCCACGTACTGGAACCAGTGCGCGCCCACGATATTGGGGTTGCTCACCGCCGCCGCGATATAGCGCGCATAGGCTTCCCCGCGCTGCTGCTCGGTCCACACCGGCACCTGGCCCTTGCCGAACGGACCGCGGTCATCGGAACCGAAGTGGAATTCGGTAATCATCGACGGCTTGTCCAACTTGGCGAGCGCGGCCACGTCGAAGCCATGCTCGGGCACATCGGCGTAAGCGTTGAAGCTCACCACATCGCAGTACTGCGCACACGAGGCCAGCGCCTCGGGCGTGCTCACCGCAAAGCGCCCACCGAGGAACAAATGGTGCGCATCGTGTTTGCGGATGGCTTGCACCACCGTGCGGAAATACTGGTCGGCATAGCTGCGCAGCCATGCACTGTAATCGTCGGCAATGGCCGGATGCGCGTCGTCGGGCGTGGGCGCCGCAAAGTTGGTGGCGTCCAGCGCGTCCCACGCATCCAGGCGGATACCCCAGGCCGCGGCCAGCTTGGCCGGCGTGCCGTACTTGCTCTTGAGCTGGGCGATGAACGCCTGCTTGGCCGCACTGCGCGCCTCGCCACGCAAGGTGCCCTGCGCCAAACCCCAACGTCCTTGTGGCCCCTGTCCGGCCCAAGCCAGCTCGTTATCGGCGAAGTAGCCCAGCAGCCACGGGTCGTCGCGCACATCCTTGGTGGCCTGCACCACCGCCGCCTCGGCCGCCTGGGCGAAACGCGGGTCGAACGGATCAGGCATGCGGCCCCAGTAATCGAAGCCGCTGGAGACATTCCCGAACACGCCGGCGATATTGATCGAACGGGTGTATGCGAAGCGATGCATCTGGGTAAGCGCGTCGTCACTCCAGTTGCCCAGCGTGTTGAACCCCCAGTCCTGCAGGCGGTCGGCCGTGCGCGAGCGCCAAGCCTGACGCCAATGGCGGCCATCGGCCAGGAACAGGTTGGCGGAGTAGTAGTCGAACCATCGGCCATGGTGAAAGGCCAAACCGTGGGAGGCGGACTGCTCACCGGCCGGCTTGGCATCGCTGCCATAGAACGGCGCCCAGCGCCCGCTGTTGGGCGGCAGGTCCTTGAACATGTACTCGCGGCCTTCGATGTAGGTGCGACCACCGTCGTCATCGACCACGTTCACGCCCAGCGAGAAGAAGGCGTGGCCTTCCGGCGTCACCAGCTGCCAGCGGCCATCGCGGCGCTCGGTGTGGAACCAGCCGCTGGGCTTGAAAGCCGGAACGTCGGTGCGACCGCCATAGCGATCGAAACCCTTGCGATCGACCGGCACCGCCGTGGCGGTCGCCTGAGCGGCGCCAGCCTTGAACTTATGACGACCGCCGCGCAGGGCATCGTCCGAATCCACTTTGCCCGGCCACTGCCCCCGCGTGTACTGGCCCCAGGCATCGACGATGCCGGTGTAGGCATCGCGCAGGTCATGGTCGCCGCGCGAGGTATCCAGCTTGCCGAACAGCAGCGACTGGGCTGCCGTCGGCGCCGGCACGCCCAGGCGCACGGCCTTGACGTGTGCCAGATCGATGGAGCCCTCCACCGTGGTCGCCAGCAGCACGCGCTTGCCGCCCACGGTATAGGGCATCGGTGGACCGGCCTGCATGCCCATCGCACGCGGCGAAGTGGCCTGCAGAGGCACGACCAGGGTTTGCGGCGGGCCGGCCGGCACGGGCACCACGGCGTGCAGGTGCTGATCCTTGTCGGCACCGTCGATATCCACCGTCAGCGTGACCGCCCACGGCATCGCATTCTGCATGTCCACATGGAGGGAGCCCTCCTTGGACCAATCCCACTCTCCCTGGCTCAACGACACCACCAACTGGGGCTGCGGCGACGGCTGGAATGCGTAGCGCTGCAAGGACATGCCGCCTACCGTCACCGGCGCGCCATCGCGTTCGACCTGGTCGAGATGGGTGTCGATGCTCGGCACCGTGGTGTGCTGGCTGGCAGCCACGGGCAAGGCGGCCGGAGCCGCGTTCACGCGGCTGAGGTCCGCCTGGTCGGTATCGCTCGCCTTGTGGCAGCCCGCAAGGGCCAACAGGCAGGACAGCGCAAGAGGAGCGATCCGGTTCATCGGCGGCTCAACGAATGGGAATGGCGGGAGTATGCCTGTCTCGTCTGAAGCTTGCCTTGATGCGCCTCGCCAAAGGCGCGGCGCAAATTCATGCCGAGCGCCGCTGCCACGCTCGCCACGCGTAATACACCGGCACGCCCACCGCGATCAGCACCAGGCTCATGCCCGCGTCGCCGGGCGAATGAATGGCGGTAGCCACGATCACACCCAGCACCACCAACACGAACAGCAAGGGCAGCACGGGATACAGCGGCACGCGGTACGGCGAGGGCTCGTTACGAAAACGGCGGCGATACCAGAACAGTGTGGCGATGCCGAAGGCATGCGACAACCACTCGCCTACCGTGGTGTAGTCCACCAATTGGCCGAAGCTGCCGGAAATCACCAGCACGATGGCCCAGCCGCCCAGCACAGCCAGCGCCACGCGCGGCGCATGCGAGCGCGCATCGATGCGACCCACGGCGCGGAACAGCATGCCGTCCGCCCCCATGGTCTGCAGCACGCGGGCGCCACCCGCGATGGCGATGCTGCAATAGCCGAACGTGGAGCAGGCAATACCTACCGCGATCACGGTAGCGCCGCTGTCGCCGAACAGGCGACGCATCAGGTCCGCCGCGGGCGCCTGGCTGGCCGCCAGGCCCGCGTGACCCAGGCCCGCCAAATAGGCGAAGTTCACCAATACGTAGCACACCACCACGCCGGTCAGGCCCAGGCCGAGCGCGCGCGGCAAGGTCTTCTGCGGATCGCGTACCTCGCCCGCCAGGTCATTGAGGTAATGAAAGCCGCCGTAGGTGAACAACACCGGCAGCAGCGCGCCCAGGAACGCGCCCTGCGCCACCGGATGCGCCACGTCGGTGGCCAGCACGCTGCCGAACTGTCCGTGCGCCAGCACCACGCCCGCCACCACGATCAGCACGATGGCCGAAAGCTTGAGCACGGTGAACAGGTTGAGCATGCGCGAGCCGGCACGGATGCCGAAGAAATTCACCGCCACGATCAGCGCGATGGCGCCTGCGGCTATCGGCTTCACCCACAGCGCGGGCGGCAAGCCCAGCGCGGTGCAGAAGTAATCGGCGAACGTGGTCGCCACGGCCGCCACGCTGCCCGGGTAATTGATCAACGCCATGGTCCAGCCGAACAGAAAGGCCGGCAGCTGGCCAAAGGCCTCGCGCAGATAGATGTAGACGCCGCCCGCTTGCGGCCGCCGCGCACCCAGCTCGGCATAACAGAGCACGCCCGCCAGCGTGAGCAGGCCGCCGATGGTCCACAGCGTCAGCAGCTGCGCGCCCGATGACGTGCGCTCGGCCACGGTGGAGGCGCTGCGGAAGATGCCGGCGCCGATCACGCCGCCAATCACGATGGCGGCAGCGTCCCAGGTGCCCAGACGGCGCAGGTAGGTGGTGGAGGTCTCGGCAGACATGGGGCGGCACGGATCCTACGTAACGGGTACGAAAGACGGACCATAGCGCGAGAACGCCATCCAGTTCGACATGCGTCTGCAATATCGGGCTTTGGCGGAGCATTTTCTGACAGCCATGCTCGTTCTTCGCGGACGAATCACGGACCGTGGGGGCACAGTACACGCCCCGGCACTGCACGCCGGCCGCACCTCTCACCGGCCCATCAAGGAGGCGTTATGAGTACCGTCGCAAGCGCGCCCGAGCTCGACCGGGCACTCGCTCCTCTACTCGAATGCGATAGCGCCCTGGTCAAAGTGGCACGCAAGATCAAGGTATTGAAGGCCATCGACTGGCCGGTGGAATTAGAGGCCACATTTCTCGCCGGATACGAACGCGGCAATCCGCAGTTGCCTGAACCACCGCGCCGCCACCCTGATCTCAGCGGAGAAATGGATGCACTCAAGGCCATCATGGCCCGCCTGGACCGAGGCCACCCCATTGGCGACTGGCTGTTCAAGACCGCCTGGAGTTACCTCACGGCCGCACAGATGCTGATGAACGTCGGCACCGAAACATTCACCCGCTGCTCCACCGCCCTGTACGGGCGCCCGGACGCCGTGCATCCGAGCCAGGTCTACAGCGCGGTGGATGCCGCACAGGACGTCATCAACATCACGGACGACCTGGTGAGCCGCGATGCCATCCCGCCGGTGCCAGCCGATATTCCCGCCGAGGTGTTCGCTGAGCGACTGCGCGAGCGACTCGGCAACTTTTTCAACCAGGATCGTGTGGAAGTGGTACTGGACCCGTCCCTGCCCTCCAAGGCCACAGCCGGCAGCCGTAGCATCAATCTGCGCGCCACGGCCATGTTTTCCGAGCTGGACCTGGAGCAGCTCACCGAACATGAAGCCTTCGTGCATACCGCGACCCTGCTCAATGGCAAGCATCAACCCTATCTGAAGTCGCTGGGACTGGGCGCGCCACGCACCACCCGCACGCAGGAAGGGCTGGCCACCTTCTCGGAGATCATCACCGGCGCCATCGATCTGGCCCGACTGCGGCGCGTGGCCTTGCGCGTACTGATGGTGAAGCGCGCACTGGACGGCGCTGATTTCATCGAAGTATTCCGCGGCTTTCTCGATGCCGGGCAGAGCGCGGTGGAAAGCTATCGCAGCGCTTCGCGCATCTTCCGCGGTGGCGATGTGCGTGGACGCATCTGCTTCACCAAGGACAGCGCATACCTCGAAGGCGTGATGATCGTCTACGTCTTCATCCGCAAGGTACTGCAAGCCGGCCAGGTGGAAATGCTGCCGCTGCTGTTCGCCGGCCGCGTCACCACCACCGATGTCATCACGCTTTCGCCCTATTTGCAGAGCGGCCTGATCCAGCGCGCCGTCTACGTGCCCCCGTGGGCGCGCAACCCACAGCGCGTGCTTTCGTTGATGGCGTTTTTCACCGCGGCGCAGCGCTTTCGCCTCGATACGCTGAACCTGGATAACTTCGTGGCCTACGAGAACGAGCTGGTGGACGAGACGTTGCAAACCTCCTGGCAATAGCACGCAAGGGACTGCCACCGGGGCCAGGTTCGTGCTTGACTGTGCGAACCCTGCCCCACCCAACGCCCGCCGTGACTGTTGCCTCCCGCAAGATCATCCACGTGGACATGGATGCGTTCTACGCATCGGTGGAACAGCGCGACGATCCCTCCTTGCGCGGCAAGCCGGTGGTGGTGGCATGGCGCGGCGCGCGCTCGGTGGTATGCGCCGCCAGCTACGAGGCGAGAAAATTCGGCGTGCGCTCCGCCATGCCGGCCGTGCGCGCGGAACGGCTATGCCCGCAGGCGGTTTTCGTGCCGCCGGATTTCGGCCGCTACAAGGCCGTATCGCGACAGGTGCGCGAGATCTTCGCCCGCCACACCGAATTGATCGAACCGCTTTCGCTGGACGAGGCTTACCTCGATGTCACCGTGACGCACACCGGCCTGCCTTCGGCGACAGCGACGGCCGAGGCGATTCGTGCCGCCATTCGCGAAGAAACCCAGCTCACCGCTTCCGCCGGCGTGGCGCCCAACAAATTCCTGGCCAAGATCGCCTCGGACTGGCGCAAGCCCGATGGCCTGTTCGTCATCCGCCCCCACCAGGTGCTCGAGTTTCTGGAACCACTCGCGGTCGGGCGCCTGCCCGGCGTAGGCAAGGTGATGGAAGCGCGCCTTGCCGAGCAAGGCATCACCACCGTGGGCGACCTGCGCAGACACGGCGAACAGGCGCTGGAACAGGGCTTTGGCCGCTGGGGGCGACGCCTGCATGAGCTCTCGCTGGGTATCGACGAGCACGCGGTGCAGCCCGACCGCCCCACCTTGCAGGTGTCGGCCGAAGACACCTTTGCACACGACCTGACCTTGCAGGAACTTGCCCCGCACATTCAGCGCCTCGCTGAAAAAACCTGGGCCGCGCATCAGCGTGAAGCCAGCGGGGACCATGCGCGAATCGCGCGCACGGTGGTGCTCAAGCTGAAGACCTCGGACTTTCATACGCTCACCCGCAGCCTCACACCGTCGGTGCGCCCCGCCTCGGCGGCGGAGTTGGCCGAGCTCGCCTGCAGCCTGCGCCAGCGTGTAGATCGCCCGCCGGACACCCGCTATCGCTTGGTCGGCGTGGGCCTGGCCGGCTTCGTGGATGCGGACAGCTACAGCGCCCAACGCGATCTGTTCGAGCTAAGTGCTTTCAATTGAAACCAAATTTTCGGCCAAGCCGCGCCGACAGATTTGTTAAATGGCCCTTTACTCGACCTTCATTTCCTGAAAGAGTGGCCGTGGGGAACCCAATCGCAAGAACACAACTATGGACGTCTAGGCGCCTATAGCGGGGTTCCTTTGCCTACCAATTCGGGGAGACACCATGCAGTCCAACTATAATCGCCTATCAATAGCGGTACGGCTCGCACTCTCGGTCGGTCTCGTTTCTTCGGCCGCCATCGCACAAGCCCAGGACGCAAGCGGAACGGATGCCTCGACACCACAAGCTCACGGGCCGCAGAGCCAGAGCACCCAGGCCCAAGGCAACACCGAGCAACCCAAGCAGTCCAACGCCAAGACGCTGACCGCGGTATCGGTAACCGGCTCGCTGATTCGGCGCGTGGACGCGGAAACGGCCAGCCCCGTGGTGACGCTGGATCGTTCGGCCATCACCAACAACGGCAGCCCCACGCTCGGCAATGTGCTGCAGGCACTGCCCAGCATCTCGGGCAATGCCACCAACACCCAGAACAACAGCAACGGCGGCGGCGGCGCGAGCCCCACGCTGGAAGGCGGCGACGGCGCGGCTCGCGTGTCGCTGCGCGGCCTGGGTGTGAACCGCACGCTCGTGCTCGTCGATGGCCAGCGCCTGGCCAACGCCGACCTCAACATGATTCCGCAGAACATGATCGAGCGCGTGGACGTGCTGGCCGAGGGCGCCTCCACCGTCTACGGCTCCGATGCTATCGGCGGCGTGGTCAACTTCATCCTGCGCAAGGATTACAAGGGCGCGGAACTGAGCGTCAACGACGGCATTTCCAGCCACGGCGATGGCCAGCGTCACGGCGGACAGTTCACCATCGGCGCCAGTGGCGATGACGGCAACATCGTGGCCGGTATCGACTACAACAAGTACAACCCGGTGCTCGCCCCGCGTCGCGGCTTCTCCTCGCACCAGTTGTACCTGTCCAGCGGCGTGGTCACGCCATCGGGCTCGGGTTCCATCCCCACCGGCCGCCTGTTGGTGCCGGTGTCCAAGTCACCCGGCTGCGCGCCCCGCGCCGGCACCACCAGCACCTACGTCACGCTCGCCAGCGGCAACGGCAGCAGCCTGAGCGACTACCGTTGCTACCTCGGCGCCGCCGATGCGTTCAACTACAACGCCTATAACTACATCCAGACGCAGCAGGAACGTACCAACCTGTTCGTACTCGGCAACTACAAGTTCAACGACTACGTCACCTTCTTCGGCGACGTGTTCTACAACCACACCAACTCCAGCGGCCAGGATGCACCGGCACCGACCGGCGTGGGTGATGGCTGGCAGGTGCTGGCGAGCAATCCGAACAACCCGTTCGGCGTGACCTTCAGCCAGAACCAGATCAATGGTGACCCCAACAGCGGTTACCCGTTCAGCACGCGCCTTACCGGTCTCGGTACGCGCCTGCACACGTTCACCACCGACAACGAGCAGATCAACACGGGCCTGCGCGGCAACTTCGGGCAACAGACCACCTGGATTTGGGATGCCAGCATCGACTACGGCCATTCCCGCCGCGTGCAGACCAACTACAACGAGGTCAACGTACCGGCCTTCCAGGCGGCCATCGATGCAGGCGCCAACATCTTCAACCAGGCGGACCCGGCGGTCACCGCACTGCTCGCCAAGGGTGTGGACGCGCCCGTCTACACCATGACCAACACCATGAAGCAGGCCCAGGCCAATGCCTCCGGTGAGCTGTGGGATCTGCCGGCCGGCGCCATGCAGCTGTCGGTCGGTGCGCTGTATCGCAAGAACACGATGAACTACAACGTGACCAGCGATGCGATCCTCGACCCGACCACCAACACCTGTACCGTGCTGTCCGAAGCGTGCGGCTCGCCCGGTGGCGGCAGCATCAACGTCAAGGAGCTGTACGCGGAAACGCTGATCCCGGTGTTGTCCGAGCAGCCGTTTGCCTATGCCCTGAACGTGGACCTGGGCGTGCGTACCTCCAACTACAGCACCTCGGGCACCACCACCAACGGCAAGATCGCCATCGAGTGGCGCCCCATCGCCGACCTGCTGGTGCGCGGCACGGCCTCGCAGGTGTTTCGCGCCCCCAACCTGGATGAACTGTATGACGGGCGCACGGTAGCCGGTCCGACCTTGAACGACCCCTGCGTCGGCCTTACCGCCGCTCAGCTCGCGCAGCATTCCGCGGCTTGCCAGAACGTTCCGGTCAATTGGGGCGGCAATCCGCTCGGCCAGGTCACGGCTTACTATTCCGGCGCGGTGCCGGCGGGCAGCACGCTCAAGCCCGAGCAAGGCAAGTCGATCGATATCGGCCTGGTGTATTCGCCGGAATGGCTGACGGGCGTGTCCACCTCGCTGGACTTCTGGCACATCTACCTCAGCGACACGCTGACGCCGATCACCGCCCAGACCGTGGCGAATGCCTGCTTCAACAACAACAACAGCCCGTTCTGCAGCTTCATCAATCGCTACGGCCAGACCAGCCAGATCGCCGGTGCGGTCAACTACATCAACACGCCTGTGGTGAACCTGGGCAACCTCAGCACCAGCGGCATCGACTTCACCTTGAACTACGCCATCCCCCACTTCAACGTGGGTGACGTGGACCCGGGTACCTTCAAGGCCGGCTTGAACACCACGTACAACTCAACGTACAAGAACAATGCCGCACCAGGCCAGCCGGGCTCGGAGTCCATCAACTACGCCGGCACCTACAGCCTGCAGTTCGGCAACATCGCTCGCTGGCGCGGCACGTTCACCTTGAATTGGGCGCTCGGTCCGTGGAGCGCGCAGTGGCAGTCGCGCTATATCCATCGCCTGACCAACCTCAACGCAGACGCCATTACCGGCGCCAATGCCTCGATGGGTGCCATTACGTACCACTCCATCCAGGGTGGCTACGAATGGGCCAAGATCCACACCCGCTTCGATCTTGGTATCGACAACCTCACCGGCCGCGTGCCGCCGCTCGCGTACCAGAACGGCTCGAACTACAACGTGGACACGTCGACGTACGACGTGCTGGGTCGCTACTTCTGGGCCCGCGCCACGGTGAAGTTCTAAGCACCACCACGCACAGGGCTTGTCACCAACCTCCCCTGCTCGCGCAGGGGAGGTTTTTTTCGCTTGGGGACTTGGAAGCGCCGCGATTTTCGAACACGCTGTCAGCATGACGGACACCCAGCTCTCCGCGGGCGAGCGCGCCTCGCATATGCTCGATGCCTTCCATGCGGGCGACATGGAGCGCGTGCTTGCGCTGGGCGCAGTCCTCGCGCCCGATACGGCGGACGAAACCACGCTGCTCCTGCTTGGCGCCGCACAACACGCCACCCAGCGAATCACCGAAGCCCTGGCTACCTTTCGCCAGTTGGTGCGGCGTAGCCCGGCAACTTTCGAGTATTGGAACAACCTCGGTATCGTGGCGCGGGAAGCCAACGAACTCGACCTCGCCGAGCGAGCCTTGAGTCAGGCGGCGACACTCGCGCCACACGACACCCAGGTGCAGTACAACCTTGGGCTGCTCTATGCGCACCAGCAACGCTGGCTGGAGGCTCGCCACACGCTGCTGGGCGTGATCGAGCAGGCACCGGATTTTGTCGAAGCACGCTTGCAGGCCGCGCATGCCTGCCACATCTGCGGCGACAACCCGGGCGAAGAGGCCATGTTGGCCGGTGCGGCGCAGTGGCCACCACAGCCGCTGGAGCAGGCGCTGATCCTCGCCACCCTGCTGTCCTCGCAAGGGGAACAGGCAGCGGCGCTGCGCGTCCTGGAGCAAGCGGTGCTTCCCGATGGCGCGGACGCCGAGACCGGGCAGCTTCGCCGGCAGGCGCTACGCGCGGCGTTGTACGAGCGCAGCAATCAGATCGAGCGTGCCAGCGACGCGCTGGCCCTGGTATCGCCCGAGCGGCTGGAATCGCTTCCCGAGGACCAGCAGCGCCTGCGCTGCGAAGGCTGGCTGGCCCACGCGGCCGTTGCCGCCCGAAAAGGCGAGCATGTGCAGGCCACCGAACTCTATCGACGCGTCATCGCTGCCACGCCAACCCATGACATGGGTGCCAACGCCGCATTCGGCCTGGCCAGCAGCCTGGACAAGCGCAACCTTCCGCAAGAGGCCTGGCAGGCCGCATCACAAGCCCATGCCGCGCAATGGGAGATCGCACGAGGCATCGTCCCCGAACTCACCGCCGACGGCAGCACACCGCTCGCCATGAGCCAGCATCGTGTCAGCCGCCTCCAACACGATGGCTGGCCGCCACTGGTGGCGCCATGCAGCGAGCGAAGCCCGGTTTTCGTGGTGGGCTTTCCGCGCTCCGGCACTACCTTGCTGGAGCAGATGATCGACGCCCACCCCGATTTTCGCTCGATGGATGAGCGCGCTTTCATGCATGAGCTTACCGAGCGCATGACCCTGGCCGGGCAGCACTATCCGGACGACCTTGCCCAACTGAACCAAGGGGACACGGACCAACTGCGCGCCCTGTACGGAAACATGGTGCGCAACGTGATACCCGATCTTGGCACGCATCGACTGGTCGACAAGAACCCGCTGAACATGTTGTGCCTGCCGATGATCGCGCGACTGTTCCCCGAGGCACGCATCATCCTGTGCCTGCGACACCCCTGCGATGTACTGCTCAGCTGCTTCATGCAGCCATTTCGTTCACCCGCCTTCATGGTGTTGTGCTCGTCGCTGGAGCGGCTGGCCAAGGGCTACGTGCAAGCCTTCGAACACTGGTTCCATCATGTCGATGTGTTTGCCCCGCGTGTGCTGGAGTGGCGCTACGAATCGGTGGTGACGCGCTTTGACGATCATGTCGCACGCCTTGGGCACTTCCTCGAAGTGGAGGACGCTACCCCCATGGCACGTTTTGCCGAGCATGCACGCGCCAAGGGTTACATCAGCACCCCCAGCTACGCCCAGGTCACCCAGGGCATCCATCGCAAAGCGGTTAACCGCTGGCATGCCTATCGCGAGTATTTCGAACCAGTGCTGCCGATACTGCGACCGATGATGCAACGGCTGGGCTACGACGCCTGAGCGCGGCACCGCGCTCGCCGCATCGCTTCACATAAGTGAGCGTCATCTTCACGACACGCACGCCTCACCGACGTTCGTGCCTTTTTACGTGAAGAGCTTGCGTGGAAAGCCATTCACCATCGCATCGTGAGACAGCGATCCCGTTATGCATCAATGCGCTTTATAACCGCGCCTACAGGCAACTGCAGCGTGTTTTCTTGAGCAGGCGCAACGCATGTTTTTTCGATCACTAAACAGGCTACAAATGCCTTACAAAACAAATTCAAGAGCAACTATTACATGTGACCCAGTACTCACTTTCTGAGTGCGCGCTTCCATTAGTTTGCTCCGCGCTGGGGACGGAGGACATGCAAATCCATGCATACCGCTGCAACGCTTTCGTTGCCGGCGTAAGGGTGAGTCATTGCTGTATTTCACCGATGCCAGGTGCTCTGGCATCGCCACTACTTATGACTATTTGCGTACCAGGGAGAATTTCATGCTCGCAAGACTGAAGCTTGTGTTGGCAAGCAGCTTTGTGGCTGCCACCTGTGTCACCGCCGCGTATGCCGCACCGTCTGCCGACGCTACCGCGCAGGCATCCACCCAATACGTCAGCCCGATGGAAGCGCAGGCGCACGAGAACTGGCGCCACGACATCGCGCGCACGCCCACCCCGTCGGAAGGTTGCTTCCAGGCCAACTATCCCAGCACCGTCTGGCACCAGACCGCGTGCAAGGAGGCCATTCCGCGTGTCGCCCCCGTGCCGCGCTGGCGCAAGCTGGGCGCCGCCCAGAATGCCGGCAACGGCAACGACTACACGCTGCAGTCGTCCAGCCTCATCACGCAGACCGTTGGTACCTTCCCGGTGGTCACGGGCGTGACGTCGGAAACCGGCGTGGGCGTGGCCTCCTACGGCGGCGGCGGCATCCTGGGCGCCAATGAGTACTCGCTGCAGATCAACTCCAGCTTCGACTCCACCACCTCCGCCTGCAAGGGCCACTCCGGCTGCACCGTGTGGCAGCAGTTCGTCTATGCGCCTGACTACAGCGTGCAGGGCGAGGCCGCCGTGTTCATGCAGTACTGGCTGATCGGCTACGGCGGCACGCGCTGCCCGAGCGGCTTCGGCAGCGATGGCGCGGGCGATTGCTACAAGAACAGCGCCGCTGCCACCGCCCCGGACGTACCGGCCACGCAGCTGGGCAACGTCAAGCTCACCGGCACGGTGAGCTCGGGTGGCAATGACACGGTGGTGTTCACCAACGGCACCACGGCCTACAGCTCCAGCGGCAAGGACAGCGTGCTGTACCTGGCCCAGGTGTGGAACGTGTCGGAGTTCAACGTGGTCGGCAATGCCGGCGGTTCGGAAGCCCAGTTCAACAGCGGCTCTTCCATCACCGTCAACGTAGCCGTCAACAATGGCTCCACTGCCGCCCCGTCGTGCGTGGCCAACTCTGGCAGCACCGGCGAGAGCAACAACCTCAACCTGGGCAGCTGCACCGCCTCGGGTGGTTCCACGCCGTCGATCAGGTTCACCGAATCGAACTGATCGATAACCTCGTTATAAACCGTGGTATCTGAGAGCGCCGGGGGCTAGCCCCTCGGCGCTTTCTTTATGAGTCGAGGGGCTTGGCCGCCAAGTCCGTGCTCATCATTACGCGAGCACAAGACAAACGCAGCGTATCCGCCGCTATCCTCGCAAGACGCACCTCCAGCACTCACCCATACAACGCCTTGGCGCCCACGGCGCGCGCGAACACCCGCGCATCATTGCCCTCATCGACGGGCCTTGCGCGCCCAACGCGCCAACACGCGCCGCCATGCCGATCCGCCGTGCAGCTTGTCCCACGGAGCGGTTGCGGCCGCGGGTCGTCCTGCAGCTACCGGCACGGGTAGATGCAGCAGCGTTGACGGTCCATCGCCGTATCGGCATGCGCAGGCGTACGGTTCGGCCAACGCTGACAGCGCGCGCGGCCTTTTACGGATGGGCCACGCGGCCCACTGGCCTCATCGTTATGCGTTCCTGCCCGCCACTGAGGGACCGCCGATGGCGCGCCCATCCGATCTGCGTTTCACCTTTCACCCGGCCCACGGACCGGCCCTCGATGTCGTCCGCTTTACCCTCACCGAAGGCCTCTCGCAGCCCTTCCAACTGGCCCTGGA
>NZ_JAELTT010000078.1 GCF_016428975.1 Dyella sp. ASV21
GTCTGTGCACTGTGTGTCGGCAGCATTGATGCTGCATCGGCCATGGACGCTGACAGCCAGGATATGGGCGCCATGCAGCACTCCCTGGACAGCGGCAGCAGCAGCCATGACGGTGCGGGCGGCGGCAGTGGCGGCGACGCGCTGGGCTTGTCTCGCGAGAACGTGACGCCATCCAGCTCCTCCTCGCCGTCCAATAACGAGAACTGCCCCACCGGGAGCCAGTCCTCGCCGCAACGCAAAAGCCGCACCACCCTGGGCTGGCAATCGCTGTTGCCGGGTTCTCTCCAGTAACCGTCTTGGCCCGTGCCGATTTCCTGGTGGCGGCGCATCCGCGCCTACGTAACACCTCCCCCGCTGGCTGATGCGACTTGGCGCGCGGCCTTGGCCGCCTGCCCACTGGCGCAGCGACTGGACCTTTCCCGCCAAAACGAATTACGCCGGCTCGCTGGCGTCTTCCTGGCCCGCAAGCGCTTCCACCCGCTGGCCGATGCGCAACTCACCGAAGGGCTGCGCGCACTGATCGCGCTACAGGCGTGCCTGCCGGTATTGCGGCAAGGCCCCAAGGCACTGCGCGGCTGGAGCGACGTACTGGTGTATCCGGGCGAGTTCAAGGTGCGCCGCAGCCATCACGATGAACGCAGCGGCGTGATTACCGAAAGCGAGGATGTGTTGATCGGTGAAGCCTGGCAGCGCGGGCCGCTGGTGCTTTCGCTCGCCGATGTGCAGTTGGACCTGGAGCAACCGTGGGACGGCTTCAACGTGATCATCCACGAGATGGCACACAAGCTAGACATGCTCGATGGCCCGCCTGATGGCGTGCCGGTGTTGCCGCCATCCATGTCGCGGCGGCAATGGATCGTGGCGTTCCAGCGCGCGTTCGATCACCTCTCCAACGACGTGGCGCGCGGACGCGATACCTTGATCGACCCGTATGCGGCCGAAAGCGCGGATGAGTTCTTTGCGGTGGTGAGCGAGCTGCACTGGTCGCAGCCCTCGGTCTTGCGCCGTGCCGACGCCGCAGTGGCCGATTTGCTCACCGCGTACTACGGCCCGTCGCCCGCGCCAGGCTGAATTTTGCAGGGCTTCACCGGGAATCAGTTCGGCGGCAGCTTGGCGCTGAAGCGTGCGCCATTGAACTCGGGTGAGCGATCCACCACCAGTTCGCCGCCGTAGGCACGCACGATGTCCTGCACGATGGACAGGCCAATGCCGTGGCCCTGCACGCGCTCATCGCCGCGCACGCCACGTTGCAGCACGCTCTCGATCTTGTCGTCGTCGATGCCGGGGCCATCGTCTTCCACGCTCAGCCACAAGCCAGGGCGTTGACGGCCCGCAACCGGGCGCATCTTCACGACCAGCAGCACGCGATGGCTCGCCCACTTGAAGGCGTTTTCCAACAGGTTGCCCATCAACTCCAGCAGATCACCCTGCTCACCGTAGAAGGCGGCGTTGTCGTCGATGTCGAACTCGCACAGCACGTTCTTGGCGGCGTAGACCTTCTCCAGGCTCTGCACCAGATCCTCGGCGTGGCCGGCGATGGGGATGGCGGTGGCGGCAAAGGTCTGACGGCCAGAAGTGGCAGCACGCGCGAGCTGGTAGGCCACCAGCTCATCCATCTTGCGCACTTGTTCCAGCACCTGGTCGCGCAATTGCGATTCGCCACTGACCGTTTCCAGGCCCGAGCGAATCACCGCCAGCGGCGTCTTGAGGCTGTGCGCCAGATCGGCCAGCGTGTTGCGCGTACGCACGCGCTGCTCGCGCTCGTTGTCGATAAAGGCGTTGATGCGTTCGGTGAGGCCGGTAAGCTCGGCCGGGTATTGATCGCCCAGGTGCTCGCGCTCGCCGCGCTCCACGCGTGACATTTCGGTGGCCACTTTGCGCAGCGGCGTCAGGCTCCAGCGCAGCAGCAACATCTGCAACAGAATCAGCATCACGCCCAGCGACGCCAGCCAGAAGATCAGGCTGCGTCGGTACACGGCATTCTTGTCGGCGAGCTGGTCTTCGGTCTGCGCCACCATAAAGGTGAGATGCACCGATTTCTTCTCGGCCGTATCCAGCGCTACACCGTAGATGTAGTAATACAGACGCCCCATGCGCGTATCGACCGGGCCGACGAACTGGCCCTCGCCCGGCGCCAGCGGATGCAGGAAGCCGAAGTCGCGCCCAATTGCCGAAGGCGATTCCCACTTGAACCCGTTATCGCCAATGGCGACGGCGTACAGGCCCGAACCCGGCCGCGAGAAACTCGGGTCGGGCGGGGTATCGGGCAGCAGCACTTTGCCGGAGCGGCCCACTTCGGTGCCGGCCAGGTAGGCCACGACGAAATTCTGCAAGCGATCCTGCAGGCCCTTCAGCGAACTGTCGGCCGCGGTGCGGCTGAGCGTAAGCCCGACCACGCCGAGAAAGGCGGCCAGCACGAAGCCTGTGGCCAGAGCCGCGCGCGCCGCCAGTGAGGAGGGGCGGCGCGGCGGCAATGGATCACTCGTCGTCGGATTCGCTGCGAGGGATGGCAAAGCGGTATCCGCGTCCACGTACCGTCTCGATGGGCTTGAGGTTGCCTTCCGGGTCCAGCTTCCTGCGCAGACGGCCGATGAAGACCTCCAGCACATTGGAGTCGCGATCGAAATCCTGCTGATAGATGTGCTCGGTAAGGTCGGCCTTGGAGACCAGCTCGCCCGCGTGCAGCATCAGGTACTCGAGCACCTTGTACTCGTAGCTGGTGAGATCCACCGGCTTGCCTTCCACCACGACGGTCTGTGCGGTGGTGTCCAGCTTGATCGGACCGCAGGCCAGCACCGGCTTGGACCAGCCACTGGCACGACGCACCAGCGCGTTGATGCGCGCCAGCAGCTCTTCCACGTGGAAGGGCTTGACCAGGTAATCGTCCGCGCCGTGCTTGAGACCTTCCACCTTGTCCTGCCAGCCGCCGCGGGCGGTGAGGATAAGGATGGGATAACGCTGGCCGGCTTCGCGCAGGGACTTGATCAGGTCCATGCCCGACATCTTGGGCAGGCCCAGGTCGATGATGGCCAGATCAAACGGCACTTCCCGTCCCAGGTACATGCCTTCCTCGCCGTCCTGTGCCGCGTCGACGGCAAAACCATCGCGCTTCAGGCGGGCGGCGAGGGTCTCGCGCAGCGGAGCCTCGTCCTCAACCAAAAGGATGCGCATCAGTGTTTCTCCTTGTTGCTCTCGCCGTCACTGGACGGGTTCTTGGTCGAATCATTGGAGCCCGGCTTGCCGGCCTCCGTAGTCACGGTCACCACGCGCACATGACCGCTAGGGGTCAGCACCTTCACGCGGTGTTCGAACGAACTGCGCCCTCGGCGCACGGTACTGGCCGACAACACCTTGCCGCCAGTCTCTTGCTGCACCTGCGCCACGGCCTGCTCCAGCGACATGGCGGGCTCCGCCGACTGGCTGGCCGCCGAGGCGGCCGCCGCCACGAACAGCAACAGCGAGGCGATGGCGCAACTAATTGTTTTCATTTTGTTAAACAAACCCGAAATCCCGGGAGCGAGGAAGGCATCGTCGTTCAGACTATGGAATCGGGGCTGAATATTGACCGGATAGCCGCGCGACGTCACGCCGCGACTCGCGCCGGTGCCATGGCCTCCTCGATCAGCGACCAGCCGGCACCCGGCAAATGGGCGCCTTCGCTCAGGCGGCGACGGAACCCGCGCGCCCCCGGCTCGCCCTGGTACAGGCCAAGCAGATGGCGACTGATGTGCTTGAGCGAGGTGCCGCGCGCCAGTTCCGCTTCGATGTAGGGCCGCATGTGCCGCAGTACATCTTCACGGGTGGGCAAAGGCTCGCCATACAGCGCCGCTTCCAATCGGGCCAGCACGTAGGGGTCGTGATAGGCCGCGCGCCCCAGCATCACACCATCGACCTGCCGGAGATGGGCTTGCACCTGTTCCACCGTGGTGATGCCGCCATTGATTACTACGATCAGTTGCGGGAACTCCCGCTTGAGGCGGTACACACGCTCGTAATCCAGCGGCGGAATCTCGCGGTTCTCCTTGGGACTCAGACCCTGCAACCACGCCTTGCGCGCATGCACCACCAGCAGTTCAACGCCGGCTTCCAGCATGGCTTCGGTGAAGTGCTGCAGGTCGGCGTAGTCGTCCTGGTCATCCACGCCGATGCGGCATTTCACCGTCACCGGCACATCTACCGCGTCGCGCATCGCCTTGACGCAATCGCCCACCAGCGCGGGCTCCCGCATCAGGCAGGCACCAAAACGCCCCGACTGCACGCGATCGGACGGACACCCCACATTGAGGTTGATCTCGTCGTAACCCGCCTCCGCGCCATAACGCGCCGCCTGGGCCAATTCCACCGGCTCACTGCCACCCAACTGCAAAGCCACCGGGTGCTCCTGCTGGCTGTGTTCGAGCAGGCGCAACTGCTTGCCGCGCACCAAGGCGGCGCTGGTCACCATCTCGGTGTACAGGCGCGCATGCGGCGACAACAGCCGGTGGAAATACCGGCAGTGGCGATCCGTCCAGTCCATCATCGGTGCAACCGTCACACGCCAATCCGCCGGATTAAGCCGAAAGCGTTGGTGCGTATTAGGTTGAGGGCTATCTTGCATTGTTTTGTTTCCGGCCTTCACCGGCCATTTTCGCGGGTTTTTAACCACGCGATGTAACATAAAGTGCAACACAACCACCGATGTTGCACCGTGGGAACTATCCTCACCCGAACCGATAAAGCCGGCAAGCCACGCTACACCGCCCTGATTCGCCTTAAGGACGGCGGCAAGGTCGTACACACAGAGTCGGAAACCTTCGGACAGAAGTCCCTGGCCAAAGAGTGGATGCGCCGGCGGGAGGCCGAGCTAGATTCTAGCCGAGCCAGGGGCGAGCTCGTCGGAACCCGCTACACCCTGGGCCAGCTCATTGACTGGTATCGCAAGGAGGTCGGAAAGACCGCGAACTGGGGCCGCACCAAAGAGGCTGACTTGCTGCGCATGCGTGGCTACGCCATTGCCGCACGCCCCGCCGCCGCACTATCCGTCGCCGACTACCTGGCCCATGCCCAGCTACGCACGGAAGAAGGCGCCGGCACAGCGACCATTGGAAACGATCTGATATGGATCGGACAGGTGTTGAAATCCGCGCGGCCGTCGCTCGGGGTATCCGCCAATCTGCAAGCGCTCATGGATGCTCGGCATGAGCTGCGCGCCAGGCGATTGCTCACCAAGCCCCGCTATCGAGATCGACGGCTAACGCCGGCGGAAGAAGACCTGCTGCTAGCCCATTTCGGTAACCGTGATGCGCGCGCAGAAATCCCCATGGTGGACGTGATCCGCTTCGCCCTGGCCAGCGCCAGGCGCCAGGACGAAATCACGCGAATCAAATGGGCTGACCTGGACCGCGCCGCCGGCGTGGCCTGGCTGGACGATGTAAAGCACCCAAGGCAAAAGAAGGGGAATCGCCGATGCTTTCGACTGCTATCGGACGCCTGGGCGATCATCGATGCGCAACCGGAATCGCGCGACTACGTATTCCCCTACAACCCTCGATCGATCGGCTCGGGCTTTACCAGGGCATGCCGCCTGCTTGGCATCGAGGATCTGCATTTTCATGACCTACGACACGAGGCCACATCGCGGCTGTTTGAGCGCGGCTACTCGATTCAAGAGGTAGCGCAGTTCACGCTGCATGATTCCTGGGCGACCTTAAAACGCTACACACACCTACGTCCCGAGCACGTGCAAGAGCGTCCCGCACCTGGTGCAACCGCCGTGGATCAATCGGCAGCGGCATGCGCGGCCTGACCAACACTGGCCCGTTGTTTGCCTGAGATAACGGCCGGTGCGAATGCGCACCCGCTTTTATCGAAGGAACGAAGGGAACACCAGCAATGAATAACAAACACACCATCCTGGCCATGATCGAACAGACCACGCTCCAAGTTGACGCGATGGTCAGCCTTGCCGGTGCGCTTTCTGCAGGGCTCGAAGCCGGCGTGGTGGACCATGGCCATCTATACACCCTGCTCAACACCCAGGCGATGGCCATTCGTGGCCGGCTCGACGCTATGGCCGGGGAGATCCTCCAGCGTGGACAGGGCGAGAGCTGTGACACGACGACTGACAGACTTTATATCCTCACCTGATACGGCTCACCGAGGAAGGGCGGCCTGTCTATGTCGATAGTCATAATTGAATCTTGCCAACTACAGCGCTCGAAAATGATTCCGACGTTCATTAAAACTTGCACGGCGTAATTTTGTGCGATCCAAATTCCCGGCAGCTTCGTAGCGCTTGCTTGGGAATGGATGGCTTCAAAGGGTAAGAACTTGCGCCCCTCTGTGCCCCCAATTTCACGCTCGGATCACGCTTGATAATTGCGGCGGCGATCATGAGTTTCATGCGAAAAGCGTTCGGGGTGGGCTACCGTGCACGACGAATTTCCTATTGCGAACGACCGCACATGCATAAAACATGAAGGTCTTCGAAGGAGATGGACCTGAGGAGGTTTTTGCCGCAAATAATCTCAAGTGATGTGTTGGCTAAGGCAGCCAACCCTATTAGTGGTCAGGAAGTTGCCGCGAATGAATAGCGTTCATTTGAACATGGAGAAGCTCGATGAAGAATCCCTTTTTTTTAGTGATTATTATTGTTGGACTGGCTTGGTCCTTCGCCGCAGGAGCGACCAGCTATTCTCAGGTGTGCAACGGATGCACGCCTCAGCAGACTGGTCAGCTCCTGGCAGGTGGTGGAATGCCACCTGGCGACTGGTACATCCTCGATATGGTTAATCGGAGGATTACACATTACTCCGTGGTTGCGAGTCCGGTCGATGTGGACAAAGAGCACGTATCGCTTGTTCCCATTACGGCACCAGTACAGAACGATTTCAATCATATCCAGGCACTGTGGGACGTAACTCAGACCCTGGACATTCAGCTCTCGTGGCAAAGCTCAGCCAAGAAGGTGGCGGCATCAAGCCAGTTGCGTCGCGTTGAGCATCCTCTGGCGTTAGCTAGTACAGGAACGCCTGTCGGTAGCGACCTGTCTGCCTTTGATCTGATTAATACGCCTGCCAATCAAGCCGCCGCGCTTAATCAGATGATGAGTGCTGCTGGCAAGTGGGGTGCCGCCTCCTTACAACTATCGGCTGCTCTGTCGACATTTGCTAGCTACTCATCAGTAACACAGGCGATTTTCCCGCGCCAGGTAAACATACAAGTGACCGTCAAATTTACCGACGGCAGCACTAGTACTTTCGAGTTCAACACCGATCAAGGCGAGTGGCAATATAAGAAGGGTGCGAGCAAAGATGCTGTAGGGAATCCAATTCCTGAAAACCCTGATCAAGCCGTTGGCGGGTCAAATAACAATCAGCGCTATGTGTTTCCGAACACACCAGGTGGAGTCGATGCTGCATATCGTCAGTCACAGAACTTCAACAACATTGGCTTGCCGGTAGGCGTGCCCGTTTTTAGGGAAGGTGGGACTTGGATTGTCGCGTGTGTGCGCACGGGTCCGTCGGACGCACAGACCACGACCTGTACGGTCGTGGCGCAATAGTTTGTTCGAGTCAAGTCCAGGGAGTGATCCTCGGCTATTCGCGGTATTGAGGCCCAAGGAGTCGTTATGAGTTCCACGCAGATATTCGCACGATCTGTTGCAAATTTGGTGGTATCCGCCGCCTTGCTTCTGATCTCGCTACTAACACTGAGCGCTATCATGAATGGTGACCCTCACGCCCACTGGTCAACCCATGATGCGATGCCATTCAGCGTTTTTGTCGGACTTACTCTTATTGCTGCCTACTTGTCCTGGGCGTTTTGGAGGAATAGGAAGGTACGCTCCAACTTGGTTGCCTTCACTATTTGTGGGCTCGCGACTCTTGCATTTATTGGATCTTTTTTGATTTCATTTATTGAAAGGTGACTTAAATAATATGACCTCGGTCGGCGTGCGGCCGAGGTCATATTTGTTTATGCAGCGATCCAGGCGTCAGGTCTATAGGGCATCGGCGCCACCGTCACACGCCTATCCGCCGGATTAAGCCGGAAGAACTGGTGCGTATGAGGTTGAGGGCTATCTTGCTTCGATTTTTTTCCGGCATTCACCGGCCATTTTCGCGGGTTTCTAACCACGCGGCGTAACATAAAGTGCAACACAACCACTGATGTTGCACCGTGGGAACCATCCTCAGCCTTGCCGGTGCGCTTTCTGCAGGGCTCGAAGCCGGCCTGGTGGACCATGGCCACCTTTACATGCTGCTCAACACCCAGGCCATGGCGATCCGTGGCCAGCTCGACGCCATGGTCGGTGAGATCCTCCAGCGTGGACAGGGCGACAGCGGTGATGCGCCAGTGGGTGTGTAAAGCAATGGGCGCGACCAGCGTCATAAGGCAAGGCCGGCATAACGCCTACCAGTAGAGATTCCCACTCACGTCCTTGCGTGCACGCCAAGCCTCAGTGGCATCGCTGACCAGGAATCATGGCGGCAAACTGCCTTAGCAGCACTTAATAGGCTCCACAATGTCAGGCTTCTACGGAGGGGGTACAGAAACAGTGAACCGAGTGAACCGGTTAGTTAGTTAGTAAATATATTTCCAATGATTCATATACTTACACTGACTTCTCCGGTTCACTCCCAAATGAACCCGAGTGAACCCGGTTCATTTTTCGGTTCATTCCGAGGCTATCCGTAAGTTATTGAAGTTATCCGCTTTTTCACTTCCGGTTCATTGCGGTTCACTGCCCAATGAACCACTTAACTCAATGATCTATAAGCCTTTTTCTGGCATCCTGCCTTCCGGTTCACTGCTTGCTCCCCCACCCTTTTCTCCTAGCCGTCAGGACGACACATGGACGCCGAGTTGCCTGTCTTCTTCTTCCGTGAACAACCGTTGCGCGCCAAGTGCCTAGCCAGCGGCGGCTGGTTCGACATCTCGGACCTGTGTCAGCTGTTCGGTAAGCTCGCGCTGCACGATGCCATTGCCTTCCTAGAGCCGTGGGGTGATGGTCGAATTGATCTCACCCACGAGCGCGCCTGGGTCAATGAGAATGGGCTTTGGAGCCTGGCCAGGTAGACGCGCTTCACTACTGCATCAAACCGCATCACGGATAACCACGTAATACACCCTGACGGCGCCTGCCGTGGCGCCGTTTTGCTGTCTGCATTAATCGCATCAAAAGAGGGGGGAGAAGCGCGCAGGCGAGGAGGGGGGACGACCGCGCGCGCTGGGGTAAAGGCGGGCCGGGATGATCAAACATTGACCACCCCTGGGTCGCCCCACGATTGCCTCTAAGCGCGATGCGCGCTGACCCGTGCCCATGCCTCATCGCAAGCGCGCGCGGCACGTGAAGCGCGACCTGTGCGGCTCGTCTCACTTTCCACCATCAAGCCCAGCGCTGACCGCGCCGATAACCGTTCCGGGGCGGGGTAATTCAACCGGAGACATCGACGCATGTGGGACTGGATCAAGGCGCTATACGACGGCGGCCTAAGCTGGCTGCTTATGGTGGTCGCAGCAACGTGCATTGCCACTGCCATCTATAGGCACGTGCGCGACTGGCGACGCGAGACATGGGAGGAGGCCCTGGTGCTGGCTGTATTGCTCGCCGTTTTCTGCATCTACCCTGTTTGGCACCTGGCCACTGACGATGCGGTCAGCCGAATCTCGATTGACGCCGACCCCTCGGCCTTTACCTACGCAAAGATGCTGTGGGTGAATGTCGCCGGTGTCGTGCTTGGGCGAATCGCCTTCAGCGCCTTCCCTGCGCTGCTGCTGCGGTTGTAGTAGCCACCCGCTGGGGGTCGCGGAGTCGGCTGACGGGCGCGGGTGCCAAGGGCGAATTCATGCCGCCTCCTTGTGTGCGTAGTACGGACGCGCCCTGTCATCAATGATGGCGTACAGCGCCTCCAGGTTGTTCGGGTCAGGGCTGAGCCACGCATCGACGTGCTCGGGTTTGATAGGGACGATACAGCGGTCGTGGCCAGCCGCCAGGACCTCGGGCGGCGGCTCGTCGGTGATGGCGGCGAAGCTGAAAAGGTCGGTTCCGTGGTCGGCCCCAGGGGACATGTTCCACAGGCAGGCCACCAGCATCTCCTGCGGCGGTCGCGGGTCGAACTCCAGCACGACGTTCTCTTCCTTCTCGCCCGGTACCAGCTCCCTGCCCTCCATTTTGTGGCGGGACACGTTCTCGTAGAACCGGTTGACGATCATGATGCCGTGCCGGTGGCCAAACAGCTTTCCCCAGGATTCCTCGAGCTTGTCACGGCGAGCGTTATAAGTGCCGGGGTACTTGCGCTCGATGGCTTCGGTCCACCCGGGAAGCCGGCACTGGTAGCGCATGGGCACGACGATGCGCTGCCCGTCCTTCTCGATCATGACCGGCGCCCATACGCCCGGATAGATCCGCGAGTCCTTGTCGACCAGCTCCTTGCGGGTCAGATCGTCCAGGTTGCGGCGCGCGGACTTCACTTTGTTCGTGGCGATCCGCTGATCCTCGGCGGCCTTTTTGGTGGGTTTCGGGCCAGCCAGAACGGCCTCGGCCTTGGCCAGGCGCTTTTGCTGGGCGTCCAACTCGGCCTGGTACTTATCTGCCTGCTCCCGGTCGCCCTCGGCGACGAGCTTGGCCAGCTCGAACCCATCTTCGCCAGCGGGCTTGCGGAACGCTTCGCGCATGGCCTTGGGGATCTTTGACCACCCGCCATCCTTGCGCTTCTCCCAGAACAGCTCAACGAAGCACTTGAGGCTGATGACGGCGCCCCATTCGCGTACGAACTTGTCGTAGTCGGCTTCGATCTGCGCTGAATAGCACATTGCTCGCCCAGCCATGGCTATGAGTGTTTCGAGGATACACCCAGGGCATGACGCTCATAAGCGTAGAAGGCGCAATAGCCGGGATGCTCCAGCTCACGCAGCCGCGACCACTGCCTGGCCGCCCAGCGCTCCACGCGGCGCCGGGCCGGTTCGATGGATGGCAGCTCGAAGGATTGGACCTGCGTTGAGATCAGGTTCGGATACCAGACCAGGCGCCACAGGGGACCGTCTCGGTAAACCGTGGCGAAGTTCCCTGTGGTGTAAGGCTCAACCATGCGCGCTAGGTAGTAGTCGAGGAAATCCCCGTCCAGGCTCAAGCGCTCCCATTCAATGACTATCGGTTGGCTCATGCCGCAAACCTACGCCGGCCGAGTCTCATGGCTTGGGAAACCGCGAACCACAGATCCAGCTTCGCCATAGGGACGACAACGAGCATGTCGGGCGCAAGCACCAGAATGGAGAGGCCTAGCGAGTACTGCCGCCTCGCCCCACACCGGCGGGGATAACCGATGACCAGCGCACAAAAAAAACCCCGCCAATGGCAGGGCTTTTTACGGTGGACGGTGCTTATATCCGGCTTTCAGTCCAGATGGATTGCCGCGTCTTATGTCTGCGCTTAGGCGACTTGGGAACCCCGCAGCGGGCGCGCCTCAGCCAGCGCAATCACCGTAGGCCGAGGATACACCACCGCGCTAGGCTGCACGCCTGGCGGTCATCGGCTCCACCGTCACCTGCACGCGGTATCCAAGCTTCCCAAGTGCATCATCAACCTGCTCCAGCTTAGACTTGTGCGCCAAGTCGAGCAGACGATCCACCTGCGGACCGTGAACGCCAAGCAATCGCACCAGGTCCGATTTGCGCAGCGCCTTGGCCAGCATCGCTTGGTAAAGTCCAACCTTGGCCACATCCAGCGCAGGCAGGTACACCCAGTGCTCGCCTCGCTTTTTGTCTGTGGCCACAGGGATCGGCTCGCGGGCGTCCATATAGCCTTGCAACGACAGTGCGATGGCGTCAACGGACTCACGCAACGCTTCTTCTACTGTATCGCCCACGCTGTTGAAGCTGGGCAGGTCGCGGCACGTCGCTACAAAAGCGCCGTCTGCCTCGACCAATTTAACCGCGTAACGCATGGTTTCCTCCTGAAAACACCCCGGCCCGTTACAGGCCGAGGTCTCTGATGATCTTCTTTCTTAGCGGCTCGGGTATCTCTTTGGAGCCATGGTTGGGAACTACCGTTGTTTTCCCGTTGTACCTCACGAACTGGTGACTACCGCGCTGCCTTTCAAAGATCACGCCTTGCGCCCTAAGCCACCGGATGAACTCGCTGTACTTCATCGCCTCCCTGCCATGCCGTTCCGTTGGAACCATTATAGCAACACTTTTGTTGCATGCAACATATTTGTTGCTTTCAGCACACATAACGGGTGAAAAATGAACTCTCGAACAAAGCGCCTCCCTTCCACGCGACCACCAGGGCCACCAAGGAAACGATCAGCGATAGAACAGCAACGCCAATCGAAATCAGACCAATTAGAAGCGCAGCCGTCGTTGTCATTCGACCATAGTAGAACTGGCGCCACTCCTTTACGCGATCGTCGAACTTGTCTTGATCGTCAGCTGGATCGCCAAACATCTGTCTAACGCCGGCAATGTGTCGACGCTCAAGGACAGCGTGAAAGGCATCATTCCAACCTGCTACCCACCCTATAAACCGTTCAGCCCATTTCGCTTTGTTCACGATTGCCGTCCCCCTGTCTACGTTGGTCATTCAGCCAAGGCACGCCAACTTCAACACAGCTGAATAGATGCCGCCATACGAACATGGCCAGAACGGCATACACGTTGCCGTCTCTAGACAGATGACTCCGCGACTTGCCTGAATCGGAACGCCTCCACGCCAAGCACATGATTGAGCCCAAGCATTTTGGCTTGGATAGGCGCGATCTCGTTCTCCATGAACACCCGCTTGGCTTTCTCCACATCGCCGAAGCCGCCAGCATTGGTGGGGATCATGCCAAGCAACTGCGGCGGCACACGATGTGCCGCGAGCACGTCATCTCGGCTGGTGTTCTTGATCGACGCAAAGTCATCCTTGGCTGCCACTTCGCTAATCGGGATGAGCTGCAAGCCGTCTTTCTTGCCGCCTGGCGCGTGCATGAACAGATTGCGGAAGTTTCCCGGCCCCTTGGAATCCTTGAGCGCCTGGCGCAACGCATCCACGTCGTCCTGCTTCTGTGCCGGGTCGGTGAGGTACAAGATGAAACCCGCGTGCGAGCCGTTGTCGTAGTACTTGCGACGGAACAACGTGGCCGATTTGTTGAGCTGCGCCGCATGCAACGCGCTGAGGTACTCCGGCACGCCATAGACTTCCTGGCTCACGTCTGGCGCGAATAGCATCGTCACCGGGTTGGTGAATTCGTAAGCCGGGCCAGCGTTGGGCACGAACCAGCAAGGCCCACCCTTCACCCCCACGCGGGTGAACAGCGCCGGCGACCGCTTGAGACGTAGCACACGACCCGACAGGGCCGGTACCTGTTCCAGGTACGCATGGGCGAACACCAGATAGTCGGTAGCAAAAGCTTCGAACTCGGCCACCGTGAGGTAGCTGGTAGGCTCAAAGCTGGACAACAGCAGGTTGCGTTTGATGAAGATCGCCGATGAATGGTGTGGTGCCACCCGCATCATGTTGGCCAACCCCTGCACGCTCACGGGCGGCTCGTACCATCGCCCGTTATTCCAGACCTGCATGTAGTCCAACAGGGTGGCACGGTCGATGGGCTCGGGTTCGCCAAAGGTGAATGCCTGGACGCTGCCGGGAGGTCCAGGCGAGCGAGCTGGCATCGAAGGTTTATAGTGGTGCTTGGTCATCAGAAGATCTCCATACAGGCCTGGCTGTGGGCGCCGCCGCCCTCCAGTGGTTCGTAGATGAGGGAATGCATGACCGACCAGGCCAAGTCAGCGTGGCCAACGTCGGCGGATCGGCTGGCGTCGTAGGTCACATGACGCCCGCTCGGGGTCATGGTCTTGCGTATGGCCATAAAGGCAGCGGCAAGGTCAGTCCACCCGGCATCCCATTCCAGGCGACCCTTGCCCATCACGTCCTGCGTTTTCATGACCATCATCGCCTTGCTCTCCGGTGAGTACTGGATAGCGCGCGCCTGGGGGAAAAACTGCTTGACGAGCTGATAGACGCCCGTGCCCATGCCGGTGGTGTCGATAGCGATATCCACAACGTTGTAGTGGTCACGCAGGCGCTTGATATTGCCGGCTTGCGCGTCGAAGTCCTGACCAGGCCATTGGTGCTTCTCCAGCACGCGAAACGCATCGCGCGCACCTTCGGGCAAGGCGTTGACCGTGCAGCCCGATGGATCGCCACCGGTTACGCCCTTGGAGGGGTCAAAGCCAATGGAGACCGGCGCATCGCCGATGGGCTTGGGCGCGTAGGGTCGGAAGTCCTCCCACACATCCCAGCTATCCACCATGCACCGTTTCACCAGCGCGAACGGAAACACCGAAGCGGTGTCATCAATGAACTGGCACATCAGCAGCTGCTGGAACTCGTCCGCGCTGTACTCCAGCCGCAACTGGTCAAGGTCGAACAGATCACAGCCACCGGCTTGTGCATCCAGCACGGTCACGATCTGGCGGTACATGCCGTCTGCGCATCGCACGCCCTTGGCCAGCGCCGCATGGCTTACGTCAATGTCCACGCGGTCCGCCTTCGCGCGGCCCTTGTTGTAGTGCGCTCCGCTCCAGAACGGGTAAGCGTCATGGCTAAGCGCCGATGGCGTCGAAAAGAGCGTTTGGCGCCACTTCTTGTGGATCGCCATACCGGACGCGAGCTTGCGCAGCTGAATGAACGAGTGAACCCAAAAGAACTCGTCAAAGTAGAGATTGCCGTGATAGCCCTGGGCAGTGCGCGAGTTGGTGCCCAGGTAGTAAAGGTTGGCGTCGTTCGGCAGGATGATGGGCGTGTCTCGACCGCCCTTTAGCTCGATGCCAGCAGCCTCCATGGCAAAGCTGACCATGTACTTGCGAAATTCATTCGCCTGAGATCGGCTCGCCGATAGGAAAATCTGATTGCGCCCCGTGTCGATCGCGTCCACCAGCGCTTCGCGTGCGAAGTACCAGGTGGCGCCGATCTGGCGTGACTTGAGAATGGCGCGGATACGCTCCGTGAGGCCGGCGTTGTACCAAGACCGCTGATATTCAAAGAGCGAGTCCATGAACGCTTCGCGGAGGCGTGCGGCCTGCTCCGGGCTGTACTCATTCGCTATGGGCTTCTTTTTCGGACCCGCATTGCGGTTGGCTACGTTCGGGTTGAGATGGCCCTCATGGCCACCGGGCGCCTCGTAGCGATGCACGCGGGCGATGCGTTCCACTTGGCGCGTGAGTAGATCGATCTCCTTGAAGTCGTGCGCGTCCTTTCGCTCCTTGGCAATGAGCTGACACAGCCGTGCTTCTAGCACGGCGTCAACCCGGTCGATGGGTTTGGCGCAGGCCCAGCCGTCGCGTTGTTTCCACGACTCTACGGTGGGACGCGCCAGGCCGATCTGCGCGGCGATGGCCGTGACGCTCCAGCCTTGAAAGTAAAGGCTGCGCGCAATGGTGCGGGGATCGGTGGCAACAGGAGGTAAGAGCATGCGCGACAGCGTAGGGATCGATTCGCCACCGCTCGCTTGTCGCCGGTTCTAGCGTGATGTGTACAGAACCACCGCGCGTTGCCGGTGGTGGCGGTGCTCCCGATGCTGGCCACCTAGCACCGATCCCACCACCTACCGAGGCATTGCCGCATGGCAAAGAAGTCCAAGAAGTTCCGCATTGCGACCGAGGGCGCTACCGCTGACGGGCGCACCATCGAGCGCGCCTGGCTGACGCAGATGGCCGAAAGCTACGACCCGGCCACGTACACCGCCACCATCAACCTGGAACACTATCGCGGCATCATCCCGGATAGCCCGTTCCGCAACTACGGCTTTGTCGAGTCCCTCAGCACGGCCACGAACGACCAGGGCAAGTTGCAGCTCTTCGCCGTCATCACGCCCACCGAAGACCTGGTGGCCATGACCAAGAAGGGCCAGAAGGTATTCACCTCCATGGAGGTCAACACCAAGTTTGCCGACAGCGGCAAGGCCTACCTGATCGGCCTGGCAGTCACCGACAACCCGGCCAGCCTGGGCACCGAAATGTTGGAGTTTGCGGCCAAGAACCCGGACGCCAGTCCATTCAAGGCCCGCAAACAGAACCCCGAGAACCTGTTCACGGCAGCGGAAGAAGCCGAGCTGGAGTTCGTGGACGAATCGACCGAAGCACCCGGCGTACTGGCCCGCATCAAAAAGATGTTCGCCGCCAAGCACGCGACCGATGACGCCCGCTTCAACGACCTGGCCGCTGCGGTCGAGGAAGTCGCCGAGCACGGCGAAGCGCAGAGCCAGAGCACCGCCCGTCAATTCCAGACCGTGGATGGCCAGATCAAGGCCAATGCCACCCAGCTGGGCGAGTATGGCGCGCGTCTGGACGCCCTGGAGAAGCTGTTCAACAGCACCGAGAAGCCGGGCAACCCGCGCCCCGCCGCTGATGGCAGCCACGCCACGCAGACCCAGTTCTGACGCGTAGCGCACGCGCCAACACCCACCAAACACACCCCGAGGGAACCATGCAGAACCCCACCCGCCTTGTCTTCAACCAGCTCACCGCGCGCATTGCAGAGCTGAATAGTGTCCCGGACGCCACCGTGCAGTTTTCCGTGGAGCCGACCATCCAGCAGCGCCTGGAAACGGCCATCCAGGAATCGAGCGCATTCCTCCAGATGATCAACATGCCGGGCGTCACCGAAGCGTCTGGCGAGAAGCTGCGCCTGGGTCCGTCCGGTCCGATTGCGAGCCGCACCGACACCAACACGAAAGATCGCAACCCTCGCAATGTCAGCGATCTCAAGAGCCGCAAGTACCAGTGCGCGCAAACCAACTTCGACACGGCATTCCCCTACGCCCTGCTCGATGCTTGGGCCAAGTTCCAGGACTTCCAGACGCGCCTGTCCATCGCCATCGCACAACGCCAGGCACTGGACCGCATCATGATCGGCTGGAACGGCATCAAGGTCGCCGACGAGACGGACCTCAGCAAGTACCCGATGCTGGAAGACGTCAACAAGGGATGGCTCCAGAACCTGCGCGAGCAGGCACCGGCCCGTGTCATGTCGCGCGGCAAGACCGAAGGCAAGGTACGCGTCGGCCCCGGTGGCGACTATGCCAACCTCGATGCCCTGGTGTACGACGCCATGACCCTGCTGGACCCCTGGTACCAGGAAGACACTGGGTTGCGCGTGATCGTTGGTCGCAAGCTGATGCACGACAAGTACTTCCCGACCCTCAATCGCGACCAGCGCGCGACCGATGAACTGGCATCCCAGCTGCTGGTGAGTCAGCGCAGTATCGGCGGCTTGTCCGGCCTGGTGGTGCCGTTCTTCCCGGCCACCTCCATCCTCATCACCCGCCCGGACAATCTCTCGATCTACTACCAGACGGGTGGCCGCCGTCGCCAGATGATCGATGAGCCCAAGCGCAACCGCATCGCCAACTACGAATCGAGCAACGACGCCTACGTGGTCGAAGACAACGGCTTGGCGGTGCTGGTCGAGAACATCGAGTTCGGCGACTGGAGCAAGGGCTGATCATGCTCAGTCCCGCACAAGCACATTTGATGCGCGTGCAGGCCGAAACGGCGACCGCCCAGGCGGC
>NZ_JAELTT010000079.1 GCF_016428975.1 Dyella sp. ASV21
CCCCCCCCCCCCCCCCCCCCCCCCCCCCCCCCCCCCCCCCCCCCCCCCTTTTTGAACGTTGTCGTCGGCAGCGTCAGATGTGTATAAGAGACAGGTATTCATCATCGGGCAGGCCTTTGGCTTGTTTGTGTACTTGCGCAATGTGGAGCTGCGCTTGCGCGAAGAACGCGCAAGCCTCAGCGGACGACCGCGATGAGCCACTTCGATACGGGCTCGATGTGGCTGGCTGCCGGCCTGGTCGGTCAAGTGCTGTTCGGTGTCCGCTTTGCCGTGCAGTGGATCCACAGCGAAATCATTGGCAAAAGCCGCTTCCCTCGCGTGTTCTGGCAGATCAGCGTGGCGGCAGGCGTCCTTATTCTTGCCTATGCGATTCACCGGCGCGATCCGGTATTCATCGCAGGCGAGGCGCTGAGCTTGATGGTTTTCGCACGAAATCTCCAGATGATTCTGCGCAAGCCGCACGCTGACGAGCCGCCGCCCCCTCCCGCGGCCGTCACCCAAAAGGACGGACATCACTCATGATTGGCGAGCTGAACGCCAAGGCTGACGGCACGGACACGCAAGCCCGCAGTGACCATCGGCCGCTCTGGTGGATCCTCTTGCTGGGGCTTTACCTGACCCTTGTCTTCCAAGGCTCTCGTGGCTTATGGAGCCCCGACGAAGGGCGCTACGTGGGCGTTGCGCTACAGATGATGGATTCAGGCAATTATCTGGCGCCCGCCTATAGCCCGGCCGAGCTGAACTTCTCCAAACCTCCGTTGACCTATTGGGTCATTGCCGCGTCGCTGCATGTGTTTGGCCGAACCACATGGGCCGCGCGCACCCCGTATGCGCTCTGCTTCGTCGTCACGCTGGCACTGCTGTTTCTGATGGGGCGACGAGCCAGCCCGAACAAGCCGTGGCTACCGTCTCTTATCTACGCCACCACGGCCTTCCCCTACCTCACCGCCAATATCGTCAGCACCGACGTGCTGTTGACCTTGTTCGAGACGCTCGCCGTACTGGGGTTCGTGCTTGCGACGTGGCCGCAACACGAAGCAAAACGTCGCCTTGGGCCAGCTGTGATGTGGCTTGGCTTTGGCTTGGCTTTTCTTACCAAGGGCCCGCCAGGGCTGCTGCCGCTGCTATCCATCACGGTGTTTTCCGTAGTATGCGGAGATTGGCGCGCGCTGGTCCGCTTGTTTCATCCGATTGGCGTGGCCATCTTCGTATTGATCGGACTTGGCTGGTATGCGCTGGCGATGCTGCGTTATCCGTGGCTATTGCACTATTTCCTTCACGATGAAGTCTACGGACGCATATTCACCTCCATGCATCGACGCCATGCAGGCGCGATGGGCTGGGCCTTGGTCTACCTGCCCGTTTTGGTTGTTGGCACGCTGCCCTGGTGGCGAAGCCTTTTCACCGCCTTGAGGGATACGTGCCAGCCAGCCGCCTGGCGGCGGCTGCGCCGCGAGCGTTCCCTCACGCTTTTTCTAACACTTTGGTTTGGCATCCCGCTGATCATCTTCTGTCTTTCGCAATCGCGCCTTCCGCTGTACCTGCTTCCTCTCTTCGCCCCCCTGGCACTCCTAGCTGCCTCGCGACTGGAATACACGTTCGACCTTCGCAACAGCCGCACGCAGGGCGTACTGGCGGGCTGGATCAGCCTACTGCTGGCGGTCAAGGGCTACGCGGCTTACGGCATCACCTCCAGGGACGACAATCAACGCGCCGCCGGTGAAATCGCCGCACAGATCGTCTCATCCGACTACTCCGCCGTGATCTTTCTGGAAGACAACGACGACACCTATGCCGTGGAGGAGCAAACCCCCTGGGGCGTGCGGCTGTATTTGAACAAGCCCATTTATGGGGTATCCGGCCTTTCGGCACAGGCGCCGGCGCAACTCTGTGCGGCGATCGAAGCACAGGGCAATGCCCTGATTGTTATCGATCGTGAGCTGCCTGACATGTACGTGGACACGATGATCCGCGAGTGCACACCCAACCTGCAACGCATGGGGCACTGGCGCGGTGATGCGCTCGTACTGGCACACCACTGAACCAACTAACGTCCAACGCAAGCGAGACCAACGACGATGTGCGGTATTGGTGGCGTCCTGATTCGAAACCAAGCGGATACCCACGGCACAGCTATAGGCCGGGTACGCGCCATGTTGTCCGCCATGACTCACCGCGGGCCCGATGGCCAGGCCGAGTACGCAAGCCGCGATATTGCGCTGGGCGCGAACCGGCTTGCCATCCGAGGCACGGATCAGGTTCAGCCGCCGCTGTTCATCCACGAAGCGGGCATCGTGGTCGCCTGCAATGGAGAAATAGACAACCATCGAGAACTGCGCCACTCACTGGAAGCGGCCGGCCACCTTATCGAGGGTAGCAGCGACATCGCGGTGCTGGCGCCACTTTATCTTGAGAAAGGCTTGGCGTTCCTGGATGAGCTTCGGGGCGCCTTTGCCATCGCCCTATGGGATGCGCGCAAGCAACAACTGATCCTCGCGAGGGATCGCTCCGGCGAACGCCACTTGTATTATTCGATTACCGATCACGGTGTCAGCTTCGCGTCGGAACTGGCCGCCATGGTGGCTGGCGCACCAAGCCCCATCACGTTGGATACGCACACACTGCCGTACTACGTGCGATCCGGCTACTGTCCCGCCCAATGGACTTTGCTCATGCGCCATTTCAAGGTTTGCCCGGGCGAAGCGATCGTATGGGAGGGCCAAAGCACCCGACGCCTGCGCTACTGGCTGCCTCCGCTGGGCCGGGTGAAACAGATTGCGCCGAGTATCGCCGAGTTCGACGCGCGCTTCCGGCAGGCCATCACACTACAGACCGATATCGACGTTGACTATGGCGTACTACTCAGCGGCGGCCTCGATTCCTCACTGATTACCGCCGTAGCGCGCGACCTGCGACCGCACCAGCCATTGCATGCCTATTGCATTCGCTTCGATGAGGCATCGTTCGATGAGGGCAACGATGCCCAAGCCATCGCACGGCACCTATCCTGCGGATTCACGTCTGTCACGATCGGTCCCGCTGATATTCCCGACGGTTTAAGGCACCTGATCAGAACCACCGGCGAGCCGCTGGCCGACCCGGCATGGCTGCCGCTCTCCGCGGTCGCCAAACGCGCCTCGCTAGACGTGAAAATGCTGCTGGCCGGCGAAGGTGCGGACGAACTCTTCGGGGGCTATCCCACTTACCTTGGCGCCCGCATGGCCACACACTATGACAAGCTTCCCTTGTCCGTGCGCACGGCCTGTCGGCGTATCGTCGATGCGCTGCCGATCAGCGAACAGAAGGTTTCTCTCACGTTCCTTCTGAAGAAGTTCGTCGATGGCCAGGCCCTCGACGGGCTGGCTCGGCACCTACTGTGGACGGCCAACCTAAGCCCTGCATGGATGGACCGCCTAGGCATCGGCTATCCGGCCGACTACACGGCCCACGAATCCAGCCAGTTGATGGACGCGATCCAGCGCTATGACTTTTCCCATTCGCTACCCGACGCACTGATGGCCAAGGCCGACCGAGGCGGCATGTGTCACGGCGTGGAGATCCGGGCGCCATTTCTGGACCAGGCGGTTATCGAGTTCGCGGCAACGCTGCCGCTCACTGCGCGCATCCAGGGCATCACCACCAAGGCTTTCCTGAAAACCTACGCCCGCCAGTACCTTCCCGACTCGGTCATCTATCGTCGCAAGCGCGGCCTATCAGTGCCGCTTGGCCGGTGGCTACGCGGACCACTGCACGCATGGGCACGCACCAAGCTTTCCAGTCCTGCACTCAACAGGGCCGGCATCAGCAATCAAGCGGCCATGGAACTATTGAACGAGCATCTGCGCAAGCACAACGATCACGCGCGCGGCCTATGGAACCTGATCGTGTTGTCCGAGTGGCTGGAGTGGCTGCACGATGCGCACCCAACCATGCACAGCTCACCCAAGGCGCGCTACGCGCTTGCATTGGCCGACGCTTAGCGCGGCATCATCCAACCGTTGGTGTAAGTGGATCGAAAGATCGTAGATCCTGGGCCGGCGCTCAACTTCGGCCCATCACAAAGAGTGGCTCGAAGCAGCCCAGAATAAGCCGCCTTGCATCGAAGGGCGGCTCGTTGGTTGTTTCCAGGCTGCCATCCGCGTGCATTTTTTCCTCGGCGGCGGTGAGGCTCGCCTTGTCGGGCCAGATTTGCCAGGTGAAGACAATCTTCTCGCCTTCCTTCGCCGCCACGGCACGCCGGAAGTCGGTAAGTTTGCCGTCTGGGACGAAGTCTTCCCAGCATTCGACAATCTCCAGGCAGCCGTGCGCCTTGAAGATGCGTGCCCCGTTCTCCGCCCATCGGCGGTAGGCTTCCATCTTGTCCTCGGGCACGGGAATAACCAGACCGGCGACGTACATGGCGACGACTCCTTCAGGCTAGCGGTGTGGACCCGGAAGAAAACCGGCGGCGATCGTGCATGGCGGATGCGACTCAAAGGGCGGCGTAAAGATCGGGTGGCATCACCCTATGTCCATGCTGCGCCGCGACTCACCTGCTGTCACCCTTCCACCTCGAAAGAGCCGGCTTCGTCGTACGCTCAGCTGCTGCCACCCGGACCCGGCTGCCTCAAGGATGCCTCCAGCGCATGTTTCACCTGGGTGGCGATGTCACTCTGGACCAGCAGAAGGTCGTTCGTGGGCCGGTCATACGTGCTGGACCACACCACATAGCCGCCATCGGCGCGAATCAACTGCGCGGTAATGCGCAGCGTGTTGCCGGACTTGCGCACGCTCCCCTCCAACACGTAGGCGACGCCGAGCTTCTGGGCGATCTCGGCGATCGTCGCCTGCTTGCCCTTGAAGTAGAGCGAGGAGGTCAGCGAGGGCACATGCGCCCCCGGAATGCTGCTCAGGGTATTGATGAGCTGCTCGGTCATGCCATCGGCGAAAGGCTCTTCGTCCATGGCGTCGGTCATATCCCGGAAAGGCAATACGGCAACGCATTTCTCTGCGGTCCCCACATACGAGTCCGCCCCCAAGGGCTTCAGCACCGTATAGAGCGCCAGAGCCACCGTCAGTACGCACGCCGCGGCCAGCCAAAGCCGATGGCGCTTGCGTGCGACCGCTTTCGCGAGAACCTCCACCGGATGCACTGTTGGCTCAAGCGCAGCACCGTTCCCGCCGGCCGCGCCTTTGACGACGTGAGCGACCATGCGGTAACCCAACCGTGGCACCGTGGCGATATAGCTCGACTGCCTGGGATCGTCGCCTAATGAACGACGCAGGGAGGCAATCGCCTGGTAAACGGAGTCGGGACTGACAATGGTTCCCGCCCACACGTGATCGAGCAGCTCCTGCAGACTCACCACCGCACCGGCGCGCCCTGCCAGACACTGAAGCAGCCGCATCGCGCGCGCGTCGAGCCGAACCACCTCGCCATCGCGGCTTATCTGACCGAGCGCCGGATCGACCAACCAGGTGCCGACATGAAAAGGGGCGTCTTCAGGCTGATCCATAGGACTCGTGGTCTGACCGTGGCTGAACTCAAGAAGGTTTCAGAACTTTTCAGGGATATATCAGCACCGCTTCAGGACTTTCGTGCCCGGCAAACCACACGATGCCCCTGGACGACGACGCCTGGAAGCGGAGGTTACATCATGTATCACGGCCCCAACGGCGGGGTCTCTGGGACCGAAGCGGCGCGCATGTTCCCAGCAAGTCACGGTCAACGCCTGCCCTACGGGAAGCCGCCTTACGCACTGCGCATTTCCGATCTTCTTTCGAAAGTTCTTGTCGCGACGCCTGCTCACGGGCACGTCGCCACCGCCCGCTACCCTCATGCATGCCACAACCCGAGGACCTGTCACCGATGACACCCCGTGAACCGCTCTGCCGTTGCGCACCGCTGCAGGTACTTAGACGACTTGTGCTGACCGCGTGGATCGCCTGCATGGCCCCGGACATGGCGAGCGCGGATGCCGCCCACCCCGCCGACGCATGGGTAAGCACCTGGATCGCATCGCCGCAACCACCCTTGCCGCATGCCGTGGATCACTATGAAGCCCAAAGCTTGCGCCTGATCGCGCACGTCAGCGCAGGCGGCACACAGGCTCGCATCCGCTTGTCCAACCTCGATGGCGACACCCCGCTGACGATAGGCGCGGCGCACGTTGCCCGGCGCACGCACGACGCGGATATCGACCCCGACTCCGACCGGGCGCTGACGTTTCACGGGCACGCATCGGTGGTCATCCCTGCGCACGCCACGGTTTGGAGTGACGCGGTGCGGGTGGCGATTACCCCACTCAGCGACCTGTCGGTGAGCCTGTATCTGCCCAAGGCCACGTCAGCCACGACGGTGCACATACTCGCCCAGCAAACCAGCTACGTATCGCAACCGGGCAATGCGGTCGCCGACGCGCATTTCCCGGTCGCCCGCCGCCTGGACATGTGGCCTTTCCTTTCAGGCATCGACGTGGAGGCCGCCCCGCCCCTCTTTGCCGTGGCGGCGTTCGGCGACTCCACGGTCGACGGAGACGGATCGACGCCGGATGCGAATCAACGCTGGCCGGATGCGTTGGCCGCGCGCCTGCAGCAAGCCGGCAAGCACGTCGCCGTGCTCAACGCCGGCCTGATCGGTAACCGCTTGCTGCGCGACAGCCCCCGTGGAACCCCTTACGGCCAGGCGCTGGGCGAGGCCGGCCTTACGCGTTTCTCCCGCGACGCGCTCGACCAACCCGGCGTGACGGTGGTGATTGTGCGCATGGGCAGCAACGACATCGGCTTCGTCCATGCGCTGGACCCTTCTGGCGAAACCGTGGATGCCAACGCGCTTATCGCCGGCTATCGGCGACTCATTGCCCTGGCCCATCAACACGGGGTCGGCATTATCGGAACCACCATCCCTCCCTTCGAGAACGCCAGCCTCCCCGGCTACTCGACGCCGGCGAAGGAGGCGATTCGCCAACAGGTCAACGCCTGGATACGCCAGGACCAAGCCTTCGATGCGTTGCTGGATGCCGACCAGATCCTGCGTGACCCATCGCACCCCGCGCGCCTGCTTGCCAGCCAGGACAGTGGCGACCATCTACACCCCAACGACGCGGGCTATCGCGCGCTGGCGCAGGCGCTACCGCTGGAGACGCTGGAACGACTGGCCAACCGCCCCGCACGCGCCCCTTCTCCGGCAACCGCGAACACTCGCAAGGGGCAGGCGCAATAGCGCGTGACCAATGGTCGCGAGCCCTCGATTTTCTCCCGCCCGGGTAGCCGGCGAAAAGCCGGTTACGGACCGTGCTTTGACTCGCGCCGCAGCGCATCGAGCGTCGCCGCGGCGGCCTCGATGCCCGGGATGGGTTGCTTGCGCCACACCAGCTTGCCGTAGCGCCACGCACGCACGACGCCATCCACCAGGCTGGCCCAGCCCCAGGGCGCGGGATGGATGGCAGCGTGCAGGGCCCGGGCATAGTCGAGCACCAGGCCCGGCGTCCAGGCCATGGCTTCGGCGCGTTTGCGCAGTTGTGCCGCGAACCACAATTCGGGATTGAAGACGGTGCGCACAAAAGCGCGCCACCCGCCGCTGTCGCGCACGACGTAGCCTTCCAGGGCGACTTCCAGGCAATGGGCGACCGTGCTGGAACAATTGCGATGCGTCAGGTTGTAGGTGGTGTCCTCGCGGTAGCGGCGCCAGAACGCGACGAGCCGTGCACGGTCGTACTCGGCAAAGCGAACCTGCGCGGTGGAATCGCACCAGCCGGCCGCCTCTTCGGCATAGGAGGGCTGGAATCGCCCTTCCACATTGTTTTCCGCCGTGGCGCGAAGCATGTGGATGAAGTCCCCTCCGCTGCGGTCGATCTCGATGGCCGGATAGTGACTGGCATAGATATCCGGCGGACACACCAGCGCGGCATGCCCCGTAGACACCACGCCCTTGGCGTCGATCGCCGCGATATAACGATCCACCAGTGGCTGGGGCACCACATCCGCCACCGAGCCGGCAGGCGTCCAGACATGCACCACCAGATCACCGGCGATGGTCGCGTCGCGCGGATCGAGGGCAAGCGCCTGCGTCCCCGGCAGCGCCTGGGTCAGCAGCACCGACAGGGCCGTATCCGTGGGAAGTCGCTTGAGGCGCACAGCCTGGCGAAACAAACCCAGGCCCGAGAGAAAGAGCCCCATGCCGATGCAGTACGGCACCGTGCCCGCATAGAACGTGGGATAAGGCTCGAACATAAAGCCGGCGAACAGCACTTCGAACACGCCCGTGAGCAAGGACAACCGCCATCCCGGAAACCGCACCACCAGTGCCGAAGCCACGCGAAATCCGCCATCGACGAGAAAGCCAAGGCCAAACGCCATGGCCAACACCACCTCCGCCGCATGATGCCGATCCACGATCAGCAGGCCGAGCACCAGAAACGCGGCGCCGCGCGCCTTTCGCAATACGGTGGAAGCCCCCGGCCTTGGCGAGGACACCACCAGGGTCACCACCGCCTCGATCAGCAGCAGATAGCCAAACACATGGATAGGGAAATACGACACTCCATCCAGGGCATCGACAAAGATGGCAGCCCCCATCAACGACCACAGCAAGCCGGTAATCGCCAGCCAAGGCCAGCGTGTGCGAATGAAATCGGCACCCAGCAAGATCAGTACGAGTCGAATCATCGAAGTGTCCCGGCGATCAGGTAGCGCTACGCGAGCGCGTTACGCACACCGCAAACAACAAACAGGCCAGCGCAATCACGCCAGGCAGTCCATAGAGCGCACTCAGGCCCATGGCCACGCCCGCCAGCGACGGCCCGACCAGCGCCCCCAGGCCCCAGGCCATGCCCATCACGGCGTAGACACCAATCAAGTCGTTGCCCTCGAAGCGACTACCCACCATCGCCAGCATCACCGTATAGATGCCGACGAATAGCCCACCCCACACAAAAACCAGGCTATACGCCAGCCACGGCTGACTGAGCGCAAACGGCCAGAGCAACGCTCCCGCCGCGGAAATAAAGGCGAGCCGGCACACCAGCGTGCGCTTATCCATGCGGTCGGCCAGCCAGCCAATGGGCAACTGCATCAGGATGGCTCCCAGCATCAGCGTGGAGATCAAGCGCATGGCCTGACTCTCGGACCAGCCCTGCGCGGTGGCGTAGAGCCCAATGAACGACAGCCCCGCCGTTTCCACCCCCGCATTGAGCACGGTGGTTGCCATGGCCACCGGCGCCATCCGGGCATAGCGCAGCGGCTGCGCTTTCTCCGGGCGCGCCTGCGGCGGAGCGATGACCCACGGCATCAGCAGAAACACCACCGCGCCCAGCGAAATGCCCGCACCCACAAGAAAGGCCACGCGGCTCACGCCAAGCACAGCCAGCAAAGCCGGACCCAGCACCATGCCCAGCGACAACGACGCCGTATAAAGCGCCATGGTGCGGCCGCGCGACTGCTCGGTGCTAAGCGCATTGGTCCACGTTTCAGACATGACGAACAATGCCTCGGCGGCGGCGCCCAGCATCACGCGCAGAGCGAACCACCAGAACACACTGGTAATCACCGTAAAGCTGGCGAGCACGATGGACGTGCCCACAAGCGCCAGCCCGGCGAGCCCGCGCGCGCCAAGACGCGTGGCGATGGCCGGCATGGCCGGCGCAATCAGCAGCACGCCCAGCGCATGCATGGCCGCGTTGGCACCGATCAATCCGCTGCTGAAACCGCGTCGCTCGAGCGTCATGGCAATCAGCGGCGCCGACAAGCTGTAGCTGAGGCCAAAAATACTGGCTACCAAGACGATCACGCCGATCGACGCCAATCGCCGCCGCGCGCTCCCGGCAACCGGCTCACCTACCGCGGAAGCTGACTGCATTGCCTGCTCCTTCTCGCCCCGACGCAAACCACGCTACCGGCACCGGGTTACCCGCGAACAGCCCACCTCGGCAAGCCCGTAACAAGACCAAACCAGCACGCTTCACCCCCACGGCCACCTGAGAAACGGACCCGTGCATGAACCAGGATAGTCACAAACCATCGGTTGGCCCTGGTCAACCACCAGCGCAAGAACGAACGAGCCGACGCATGCGTGAACCTGACCGGCAGCCCCTACGGCCAACCCGGAAAGCCGCCCCGACTTGCCATGCCAACGGTGTGGGCGAACCCGCCCACACAGCATGTTGCGCGGCGAACGCCCATGCAAGACGTAGTCCGGGATGAAAGTCGCGCTTACGCCACGCCTACGCCTCACAAAGCCAATACATGCACTACCCGGTACGACAATAGCCCCTATCTGTGACGAATCTCTCATAAACAGGCCAATCACGGCACTTGCCATGCGGGCCCTATCAAGTTCTAGCGCGACTGGCCGAAGCCGCGACAAGGGGGTTGTAGCCAGCGGCTCCAGCCGACGCTCGCGCAAGGAGTAAGCGCCAGCACACCGGCCTCGCACCGCACACGCTCGGCAGGACGCTTCAAGGAAGGGTCTACCCGGAGGGAGCCGGGCGAGCCGTTACTGCTCCAGAAGTAACCATCATCAATGGTGCGCGGCCATTCTGCGCGATCTGGAAACCGAGGCTATTCACATGGGCAATGAAGCGATTTCCGAGGCAGTCCTCAATCATGAGGAGCTGCAGGCCGTGAGCGCTGCACTCAATCGCGTTCAGGCAGTGATCGAGTTCGACCTGAAGGGCAAGATTCTGCAAGCCAACGAAAACTTCCTCCAAGCCATGGGGTATTCGCTGGAAGAGATCCAGGGCCAGCACCATCGCATGTTCTGCGAGCCGCAGTACGCAGCCAGCACCGCCTACAAGAAATTCTGGGAGAAGCTCGGCAGCGGCCAGTTCGACCAGGGCGAGTACAAGCGCATTGCGCGCGACGGCCGCGAGATCTGGATCAACGCTTCGTACAACCCGGTGCTCGATGAAAAGGGCAAGCCGTACAAGATCATCAAGTTCGCCACCGACGTGACGGCAGCACGCCAGCAGACCGCCGAATACCAGGGCAAGGTGGATGCCATCGACAAGGCGCAGGCGGTGATCGAATTCGATCTCGACGGCCACGTACTCAAGGCCAACGAGAACTTCCTGCAGACGATGGGCTATCGCCTGGACGAGATCAAAGGCAAGCACCATCGCATGTTCTGCGAGGAAAGCCATGCCGCCAGCCAGGAGTACGCCGAGTTTTGGGCCAAGCTCAATCGCGGCGAATTCGATGGCGGCCGCTACAAGCGTGTCGGCAAGGGCGGCAAGGTGATCTGGATCCAGGCCACCTACAATCCCATATACGACGTCAACGGTCGCGTGGCCAAGGTCGTTAAATTCGCCAGCGATGTCACCGCCCAGGTGGAGCTGGAAGAGTCGGTGAAGCGCCGCGCCGAAGACGACCAGCGCAAGGTGGCCGCCCTGCTCGATGTGGTCAAGCGTGCCGCCGGCGGCGAACTTACCGCCAATATCGAGGTTATGGGCGACGACCCGATCGACCAGCTCGCCGAAGGCATCAAACAGATGATGGCCGACCTGCGCGGCGTAATCGGCAAGGTGGTGGAATCGGCCAGCGGCTTCTCCGGCTCATCGGAAGACATCGCCAACCGCGCCAACAGCGTGGCCAGTGGCGCGCAGCTGCTGGGCGCCACGGTGGAAGAAATGAACGCCTCCATCGAGGAGCTCACCGCCTCCATCAACTCCATCGCCAACAATTCACGCAGCGCGGATCAACTGGCCAAGGATACCCAGCAGGAAGCCGAGCGCGGCTCCAAGGCCATTACCAAGTCCATCGAATCGATGGAGCTGATCAACAAGTCCTCCGAGGACATCAGCGAGATCATCAAGGTGATCGGCGAGATCGCCAGCCAGACCAACCTGCTGGCCTTCAACGCCGCCATCGAAGCGGCCCGCGCCGGCGAACATGGCCTGGGCTTCTCCGTGGTCGCCGATGAGGTGCGCAAGCTGGCCGAGCGCTCATCGCAGGCCACCAAGGAAATCTCCAAACTCATCAACGAATCGGTCAAGCGTGTGTCGCAAGGCAGCGACATCTCCAAGCAGGCCGGCGAAGCGTTCGAGAAGATCCTGGGCGGGGTGAGCCGTACCACCCAGGCCATCTCCGAGATCTCCTGTGGCGCCGACGAGCAGCTCATCGCCGCCCGCGAAGTCGCCAACGCCATCCAGCAGGTCGCCGAGGAAACCGAGAAATCGGCGGCCGCCTGCGACACCATCGCCCGCTCCACGACCAAGCTGATGCAGGGTGCGGGTGAGCTGAAGACCACCGTCGATCGCTTCGTGGTCTGAGCATGAGCGCGCCCATGGACATTGATGTCGAGGTTGACCGCAGCACCCAGCAGGCACTGTTCGAACGGGTGCGCCGGCATACCGGAATCGTGATGACGGACCGCAAGTGGGCCCTGCTCCACGGTCGACTGCGCCGCCGTCTTCAAACGCTGGCGCTGGCCGACTACCGCGACTACTTGGCGCTACTGGAAGGCGAGGCCGAGGAAGTGGGTCATTTCATCGACCTGGTGACCACCAACGAGACCACCTTCTTCCGCACGCCACGCATCTGGGACTATCTCAAGCAGAGTTTTCTCCCGGAATGGGCGGAAAAACATCGCGGCAGCACCCTGCAGGTGTGGTCGGCGGCGGCCTCCAGCGGTGAAGAGGGCTACTCCTGCGCCATGCTGTTCGAGGAGTTTCGCCTCACCCACCCGTTGTTCCGCTACCGCATCCTGGGCACCGATATTTCCAGCCAGGTGCTGCGCGACGCCTCGGCCGGCATCTACCAGGGCCGCAACCTGGAAGGGCTGCGCCGCTCACATCCCGCGATGCTCGAACGCTACATGCGCATGCAGGGCGAACGCGGTGAAATGGCGCCGGCCGCAAGAGCGTCCATCAGCTTTCGCCAGCACAACCTGTTCAAGCCGTTGCTGGAGCCCGCTCGCATGGACCTGGTATTGCTGCGCAATGTGCTGATCTACTTCGACGAAGCCGGACAGGAAGCCGTGCTGGCGCAGGTGCGCAAGGCCATGGCACCGGGCGGCATTTTGATCATCGGCGAATCGGAATCGCTGACACGTCTCAACACCGGCTTTGAGTTCATGCAGCCGCTGGTCTATCGCAACCGGGTAACCACCCATGCCTGATAGCCGCGAAGTAGTGGTACACATGTGCCAGGTTGCCGTCGGCCGCACAGGCGACCTGCTGCGCACCACGCTGGGCTCGTGCGTGGGCATCGGCTTTCTGTGGCGCGAAAAGGGCATTTATGGCCTGGCGCACTGCCTGCTTCCCGAGTCGCCCACTTCGCACCAGAGCATCAGCGCCAAATACGTTACCGACGCGGTGCCCTCACTGCTTGCACTCATGCGCATCCGCGAGCCGGATCGCCCGCAGATCGAGGCCGTCATTGCCGGTGGCGCCTGCATGGTGCAGCACAAGCAGCCGCCACGGCACGGCATGATCGGCGAGCAGAACGCCGAAGTGGCGCAACGACTGGTCGCCGCGGCGGGTATCCGCGTTATCCATGTGGACGTGGGCGGCCTGTCCGGGCGCCAGCTGCATATCGATTGCGCCCAGCATCGCTATCTGGTCAAGACCATCGCCCGCTCTCACTGACAGGACCTTCGCCATGGAACCCAGCGCTTTTGCAGACAAGCACGAAGCCGCCGAACTGTTCGGATCGTTCCACCTGGCCGGCACCGAACTGGTGCTGTCCGTCACCTCTCTGCAGGAGGTGGTGAGCTATCCCAGCGACATCACCACGGTGCCGCTGGCGCCCTCGTTCCTGCTGGGTCTATTCAACCTGCGCGGCACGCTTATCCCGATCGTGCGCTTGCGCGAGCTGTTGCAGCTTGGCCATGCCGACGTGCCCGATGGCGCCAAGATCGCCATCATCGACGCCCACCACACCAAGGTCGGCCTGCTGTTCGACAGCACCGGAGAGATACTGCGCGTGCCGGGCGAGCTCAAGATCGACTTTGGCCGCCCCGCGGACAGCAAGGAATTGATCGGCGGCGTGCTCAAGCTGGATAACGGCAACCGCATCCTGCAGATCCTGTCGCACGAAGCCCTGGCCCAGCTGCAGGACCTGCCGCGACTCAACCACGACACGCAGCGCGAACAGGAAGCCGCGCGCGCACGGGCAGCGCAAAGCCAACGCACCCAATGCGTGTCGTTCCGCGTGGGCAACGCCAAACTGGCGCTCCCGATGAGCGCCATCCACGAAATCATTCGCGTACCGGAACTGCAAAAGTCCGTCCTGGCCAGCGCGTTGTGCCTGGGCATACTCAACCTGCGCGGCAATACGATGCCGGTGATCGACTTCGGCCGTTTTTTGGCCCTGCCCCCGAAAGACGCGGCCGCCCCCGACATCGAGGGGGAGGAAGATGAGCGCCGCATCATCGTGCTCAAGCAGGACGACATGCATTTCGGGCTGCTGGTGGATGCGGTGGACAGTATCGTCGCCCACAGCGACGATGAACTGCTGGCCATGCCAAGCTTTGATCGCACGCATGCCAGTCTTTTCCGCGGATGCATCCGCTCGGGCGAGGGTGTGCACACTATCCTGCTCGACGCCCAGGCCTTGCTCAGCGATGCGGTGATCGATGAGGTCACGCAGGGCCACCGCGAGCTCTATCAGGATGTCGCCACGCTCAACAACGATGCCGCTGCGCGCCGTGGCCGCTCGCGTGAAACCTATGTCACCTTCCGCCTGAAGCACCTGATCGGCGCGCCCATTCAACAGCTGCGCGAAGTCATCGAATTCCCCGCCGACCTGATCCGGCCGCCGGGCACTCCGGGCCATGTCTGTGGCGTGCTCAACCTGCGCAGGAAGCTCATCCCCATCATGGATCTGCGCGCGCTCTACGGCATGCCGCCGTACGAAGACGTGGCCAGCACGCGCATCCTGATCGTCGAGCACGAGGGCGAAAAGTGCGGCCTGATGGTCGACTCGGTGGAGAACATCGTCACCGTGGATGCCGCCGACAAGCTGCCGGTGCCGCGCGTGCTGCTGGACCAGACAGGCACCTCGCTGCAGCACGATATGAAAGAAGTGGTGGAGCTGGCCGAACACCAGAGCTTGATGCTGCTCAATCTGGCATCGCTCATGGGGCGTGTCGCCGCCAAGGCGGCTTGACGCCGGTTGCCGGGACACGGCCTTTTGAAAGCGGGATTGGGGGCTCGTTGCTTCTGCGCCGCTCCTCTTAACCGCCGGAAGGCGCTGGATTCCTGCTTTCGCAAGAGCGACGGATCACAACGGCGACCCGCCTCAACGCATCACTGCGTCATTACGTCGCCTCGGCCAACCTAGGGAGTGGCCGCGGGCGGACTTGTCGTGGGTGGGGGCGGCACCCATACCCATAGCGCAGGCTCACGCGGCAGCCGGCCTCCATGTAGGCGAAGCGGAAGATCCATAGTCGCGGCCAATGACCATGATCTCAACAATCAATTGGATCAATCGCTTCAAAACCCGTAGTCTTGCGTTTCCACCAACCACAACTAACGGAAAAACAACGATGTCGTTGATCAATACCGAAATCAAACCGTTCAAGGCCACCGCATACAAGAATGGCCAGTTTGTCGACGTGACCGATGCCTCGCTGAAGGGCAAGTGGTCCGTGGTGGTGTTCTACCCCGCCGACTTCACCTTCGTCTGCCCGACGGAGCTGGAAGACCTGGCCGACCATTACGCTGAATTCCAGAAGCTGGGCGTGGAGGTCTACGCGGTCTCGACCGACACCCACTTCTCGCACAAGGCCTGGCACGACACCTCCGACGCGATCAAGAAGGTGCAGTACCCGATGATCGGCGACCCGACCGGCACCATCACCCGCAACTTCGACGTGATGATCGAAGAAGAAGGCCTGGCGCTGCGCGGCACGTTCCTGATCAACCCGGAAGGCCAGATCAAGCTGTGCGAGATCCATGACAACGGCATCGGCCGCGACGCTTCCGAGCTGCTGCGCAAGGTGAAGGCCGCGCAGTACGTCGCCTCCCACCCGGGCGAAGTGTGCCCGGCCAAGTGGAAGGAAGGCGAGAAGACGCTCAAGCCGTCGCTCGACCTGGTTGGCAAGATCTAAGCCACCGCTTTTCCCTGTATTGCGGCCCGCTGCATCGGGCCGCCCCGGACCCGGCCTTCGCCGGGTCCGCTTTCCGAATTTCAGGTGCTCGCAACGTCCGGCCCGTCCGGATGGTGATGGCGCTCAACCCGAAGAAACGATGGAGCCCCTTATGTTGGATGCCGATCTGAAGACCCAGTTGCAGGCCTACCTTGAGAAGGTCGTGTACCCGATCGAACTAATGGCCTCCCTCGACCAGGGCGAGAAGTCGCAGGAACTCAAGGGACTGCTGCAGGACATCGCCTCGCTGTCGGACAAGGTATCGCTGCGCCTGGATGGCAACGATGCGCGCAAGCCCTCGTTCGCCATCAACCGTACCGGCACCGACATCAGCGTGCGCTTTGCCGGCATCCCGCTCGGCCATGAGTTCACCTCGCTGGTGCTGGCCCTGCTGCAAGTGGGCGGCCACCCCTCCAAGGCCACGCAGGAAGTCATCGAGCAGGTACGCAGCCTGGACGGTGCGTTCCACTTCGAAACCTTTATGTCGCTCTCCTGCCACAGCTGCCCGGACACCGTGCAGGCACTGAACCTGATGAGCGTGCTCAATCCCAACATTACCCATGTGGCGGTTGACGGCGCGCTGTTCCAGGACGAAGTGAACGAGCGGCAGATCATGTCCGTGCCCACCGTGTTCCTCAACGGCGAGCTGTTCGACGCCGGCCGCATGACCATCGAGCAGATCGCCGCGCGCCTGGACACCAACGCCGCCGAACGCGCGGCCGAACGCATCAACACCAAGGCCCCGTTCGACGTACTGGTTGTGGGCGGCGGCCCGGCCGGTGCCGCGGCGGCGATCTACGCCGCACGCAAGGGCATCCGCACGGGCGTGGCGGCCGAGCGCTTCGGCGGCCAGGTGATGGACACCATGGCCATCGAGAACTTTATTTCGGTGCCCTATACCGAAGGCCCCAAGCTGGCCGCCGCACTGGAACAGCACGTGCACGAATACGACGTGGACGTGATGAACCTGCAGCGTGCCGAGCAATTGATCCCCGCCAGCACCGAGGGCGGCCTGCACGAAGTGCGCCTGGCCAATGGCGCCACGCTCAAGGCCAAGACGGTGATCCTTTCCACCGGCGCCCGCTGGCGCAACATGAACGTGCCGGGTGAACAGGAGTATCGCAACAAGGGCGTGACCTATTGCCCGCATTGCGACGGCCCGCTGTTCAAGGGCAAGCGCGTGGCGGTGATTGGCGGCGGCAACTCCGGCGTGGAGGCAGCCATCGACCTTGCCGGCATCGTGGGCCACGTGACGCTGCTCGAATTCGACAGCAAGCTGCGCGCCGACGAGGTGCTTCAGCGCAAGCTGCGCAGCATGCCCAACGTGGACGTGATCGTCAGCGCCC